>NZ_JBHLTS010000076.1:0-241211 GCF_042434235.1 Mucilaginibacter angelicae | reverse complement strand
TAAAAGAGTGAGGCTATATCTAACGCTCAACATGCTCAAGGCTGTTTGGGATTGCTGTGCTCTCACTCTTTTCACTCATAAAATCATTACAATAATATTAAATGTAAACATAGGAGGGATTGCAGTGTAAAGCCCACAGCGCGCGTAGGGATTGCGGGTAGGAAAGGCGAGGACTTGCAACGAAAAGCCCGGGCCGCAGGCAACGCCCATATTATAAAATTGATCGAAAAATATAATTAATAAACCACTTACGATCACATCATTATAAGAAACGCAGACAATCAACTGAAGGGAGTTAATTTATACCTGTAAAAATAAAATTATTAATAATCCCCGATGAGCAGGTCCGCCCTGTATAGCTCGCGATTGCTTCGTTCCTCGCAATGACGGGAGGGTATAAAAGTCCATAAATCCCGGTTCAGACAAAAACAATTCCCCTCTCAATTCAATTGCTTATATTAAACACAAAAACGTTTATCTATGAGCAATAACCCCCAACTATTAAAAGGACAAGCGGCGCTGGTAACCGGTGCTGATAGCGGCATTGGTAAAGGAGTAGCATTGGCAATGGCTGCTGCCGGAGCCAAACTGCTGATTAACTATGCCCATAATAAAACAGCTGCCGATGATGTGGTAAGCCAGATCAAAGCTTCAGGCGGCGAGGCATTTGCATTCCAGGCCGATGTGAGCCATGAGGAAGAGGTAAAGGCTATGTTTGCCGAAATATTCAAGCAATACGGCACCATAGATATCCTGGTAAATAATGCCGGACTTCAAAAAGACTCCAAATTTGTTGATATGACACTTGACGATTGGAACAAAGTGATCAGCATTAACTTAACAGGCCAGTTTCTTTGCGCCAGGGAGGCTGCCAAAGAATTTATCAGGCGCGGTGTTGTTGAAGAAAAAAGCAAGGCCGCAGGCAAGATCATTTGCATGAGCAGCGTGCATGAAGTTATCCCATGGGCAGGCCATGTGAACTATGCGGCCAGCAAGGGCGGCATTATGATGTTTATGAAAAGTATAGCCCAGGAGCTTGCCCCGCACAAGATCAGGGTAAATGGAATAGGGCCGGGTGCTATACAAACACCTATTAATAAGGAGGCCTGGGATACCCCGGAAGCACTGGACAAATTGCTGACGCTCATCCCTTACAACCGGATAGGGCAGCCCGACGATATCGGAAAACTGGCCGTTTGGCTGGCCTCAGACCAGTCGGATTACGTTACCGGGGTAACAATTTTTGCAGATGGGGGCATGACTTTGTATCCCGGCTTTGCGGATAATGGCTAAATGACATTTTCATGACAACATAAATCGGTTTAGCAAAGAAAAAACGCCATTAATTGGCGTTTTTTCTTTTAGATATTGTAAAATATACACTAAGGTAATTGACAAAATTTAAATTTTGAGGCTATAAAAGGCTATAATTATTAAATATTCATAAAAGTTTAGTAAAATTTGACATATTGATAAGTATACCTTACTTTTGTTATGGATTTAAAATTTAAACGAACATGAAAAAGATATTTTTAACAATAGCAACCGCAGCATTATTTACCGTTAACGCTTTTGCCGATGGTAGCAAAAAATCTGACGGTGGTACAAACGTTTCTTACATTGCATTACACGGCTTTACTGCTGATTTTGCTGAAGCTACCAACGTTAACTGGACTGTAACTAAAAACGTTCAAAAAGCTACTTTCACTGTTGATGGCGTTCAAAAAACTGCTTTCTACAATCTGCAAGGTGAATTTTTAGGTACAACTCAACGTGTTGACAACAAAGCTATCCCAGCTAAAGCCCTTAAACAAATCAACAACGAATACAAAGGTTACGAAGTAGGCGAAGTTATCGTTTACCAGGCTAACACTTCAATCAATGACGCTATCGAGCCAACTTCATACTTTGTTGACTTGAAAAACGACAAACACGAAGTTTTGGTAAGGATCACTCAACAAGCTAACATCGAGTTTTTCCAACAAGTGAAATAATTCCGAAAATTATAACAATGAAAAGCCGTCCCGAATATCAGGACGGCTTTTTTTGTGCTTAAAAATCTCGTTTTTATATCATAAAGCGCATTTCATAAAACAAAAACACTGTTTTCGCCTTTTAAATATTAATTAATATTTAGTTAGTATGTCGAAAACAATAATTGTATCAAACCGCTTACCTGTTAAAATTTCCAAAACTGATGGTGCTTACCATTCATCACCAAGCGAGGGAGGATTAGCTACCGGTTTAGGTTCAATATATAAACAGGGTGATAATGTGTGGATAGGCTGGCCCGGAGTAGAGATAGCCGAACAGGAAGATAAAGACCAGGTTACTAAAGAATTAAAAGACTTAAACCTGATCCCCGTTTTTTTAGATCAGGAAGAGATCAATCAATATTACGAAGGTTTTAGCAACGAGGTTTTATGGCCCGTTTTTCATTACTACGCCTCAACCTATGCAGCCTACAAACAATCAAACTGGGATTATTATAAAGCGGTAAATAAAAAATTCAGGGATATGATCCTGAGCATTGCCGAACCCGGTGATGTGATTTGGATCCATGATTACCAGTTATTGTTATTACCTGCCCTGGTCAGGCAGGAGCTACCCGATGTTTCCATCGGTTTTTTCCTGCATATCCCATTTCCATCCAATGAAATGTTCAGGTTAATTCCATGGCGTTCAGAACTTTTAGAAGGTATGCTTGGTGCTGACCTCATTGGTTTACACACTTTTGATGATGTGCGCCACTTTTTAGGAGCGGCTACGCGCTTGCTCCCGGTATCATCAAGCGCCAATATTATCAGCAATGGTGAGCGTTCAGTTGTAATCGAATCTTTCCCGATGGGGATTGATGAAAAAAGATATTCGTCATTACCGCTGCAGGATGAAGTAAAGGAACAGATTGGCTTAATTAAAGAAAACTTTCAAAACAAAAAACTGATCCTTTCTATTGACAGGCTTGATTATAGCAAGGGGATTTTGCAAAGGCTCGAAGCGTTTGAACTCCTGCTTGAACAATGCCCGGAATGTATTGAACGTATTACCCTTTACATGATCGTGGTTCCTTCGCGAGATACTGTGCCTCAATACGCCCACCTTCGCGATGAAATAGATAAAAAAGTAGGGAAGATCAATGCACTGTACCGCACTATGGACTGGAGCCCAATCCATTATTACTACCGCTCGTTCCCCATCGAAACCCTGTCGGCCCTCTATTATTCGGCCGATGTTTGTTTGGTTACACCCATGCGCGATGGTATGAACCTGGTAAGCAAAGAGTATGTAGCCAGCAGGATAAACAATGATGGTGTGCTGATTATGAGCGAAATGGCCGGATCATCTAAAGAACTCATAGATGCCATAATTGTAAACCCTAATAATACAGGTGAAGTTTGCCGCGCTATTTTACAAGCTATCAATATGCCGCTTGAAGAGCAGCGCAGGCGTATGATCCCGATGAGGCAGCTTGTTGCAAAATTCAACACATCGCACTGGGTTAAAATTTTTATGGACAGGCTGAAAGAAGTAAAACTGATGCAGCGCTCCATGCAGGCCAGGCACGTAAGCAACACTACCGAACAGAGCATCATCAACCGCTATATCAAAACTAAAAAGCGGGTTATCTTTTTAGATTATGACGGCACCCTGGTAAATTTTAAATCGAATATTGACCAGGCTAATCCGGATAAAGAATTATATAATATCATTAATAAACTTGCCGAAGATCCTGCAAATCAACTGGTTTTGATCAGTGGGCGCAAACACGAGAACCTCGACGATTGGTTTAAAGACAATGATATCTATCTCATTGCCGAGCACGGATCATGGTTTAAACAACCAGGCACTTCCTGGCATAAAATCGGCGGGCTCAGCGATCAGTGGAAACATGATATTTATCCCATACTGGAAACTTATGTTGATCGTACCCCGGGCTCGTTCATTGAAGAAAAAACATACTCATTGGTATGGCATTACCGGAAAGCCCAGGCAGGCCTTGGTGAACTAAGGGCCAATGAGCTCATAAACAACTTAAAATATCTTGCCAGTGATAAAGGATTACAACTATTACCGGGGGATAAGGTGCTGGAAGTTAAGAATATGGACATTAATAAAGGCAAAGCTGCTTTAACACTTACCGAGGGCCGCGATTATGATTTTATTATAGCTTTTGGTGATGATTATACCGACGAAGATATTTTTAAGGCCCTGCCCGAAAGTGCAATAACCATTAAAGTTGGCAGTAATCTTTCGGCAGCGAAATTCTACTTGCGAAATCCAGGTGAAGTGAGGAAACTGCTTACGAGTTTTGCTAAATACACGCCGGTGGAAGAGGGGACGCAGGTGTAAAACATAGCGTTAAAAATTAAAGCCCGATTGATCTTTTAAATCAATCGGGCTTTTTTGTACTGATCTGTGAGGGCATCACAGGTATTCGGAAGAAATGGAAAAGCGTGGGATTGTGCGATTCCCTCCCTTGGGAGGGTGTAGGGAGGGGTTTCACTGATAAAGTTATTCGTTTGAAATGGCGCATAAACCCCTCCCTGCCACTACACAACCCCGCCGCACCCCACGAACTGGTCGAAGTTTAGCGACAGCGTAACTTCGTCCTAAAATAGCTTAAGCTTTCAGCTTAAGAATCCTTATTTAAATAGCATTTGAAATGAGCATTTGAACCTGAATCACGGAAGCAGAATGCTTCCATGATTTTAGGACGAAGTTACGCTGTCGCTAAACTTCGACCAGTGACAGATTATAAAAAAAGAAAATGTCATTTCGATTGAGCAGGGACGGGCTGAGAGGTGGAGCGAAAGAGAAATCTTCTACATCAGGCTCTACAATTTATACTTGTAAAAGCAGGGCGTAGAAGATTTCTCCTTACCTCCGATGCACAAATCCCACCCTTGGTTCGTCGAAATGACATTTTTTTCTATTAATGATAAAAGTACCTTACAAAAATATCGGCCTGTCCAGCTTCATAGCAATCCGGTAGGCTGCATTCATCAACCCCACATGGCTGTAAGCCTGCGGGAAATTGCCCCACTGGCTGCCATCTTCCTCATCAACATCTTCACTAAACAGCAGCAGGTGATTTGAATATTGTAACAGGTTGCCAAACTCGCGCTGGGCATCATCCAAACGGCCAACTGTTGCCAGTGCCTCTACATACCAAAAGGCGCAGATGAGGAAAGTGGTTTTAGGCTTACCAAAATCATCGGCATATAAGTATCTGTAAAATAGACCATTTGGCGTTCTTAGCTCTTTTTCCAGTGCAGCTAAATGATCCTTTGCTTTTTGCGAATTGGGATCAAGATAATTCATCATAATAAGCTGTAAAGTACTGGCATCAAGATTACTGCTCCCGGCCGAGTTGGTGTAAACTTTGCGTACCGGGTCGTAACAACTCTCGATGTGCGCGGCCGCACGTTCTTTAAGGGATACGGCCTTATCAATCAGTTCCTGGTTTTGGATGGTGCGCGCCATTTTTTCGGCGGCAGATGCGCCTGCCCATTGAAACAGGTTGCTGTAACAATGGATGTTAGCCATGTTCCTGAACTCCCAGATACCGGCATCCTTTTCGTCGATAGTGTGCTCTATTTTACTTAATAAAAACGCTATCCAGTGTACTGAATCTTTTCGTTCAGAAAAAACAAAACGATGATCGGTATACAATGGGAGCAGGGAGATCAAAACCTGCCCGTAAATATCATTTTGAATGTGTTCGGATGCCTGGTTGCCAATACGTACCGGCTGGTTGCCCATATAGCCGGCTAAGTCGGTCAGGATATTTTCTACAAGGTCTTTTTTACCGGTGATACCATAGAGTGGCTGATAGCGTTCCATTTCCGAAAACGTGATATCGGTAACATAGCCAAAATACTTTTCCATTTCCTCAAAATGACCAATGTGGTTTAGCGCGGTGATCACATAGTAGGTATCCCGTAGCCAGCAATAACGGTAATCCCAGTTGCGTCCACTTCCCGGCGATTCGGGCAGGCTTGTAGTGCTTGCGGCTATAATGGCGCCGGTATCTTCATACTGGTGTATTTTAAGGGCTAAGGCGGAACGGATTACAAAAGGCTGAAAATAGGTGGCGATTGATGAGTGCTTGATCCAGGTACGCCAGTATTGCACGGTTTCGGCCAAAAAACGATCAACAGTGCTGATGAGCGGTGCTTCAAGCGGTTCACCATAGGTCATGGCCAGGTACTTGGTTTCGTTGAGCACAAATGGCTGCTCATCAAAAATATAGCTTATCGGGATATTGGTGGTAAGACGAATATTTTCTTCACCGCCCTGATATTGGATATGATTACTGCCGCGGTTTACGCTGAGTTTAACAGCACCATACTCGGATACAGGCTCGCACTTAACAATAATCCTTGGCGAACCTTCAATCGCTTCAATTTTCCTGATCAGCATCAATTGTTTATAGTAACGCTGGTGCTGATAAAAGCGTGGTGCAAAATCAGTTATGCGGTATTTACCGCCGCTTGCAGGACTTATTTCGGTAATTAAAACATTGGTATTTTCCAGGTAATGTTGTACTGTGGTGTATTCACCTTCAGGACGGATCGAAAACTCTCCGCCTTTTTCCTTGTCAAGCAGTCCGCCAAAAATAAAAGTGCTGTCAAAACGCGGCCAGCAAAGCCAGTCGACATTGGTATTTTTATTAATATGGGCTAAAAAGGCACAATTGCCAATTATGCCGGTATCATAGGTGTGTTTGCTCATGAATATAGTTGTATTATTTCAAACTTCAACAACACAACCTTTGTAATGTTGGCGTAAACAATATGATTATTTAAAGTTTGTTTGCATTTGTTTATGAATGTATAGTAACTTAGTCGTATTAATTTACAACAAAAATTCTATCAATTATGAGTTTAAGACTGGGCGATAAAGCGCCAAACTTCAAAGCAAAAACATCAGAAGGCGAAATTGACTTTTATGAATATTTAGGCGATAGCTGGGGCGTATTATTCTCGCACCCTGGCGATTATACACCTGTTTGTACCACCGAGCTTGGCAAAACAGCTGCTTTAAAAGATGAGTTTACCAAACGTGATGTTAAAGTACTGGCGCTTAGCGTTGATTCGGTAGAATCGCATCACGGCTGGATCCAGGACATTAATGAAACCCAGGGCGTTGAAGTAAACTTCCCGATCATTGCCGATGAAGACCGTAAAATTTCTGAAGCTTATGATATGATCCATCCAAATGCTTCGGTAAATGCTACTGTGCGTTCCTTATTTATTATCGGGCCTGACAAAGCAGTTAAGCTGATCATCACTTATCCTGCATCAACCGGCCGCAACTTCCAGGAGATTTTAAGGGTGATAGATTCACTGCAGTTAACTGCCAATTATAGTGTTGCCACACCTGCCGACTGGAAGGAAGGAGAGGACGTTGTAGTAGTGCCCGCAATCAAGACTGAAGACATCCCCGCCAAATTTCCAAAGGGTTTTACGGCGGTTAAGCCCTATTTGCGCCTGACACCACAACCAAATAAATAATTTTATTTGGTTTATTTAATAATTTTATATATTTGAGGGAAGCTGGATGTCTATTCCTTCTGAACCAATATAAACCTATTTTGTTTTCAGTTTGGTTTTAGTAGATCTTAACACGAATTTTTTATTACTATTATTATAATTATGAAAACTGGAAAAGTAAAATGGTTTAACACACAGAAAGGTTATGGCTTTATTATTACCGAAGAGGGTAAGGATCTTTTTGTACACTTCAAAGACGTGCAAGGCGGCGTAAATGCCATAAAAGATAACGACAGCGTTACGTACGATGTTGAAGAAGGCAGAAAAGGTTTACAGGCAGTTAACGTGAAAAAGGTATAAATATATAAAGTTATTGAAAAAAATTTACTCACAAAACCTCTGCCTTAACAGGGGTTTTTTTTGTGCTGATTTTTTTGTTTTTATCTGAACAAATCGCCTACATTAGCCAACCAATTTTTACACTTTATGACCGATGCTACCAATGCCAAAGTTACAGGGAATGCTATTTTCTTAGTACTTGTTGCTTCCCTGGGCTATTTTGTTGATATATACGATCTTTTAGTTTTTTCGATAGTACGGATTCCCAGCCTTAAAGATATTGGCTTAAATGCCCAGGAAATAACTGATAAAGGCCAATTTATCATCAGTATCCAGATGTTGGGATTGTTGCTTGGCGGCATTATTTGGGGTATTGTAGGCGATAAGCTTGGCCGCATTAAAGTGCTTTTTGGTTCGATATTACTTTATTCTATCGCCAATTTTGCAAACGGCCTGGTTCATGATGTAAATACTTATGCCATTGTGCGGTTTATTGCCGGGCTTGGCCTGGCAGGTGAGCTTGGCGCAGGTATTACTTTGGTTAGCGAAACATTAAGCAAGGAAAACCGCGGATACGGAACCATGATGGTTGCCGTTATTGGTTTATTTGGTGCAACAGCAGCTTACGCGGTAGCTAAATTTGGATGGCGCAATGCTTACTTTGTAGGCGGCGGTTTAGGTATATTGCTGTTGCTGCTCCGCATCGGTACTTTTGAATCGGGCATGTTTAAAAATGTAGAGAAAAGCGATGTGTCTAAAGGCGACATATTTATGCTGTTTACTAACTGGGAACGGTTAAAAAAATACCTCTTTTGTATCCTGATAGGCGCACCGCTTTGGTATGTGGTAGGTGTACTGATCAGTTTTTCGGATAAGTTTGGAGCTGCATTAGGGGCCAAAACGATAATTAAACCTGGCGATGGTATTTTTTACAGCTACATTGGTATTGCCATTGGCGATATTGTGGCCGGCTTACTGGCCCAGGTTACCAAATCGCGAAAATTAACCATGGCTGTATTTTTAATACTTTCATTGGTAAGTGTGCATTTTTACCTGAGCGATAATGGCATCACACCTGAACGCTTTGCGGTACTGAGTTTCTTTATGGGATGCACAGTTGGGTACTGGGCAACTTTTGTGACCATAGCATCCGAGCAATTTGGCACTAATATCCGCTCAACGGTTACCACCACAGTGCCTAATTTTGTACGCGGCTCATTGATCCCGATAACATTAGCATTCAACGCGTTCAATGCTAAATACGGGTATATCAAATCGGGATATATTATGATGGGTATCCTTACGGCAGTCGCATTATTATCCTTAAGCCAGCTGAAAGAAACTTTTGGTAAGGACCTGAACTATGTGGAAATAAGCTAAAAAGTCAGGTGTTCAGTTTTTGAAAAAGGGGTGTTCAAAATGTTTAATGTTGCAGGGATGTAAAATTGCAAACCGCTAATAATCAGTGTTTTATTTTTTAATCTGTTAAAACATGAACATTTAAATAGCTGACTATCAATTATTTGATTTTATCTATATGTTTACACTTAAAAAGTTGAACATGCTGAGTTTTCTCTTATCAGTGCGATACAACAGCTACATTAATCCTCCTTTACTGCTTTACAAAAGGCTTCCCCGGCAATCTTCAAAATTCATTACTTTTACAGCCTATGATCAGCAAAGAACAAATAGCCGAAGATTATAAGCAAATACAGGATGAGATCTGCGCCGCACTTGAACAATTGGATGGCGCAGCAAAATTTGAAGAGGAACTTTGGGAGCGCGAGGGTGGAGGTGGTGGCCGTACCCGGGTTATCCAGAATGGGAAGATCCTTGAAAAAGGCGGGGTTAATTTTTCAGCAGTTCACGGTCATTTGCCCGATACTATGAAGCGGGCGCTGCAGGTTGAGCAGGATGATTTTTTTGCTACCGGCGTATCTATTGTGATCCATCCCAATCACCCGCTGGTGCCTATCATCCATATGAACATCCGTTATTTTGAAATGCCCTCAACCATGGGCGATAGCCAGAAACCGGTTCGCTGGTTTGGCGGCGGTATTGATTTAACCCCTCACTATGTAATTGAAGATGATGCCCGTTTTTTTCATGGAGGCTTAAAAGCTGCCTGCGATCAGTATTATGCCGATTTTTATCCCCGCTTTAAAAAATGGGCCGATGATTATTTCTACATCAAACACCGTAACGAAACCCGCGGCATAGGCGGCATATTCTATGACAGGCTCACCGCCAATGACGAATTGAGCTGGGAGGATATCTTTGAATTTTCAAAATCAGTTGGCCGCTCGTTTGCACCATTATACACCGAATTGGTAAACCGCAACCGCGATAAATCATTTACAGAAGCGCAGCAATTGTTTCAATATCAGCGCCGCAGCCGTTATGCCGAATTTAACCTGGTTTATGATGCAGGTACCAAATTCGGGTTGGAAACCAATGGCCGCATTGAGTCGATACTGATGAGCCTACCGCCTACAGCCAAATGGGTTTATGACTATCATCCGGTAGCTGGCAGCGAAGAGGAAAAAACACTATCTTTACTAAAAAAAGGCATTAACTGGGTACAGGGTTAAGCTGAAAGCAGAAAGCTAAAAGCAAAAGGGAAGGAAAAAAGCTTTCAGCTTTTAGCTAATAATATCACCAATGAAAAAATCTATTCTACCAATAATCATCACATTATTGCTATGCGCTTTCCGCTTTGCCGATAGCCCGCTGAAAGGCAACTGGGAATATCGCGGCGGCATAATTAACGGAAAGCTTGATGCAGCCCCTACAGCCTATAAACTACAACGCATTTACGATGATGAGCATTATAAAGCTAAAGTAATAGAGGATGGGGAAAAAACCGTAATATATGAAAAAGGCGATTACCAGCTAAAAGACGATACCTGCTTTGAAACCCAGACCTATTGTATGCAGGAGTCAAAACTGCTTAATAAAACCATAAAATACAACTACACAATCAGTAACGATACGCTTAAACTGCTTTCGGTTTTGCCTAACGGCAACAAGGTTGAAGATTACTGGGTAAAAGTTAAATAAACCCTGATTAAAGTAACAAAATTGTTGTGTCCATGGCAATATGTGCCGCGCTTTCTTGTTACTAAGTTGGCGCAATACCAAGTATTTTTTTAACTTCGCAGGTCGTTGAAAAATCAATTTTAACACGCAATTATAAGAGAAGGTTCTACAAATAATTTAAAATGGCTGAAGGAACAGAAAACGATAATTCACACGCAGAAGACAGGATAATTTCGATAAATATTGATGAGGAAATGCGATCGGCGTACATTGACTATTCAATGTCGGTGATTGTTTCCAGGGCGCTGCCCGATGTCCGCGATGGACTGAAACCGGTACACAGGCGTGTGCTTTACGGTATGCTTGACCTGGGTTTAACAAATAACAAGCCCTATAAAAAATCTGCCCGTATTGTGGGTGAGGTAATGGGTAAGTATCACCCTCACGGTGATAAATCGGTATATGATACTATGGTACGTATGGCCCAGGAGTGGAGCTTACGCTACCTGCTGGTTGAGGGCCAGGGTAACTACGGTTCTGTTGATGGTGACGAGCCGGCGGCAATGCGTTATACAGAAGCACGCTTGCAAAAGCTTGCCGAGGAGATGCTTGCCGATATCAACAAAGACACCATTGATTTTCAATTAAACTTTGACGACTCGCTGCAGGAACCAACCGTACTGCCATCCAAATTCCCTAACCTGCTGGTTAACGGGGCTTCGGGTATTGCGGTAGGTATGGCTACCAATATGGCGCCGCACAATCTTTCGGAAGTGATTGACGCTACTATGGCATTAATTGATAACCGTCAGATAGAGGTTGGCGAGTTAATGAAATATGTAAAAGGCCCCGATTTCCCTACCGGCGGTATCATTTACGGTTATGATGGCCCGCGCGAAGCACTGGAAACAGGTCGCGGCAGGGTGGTGATCCGCGCCCGTGCCGAAATTGAAACATACAACGGCGAACGTGAACGCATCATTGTAAGTGAAATACCTTACCAGGTAAACAAAGCTTTGATGATTGAGCGTACTGCCGAACTGGTTAACGAAAAGAAACTGGAAGGTATCTCGGCCATTCGCGACGAATCGAGCCGTGAAGGGATCCGCGTAGTGTACGAAATCAAACGTGATGCTAATGCAGCTATCGTATTAAACAACCTGTTTAAATATACAGCACTTCAAACCTCATTTAGTGTAAACAACATCGCGCTGGTTAATGGCCGTCCAATGCTGCTTAACCTGAGGGATTTGATTCATCACTTTGTTGAGCACCGCCACGAAGTTGTTGTACGCCGTACCAAATTTGAGCTTAACGAAGCTGAAAAACGTGCGCACATTCTTGAGGGCTTATTGATAGCTTTGGATCATCTTGATGAGGTTATCCGCCTGATCCGTGCTTCACAAACCCCGGATGAAGCAAGAGAAGGCTTGATGACCAGCTTTGGTTTAACAGATATCCAGGCGCGTGCTATTCTTGACATGACCTTAAGGAGGTTAACAGGACTTGAACGTGATAAGATTAAAGACGAATATGCCGCTTTAATGCAACTCATTGAACATTTAAAAAGCATCCTGAGCGACGAAGGCTTAAGAATGCAGATCATCAAAGATGAGTTACTTGAAGTTAAGGAAAAATATGGTGATGAGCGCCGCACAGAAATGGTTCACTCATCTGCCGAAATGCAAACTGAGGACTTTATTGAGGACGAGGACGTAGTAATTACAATTTCACGCGAAGGCTATATCAAACGTACCCCGCTTACCGAATACCGCAGGCAGAGCAGGGGAGGTAAAGGTGCCATCGGCAGCAACAGCCGTGATGAGGATTTCATTGAGCACCTGCTTATTGCCTCAAATCACAACTACATGTTGTTCTTTACCGAATCGGGACAATGTTTCTGGCTCAGGGTATTTGAAATACCGGAAGGTACCCGTACCTCAAAAGGGCGTGCCATCCAGAATATCATTAATATCCCTAAAGAAGAAAACATCAAGGCTTATATTAAACTGATCTCGCTTAAAGATCAAAACTACCTTGAGAATAATTTTATCATTATGTGTACCAAAAAAGGTACCATCAAGAAAACCTCATTGGAGGCTTATTCACGTCCGCGTTCAAACGGTATCAATGCCATCAACATTAACGAAGGCGATTCATTACTTGAAGCAAGCTTAACCAGCGGCAGCAGCGAGATTGTGATGGCCCTTAAATCAGGTCGCGCTATCCGTTTCAATGAGTCAACAGTTAGGCCGATGGGACGTACCGCTACCGGTGTTCGTGGTATCACCCTCGACGATGAAAATGATGAGGTAGTTGGCATGATAGCTATTGATGATGCTGAAACAACCGTATTGGTAGTATCAGAAAAAGGATACGGTAAACGTACCGATATTGAAGACTATCGTGTCACAAACCGTGGTGGTAAAGGTGTAAAAACACTAAATATTACTGAAAAAACCGGAAACCTTGTTGCCATAAAAGGTGTTACAGATAAAGAAGACTTGATGATCATTAATAAATCAGGTATCATAATCCGTATTGCAATAAGTGAATTAAGGGTAATGGGCCGTGCTACACAAGGTGTAAGGCTTATCACACTTAAAAATAACGACGAAATTGCATCAGTAGCCAAAATTGAGCATGATGAGGATGCAGAAGTAAAAGAAGGAGATGAAAATGCCGAAGGCACTGAAACTACCACCGAAAATACAGGTGACAGTGATACAGCTGAAAATGGCGCAGAACCATCAACTGACGATACAACAGAATAATAAATATGCACTACCGCAAGATCATTTTATCGGTTTTAATTACAAGCTTTACTACAACCTTTGCCTTCGCACAAAAAGAAGCGCTTAAGGTTGTAGTAAATAACCTGGCTTTTTATAAACAGAAAAACGACCTGAAGTATTTGGCAGCAGCCAAAAAATCTGCAGATAGTTTAATTATTACAAAGTCGGATACGGCTGATATTGAAAAGAACCTATACAGGGCTATTGTAAACTCAAGTATCCTGTATATCGACTCTTTGAACAAACTTGGCATGCCTGCAGATATGCTCGACAAAACAACCAAACTGGTTGACAGGCTATCGGGCATGAGCAAAATTTTCAAATACCAGTCCGAATTGGATTATACCAAGCGCTGCCTGGCAAATGTGTATATCCGTAAGGGTTTTGAATCAGTAAATAATTCGGATTTCGCCAATGCCAAAACTTTTTTTGAAAGTGCGAAGAAGTATGCACCGGAGATGGGCCAGATCAATACTTATATTGCTTTCGCAAATAACAAAGCCGGTAACTTGCAGGATGCTGCCAGATATTACAGTACCATGCTCCAGGTTGACAGTGCCCGTACTGAATATATTGAAACAGCGTCAAATATCTACAAATCATTAGGGGATACTACCAGGGCTTTGCAGATCCTTCAAAAGGGGAGGAAGATTTTGCCTAATGACAGGTTTTTACTGCTTGATGAAGCCAATATCTACAACAACAAGAAAAATTATAAGGCCTTAGAGCCCTTAATTGGCCCCTTGCTTGATATTAATGCAAATAACGCCGATATTGCATTTGTTGCAGCTAATTGTTACGATCATTTAGATAAATTTGACCAGGCAGAATCTCTTTACTTACATGCCATTGAACTAAGCGGAACATATTTTGATCCGGTATTTAATTTAGGGCTATTATATTTAAAACAAAGTACAGCTGCAAAAGGGGAGAAGAGCACCCAGGACCTTGGAAGGGCTATACAATGGCTTGAAAAGGCCAATGAAATTTCACCAAACAATGTGAATAGCTTGCAGGCTTTACAGCTGGCATACGCAAAAACCAATAACCAGGATCAGTTAGACAGAATAAACAATAAACTAAAACAGTTAACCAATCAATAATAATCATGAAAATCAAACTTTTGATGGCGGGCCTGTTAGGCTTGGTTTCAGCAACAGCTTTTGCACAAAAAGGGGAGTTAAATACAGCAAAAGAAGAATATGAAAAATATTCAGGCTTAAGGGGACAGCCGGCAATGGCATCAATGGCGGGCAAAAGTCTTACTACTGCAAAAGAGTCGATAGACAAAGCTGCGGCCAATGAAAAAACTGCCGCTTTACCGCTTACCTACGCTGTAAAAGGTTCAATTTATTCAGCGTTAGCTGTTCAGGACACTGTACCTGCAACTTCGTTGCCATTGTTTACCACTGCCGATGAAGCTTTGAGAAAAGCTAAAGAAGTTGATACCAAAGGCGAAAACAAAAAAATGATTGATGAGGCATACTTAAACTTAGCCCAATATCAGTTAACTAAAGGCGTAAAAGAATATTCTGCCGGTAAATATGACCTGGCTTACAAATCATTTGATTTTTACCGCACCGTATTGCCTGAAGATACCAACGCTATTTATTACACAGGCCTTGCAGCTGCAAACGGAAAAAACTATCCGGCTGCAATATCTAACTACAGCAAACTGGTAACTACAAAATATTCAAAAAATGCTGGTGTTTACCTTGATCTTTCATCATTGTATCTTGCAAGCAAGGATACAGCAGGCGCGCTTAAAACCGTTTCTGAAGGTGTAACCAAATATCCTGCAAACAGTGAGTTACGCAAACGTGAAATAGAAATCAGCTTACAAACCGGAAAAGAAAAAGAAGTTAGCGATAAGATCCAGGCGGCCTTAGCCAATGATCCTAAAAACAAAACTTTATATTACTACGCTGGCTTAACTTATTCACAAACAGCAGATAATTACGCAAAAGAAGCTGGCGCTACTAAAGATGCCGCTGCAAAAGCAAAGTTACAGGCATCAAAAGCGGAAGCTTACGTGAAAGCCGGAGAAATGTATAAAAAAGCTTTAGAAATTGACCCTAACTATTTTGAAGCTAATTTAAATTACGGCTATGTAATTTTAAACCCAGCCATTGATGCTTACAATGCTGCTAATAAACTACCGGCCAACAAACAAAAAGAATATGATGCTGCTATAGCCAAAGCTAAGGCACAGTTTGAACAAGCTAAACCATACTTACTGAAAGCGGCAGAACTTCAACCAAAATCAATTGATGCGCTGCAAAACTTGAGGACTTACTATTTAGGTGTTAAAGATGATGCAAACGCTGCAAAATTAAAAGCTCAGATTGATGCTTTACCAGCAAACCAATAATCAATCAGATAAAAAATAAAAAAGAGGGGCCTTGAAAAAAGGCCTTTCTTTTAAATCCGTTATTTAACATAATGTTAATTATGAGAATTGTTTTGAGAAATAAATTTACGCTGTTGTTATTCAATTTTTAATTAAAATCCATAACTGATTGCACGGGTATACACCAAATATTTACAGGCATTCACATGTGTGTAAAGTATTTGAAAAGTACTTTACAATTTCAGAGCCAATAAAGTGGCGCTGGCTGCTATTGGATGCGAATTAAATATATTTGACATAGCAAAAATGCTGTATTATAGCCGACTCGTAATTATTGATTTTTTGATCGAAACCCAGTTGCATTAAAAGCTATTTGACACAATAGACTTTTCGATTAAATAGATAAAATGTGAGTCATATGGCGAAGCATTGTGCCGTATTCAATGTATTCCTGTAAGTATCCATATCACATTTGAATACAATCTGCATCAAGAAACCAATTTATAATAAGCCACAATAATTTTTAATTTTTTTATGATAACAGACCAGGATTTGATGGTTAGTGTTTGCTGCACTACTTACAACCATAAAGAATTTATCGGCCAGGCCATTGAGAGTTTTTTGATGCAGGAAACCAGTTTTCGATATGAAATTGTTATTGGTGATGATTGCTCAACCGATGGCACTACTGAAATATTGAGGTCATACAAAGAAAAATACCCTGATAAAATAAAATTGATTTTACCCGAAAAAAATCGTGGCGCCCACCTTAATACCATTAACACTTTAAACGCATGCGAAGGAAAATATATTGCCCTTTGCGATGGAGACGACTATTGGACAAATCCACAAAAGCTGCAGAAACAAGTCGATTTTTTGGAAAATAACCCGGAGTATATTATTTGCTGCCATTATACACGGGTAATTGACATCCATAACAATACCTTGAATATGGAGGCTAATCCGGTGCCTCTGGAGTATACCTACCATGACCTGTTAGTAGGCCGACAGGTAGAAACTAAAACAGCTACTCTTGTTTATCATAATATCCCTGAAGTGCATGAGCTGTTTCAAAAGTCTTGGTATCCAAACTGTTATGCAGCTGATAAGTTTTTTAAGCTTTTTGCTACATTCAACACCGGCCGAAAAATATACGTGATGCCTGAAGTGATGAGCTGTTATCGTAATCACGCAGGAGGTATTTGGAGCATGATAAGGAATGAAGCACGTATGGAAATGGTTATCAGCGATTTTAACCTGATCATCAGGCGGTTTACTTATCGCGGAATGCAAAAAAAAATGCTTTTGCTGTTATACATTAAAAGATATATCCTATTTGAATTGCGCAGGTCTCGGCTACGCAAAGCTTTTGATACTGTAAAATACCTGCTTTAATCAATTCATAGTTTAACTTTTCCGGTAAACAATCAATTTGCGCCCGATCTCAGCGCCGGAATAAACTTTTTCTTTTTTTAGCCCTAAACTGTCAGACACCCCTGGCTGCTTTGAACAAACCTGCCCTCCCCCAGGGTACTATAATTAATAACAATCACACACAATTAAAAATCTACCCCATGGACTACCAAAATCTCACCATTCGTAATAGAGAAGACTGGGACGAATATATAAGCCTGTCATATGCACACGAAGGATTTCACACCTGGTATTATCACTCCTTAAATACTGAAGGCGAACCGCTCCTGTTTGTTTATAAAGAAAAAGAAATCTTCGTAGCACTACCGGTGATCAAAAGAAAGATCGAAGGCTCAGAATATTTCGATATGACCTGTGTGTATGGTTATTCCGGGCCTGTATCCAATGTTAAACTCACCGATCTGCCAAACACAACAATCGCTCAATTTAAAGCTGCATTCAAAGCTTTCATGAAAGAAGAATCGTCCATTTGCATCTTTTCAAGATTGCATCCGTTTCTTGATCAGTATCATTTACTGGAAAACATTGGCGGTATTAAAGATAACGGAACAACATTGTATGTCGACCTCTCGATACCTGTAGATGATCAACGGAACAGGTATGATAAAAGACTTGGCCGCCAGATAAGAAGCCTGCGAAAAATGGGGTATGTTATCAAGGAGGCAGATTGCATTCAGGAAATTGAAGATTTCGCGGAAATGTATTATAAAAACATGGATCGGTTGAATGCTTCGCCCAACTATTATTTTGATGTTCAGCATTTCATCAATCTTCTTAATGAAGAGTACATGAAAAACAAACTCGTTTTAATTTACGACGGCCCTAAGCTTATGTGCGGAGCGCTCATTTTACTATCTGATGATATCGTCAGAAATCATCTTTCGGCTACATCGCCCGATTATCTGAATATCTCCCCAAGTAAATTATTAACAGACGAAATAAGCATAATTGGCAGAAGGTTAGGAAAAAAGATATTTCACCTTGGAGGGGGCGTTGGCGGAAAGGAAGATTCTCTTTTTAATTTCAAAAAACTCTTCTCAAACCTACAGGTAAAAGACAGGATCTGGTGTTATGTAAATGATGAACCCGCTTATAATGATCTTGTTTTAAGATCGGGCATAAAAACCGATGCGGAAGTTAAATTCTTTCCATTATACCGTCAGCCTCAAAAAAAAACGCAACCAACTACCTCTGAAACCGAAACCCCTGCAATCGCGAACCTTAATTAATTATAAAATGGAAAATAAATTTAACTATTCAGATGCTGACCTTGTACATTTTGACCAGGTAATGGACAAATATGGATGGATTATATATGAAGATGCCCTGGATGACGCCTTCATCGATGAAATAACAGATTCATTGGTACCTGCATACGATGTCAGGCGTAAAATCCAAATTGCCAATGGTATAGGCGACAACATGAACGGAACCTTACACCATCTTGTTGAGCGGGAATGGTTTTCATTAAAATTCCTTGAACGGAAATATTGCGCAGACCAGATAACGCATTTTTTAAAAGGGAATTACATTATAAATTCATTAGGGGCGGTCATTAATTTAAGAGACGAAAAACCTTATGTTCAGAATATACACAGGGATATAAGAAGCTTTACCGGTGATTTTAAAATAATGATCCAGATGATGATCGTATTAGATGATTTTACTGCCGAAAATGGATCAACTTATTTCTTGTCCGGATCGCATAAAGGCGATGAAAAACCCGAAAGCGATTTCTTTTACAAAAATGCAGATCGTGCCAATGCAAAAAGAGGCAGCATTATTTTGTTCGATTCCAATTTATGGCATGCAGCCGGTAAAAATTATACCGACGGAAAAAGACGAACATTAACCATGGCTTTTACCCGGCCTTTCTTCAAACAGCAACTTGATTATCCGAGATTTTTAGGTTACGAATTTGGCGAAGGATTAAGCGATGACCTAAGGCAGATTCTGGGATATAAATCCCGTGTACCTGAAAATTTAAATGAATATTATCAACCGGTTGAAAAAAGAATGTATCAGCCAGGTCAGGGTTAAATTCAAATCTCAGCATCAATTGTCAAGGTTGTTTAATCTTTTGATTTTAATATCTGCTAAAAGCTAACATCGGTGTTACACTTGTGTTATTAAAGCAAAAAATAAAATCATGGATCTTAAACTTAACGATAAAACAGCACTGGTAAGCGGATCAACAGCCGGTATTGGTTATGCAATTGCAAAATCATTAGCTAATGAAGGTGCTACAGTATATGTAAATGGCCGTAACCAAACCAAGGTTGACGAAGTTGTAAAAAAACTGATTGCAGAAACCGGTAATAATAAAATCAAAGGTATTGCTGCAGATTTTTCAGATATACAACAGATTGACGCATTGATTAACCAATTACCCGAAGTTGATATCCTGGTAAACAATGTTGGTATTTTTGAGCCCAAACCATTTGCTGCAATTACTGATGCCGACTGGATGAAATTTTTTGAAGTTAACGTTTTAAGCGGAGTGCGCTTATCGCGGGCTTATTTCGACAGGATGATCAGTAAAAACTGGGGCCGCATTATTTTTATTTCCAGCGAATCGGCTTATCAGATCCCTGAAGAAATGATCCATTACGGAACAACCAAAACTGCCCAAATCGCAGTTGCACGTGGTTTAGCTGAGCTTACTAAAAACACAGGCGTTACTGTTAATACCGTTTTACCAGGCCCAACTTTATCTGAAGGTGTTGGCGATTTTATAGAGGCTTTGGCAAAAGACCAGGGCTTAAGTAACGCTGAAATAGAAAAGGAATTTTTTACCAATATGCGTGGTACTTCATTAATAAAACGCTTTATTACAACAGATGAAATTGCCAATTTGGTTACCTATGTTGCAAGCCCATTATCGGCAGCAACAAATGGCGCCACTTTGCGGGCCGACGGCGGCGTTATAAAAACAGCGTTTTAAAACTTTAAAGAGAAATAAGCATAAAAAAACCCGACCGGTGAAATACCTGGCCGGGTTTTTTTATGCCTTACCAAATTACATTTTCTTGGTTGTGTCTTTTTTGGTAGTGTCGGTTTTAGTCGTGTCAGTAGCAGCAGGTGCCGGAGCACTTTGACTTGTTGAGTCCATTTTTGTACTGTCAGATCCGCCGCCGGCCTTTTTTTCCGAGCTGCAGCTTGTTGCAATTGCGCCGATCATTGCCGCGACAAGCGCGAAACTTAAAAATTGCTTTTTCATAGTTATTTGCTTTAGATTAAATTATCAATTTGTCTTGAACCATACTATAAACCCAGCTTTAAGCTTATTGTTTACAGCTTGCCTGGGGTTTTTCTATCTTTTTATTTTTAAACATAGGTTCATTTGATCCACATTTACTGCTCAGTATTTAATTTTTTTCTGATATTTAAGCGTTATGGTAGTATCCGAAGGATTATTAAAGTGGGTAATGCGCTTCTACCCTCCTCTCCTTTTCCAGCGTATCTGGGTAGTTAAGTTTAGCAAAGGCTATCGTGGTGTTGAAGTGAGGATCAGGAAAAGCTTCCTTAATAAAAACTATAATAACACAATTTTTGGCGGTACAATTTTTTCGGCTGCCGATCCTTTTTATCCCTTACTGTTTCATCAAATATTTAGTCACAAGGGCTATAAACTAATGGTGTGGTCAAAATCGGCAACTATACGATACACAAAACCGGCTGCAGTAAATTTATCATTTAGCATTGAGCTGACTGACAGCGATATAGCACAGGCGGAACATATTTTAAATACGGAAGGTAAATTTATTCGCTCCTTCCCTATTGACATTTACAATAAAGATGGCGAAATATGCGTATCCCTCATGAATGAGGTTTATGTACGAAACTTAAACTTTATTGAAACTACTATATAACTTATACTGATGACTGTAATTATGAATGACGAGGTTTTTGAGAAAAAAGGCTTCATGATCTCAAACGATAAAAACCTGCTTAATGTTGATGTTATTTATGATTATCTTAATAACGAATCGTACTGGGCAAAAGGTATTCCGCGGCAAAAACTGGCTAAGGCCATTGAAAATTCCATGTGTTTTGGTATTTATTTTAATAATGAACAGGCGGGCTTTGCGCGTGTGGTTACCGATAGTGCTACGTTTGCCTATATCTGCGATGTATTTGTTTTGCCTGCTTATCGCGGCAAAAGCCTTTCCAAATGGCTGGTACAAACTATCCTGAAACATCCCGATCTGAAAGGTTTAAGAAGATGGTCATTAGCTACAAAAGATGCCCATAACTTGTACAGTCAATTCGGTTTTTCACCAATCGCCCGCCCGGAAACATGGATGGAGATCTTTACACCATATATTAAGCCCCAATAATTAATAAAAAGGCTATGAATAAAACAAATGTTAAGAAGCTGATTTTTGAAGGAGAAAGTGTAACGGTCGATTTTAAAAAAACGATAACCAGCTGCGAAAAAATAGCCCGTACAATGGTATCATTTGCCAACAACAAAGGTGGTAAATTACTTATTGGCGTAACTGACGACGGCACGATAAAAGGTGTAAAATCTGAAGACGAGGAACGGTACATGATTACCAAAGCGGCTCATCTTTTTTCGCGCCCAGCCCTTGAGCCTACATTTGAGGAGATTTATTTTGATGATAAATTAGTGCTGGTTGTTGATACCCCGGCAAGCGAACTGAAGCCACACTATGCACTTGCTGAGGATGGAAAATGGTGGGCTTATGTACGCGTGAAAGATAAGAGCGTACTGGCCAGTAAAATTGTACTGGAGGTTTTAAAGCGCTCATCAAATAGTGAGGGCGTACTGATTGAGTACTCTGACAGCGAAAAAACATTGCTTGGCCATCTTGAAACTGCTGGGCGAATCACCATAAAAGAGTGCAGCGAACTGCTTAAAGTTGGGCGCCGCCGTGCTCAGAATGTACTTGTAGATTTGATTTTGTCAGGCCTGATCAAGATCAACACAACCGAAAAGGAAGAATATTATACAGCCTGCTGACTTTTGTGTGTACCCAAATGGTTACTTTTGCGCTCCTGCAGCCTAAGTAACTATGAGAGCCGTTTACCAAAAATACAAACCTTATTATCTTGAAAGCCTTAAACTGGCTATCCCGGTAATTATATCAAACGTTGGGCATACGGCTGTTCAAATGTCTGATACCATTATTGTGGGGCACTTTGCCGGTACTGTTTCTTTGGCTGCTGTATCAACAGTAAACAGTCTTTTTATGGTTCCGCTGGTTATTGGCATGGGCATCTCCTATGGTTTAACACCACTTATCGCTCAAAACAATGGCCGTAAAAATCACAAAGAATGCGGGCTGTTATTATCCAATAGTTTATTCCTGAATATGCTGAGCGGGATTATCCTGTTTTGCGGAATTTACTTTGGCACCATGTTACTTATCGGCCATCTTGACCAATCGCCCGAGGTTGTTAAGGAAGCCAAACCTTATTTATTCCTGCTTAGCTTATCTCTTATCCCGCTGTTAATTTTCAATACGTTCAAGCAATTTGCGGAAGGCCTGGGCTTTACCAAACAAGCCATGATGATATCCATATGGGGTAATATTATCAACATTTGCCTGGGGATCATTTTTGTTAAAGGGTTGTTTGGTGTTCATCCCATGGGCATAAAAGGTGTAGGCTACAGCACACTTATCGACCGCTGTTTGATGGCCACGGTAATGGGAATATATGTTTTCAAGTCGAAAAATTTCAAAACGTATTTAACTGATTTTGCCATTAAAAATATCGACAGGATCCGCGGTATTCAGATCATGAAAATTGGGGCACCGGTGGCAATGCAATACACTTTTGAGATCAGTGCTTTTGGCGGTGCTGCTTTGTTAGTTGGCACTATTGGTGTGGTAGCCCAGGCCGCACACCAGGTAACTATAACCATGGCATCTATGACCTATATGATGGCCAGTGGCATTGGTGCGGCTGCAGCTATTAAATCGGGAAACTATTTTGGTGTGAGCGATCATCGTAATTTAAGGCTTGCAGCTATTTCCAACTACCACATTGTATTGCTGTTCATGAGCTTTACCGCAGTAGTATTTGCTTTAGGCAGGCACCTTTTACCATGGATAATTACTTCGGATAAAGATGTAATAGTGATTGCATCACAGCTACTTATCATAGCAGCATTCTTTCAGTTGTTTGATGGAGCGCAGGTTGTCGGGCTTGGCATACTAAGGGGCATGGGCGATGTAAACATTCCAACCGTAATTACTTTTTTAGCTTACTGGGTAATTGGATTGCCTATTGGCTATCTGCTTGGCATTAAATTTAACCTGGGTGTTTATGGTGTTTGGTACGGCCTTGTACTTGGTTTGGCAACCGCATCGGTACTTTTATTTGTACGTTTTAACCTTCTCAGCAAAAGCCACAAGATAAAGCCTGCAATACCGATAATAGCAAAAGATTAAAAGTAGACGTCGATAGCTGCTTTGAAGGTATTGCAATGCGCCTCAACAATATCTTTTATTTGCGGCGAATAGCCTCCTCCCATGCTCACCTGTACAGGGATATGATGTTTAAAGCATTGCTCAAAAATAAACAGGTCGCGGGTTTTGCATGCTTCTTTGCTTAAGGCCAGTTTACCTAATTTATCAGTAGCCAAAACGTCCACGCCCGAAAGGTAAAAGATAAACCCTGGTTTATGCTGTTCAATCAATCCCGGCAGTGTTGATTGAAGGATTTCAAGAAACTCGTCATCGCTTACGCCATCCTGTAAGGGGATATCCAAATCAGATCGTTCCTTTCTGTAGGGGAAATTATTAGCCCCATGCATGGAAAATGTAAATACCCTCGGTTCGTTTTCAAAGATCTCGGCAGTGCCGTTGCCCTGGTGTACATCTAAATCAACTATTAAGATAGCTTTAGTTAATTCACTATCTAATAAATAATTAGCTGCAATTGCCTGATCATTTAATAAACAAAAACCTTCGCCCCAATTACTGCCAGCGTGATGGGTGCCGCCAGCAACATTGAACGCAACCCCGCTCTCAAAAGCATACCGGCAGCCATCAATTGTACCTTTTGCAATTCGAATTTCCCGCTCTACCAATCGTGCGGATAAAGGGAAGCCTGTTCGCCGTTGTTCTTTTGGTGATAATGTCAGGTCGCGCAGCTGATGCCAGTAATTTTTATCGTGGGTACGGAGGATAATATCTTCGTCTAACAAGCCAGGCGAAAACAGGTTATCCTTACCTATCACACCTTCATGCAGTAGCTGGGCAGGGATCAACTCATATTTTAGCATCGGAAAGCGGTGGCCTTCGGGCAGCGGATGGGCATATATCGGATCGTAAGCTATCTTGAGCATGCTTCTATCCTATCAACTCCCCTACGTGTTTTTGGATATTTTCGCAGATACTATCCAAGGGCAAATCATTAGCGTCGCGACCAAAGGGATCCTCAATTTCCTCGGCTAATAACTCAATACTTGCAAAAACAAAAAGCACAAAAGCAATCACCGGGATGATAAAATACTTCAGATCAAAAGCCCAGGTAAACGGCAGGGTCATAATGTAAGTGAAGATGAACTTCTTGATAAATACATTGTATGAAAACGGGATCGGCGTTTTCTTTATGCGTTCACAAGCACCGCAAATATCTGTAAAAGAAGTAATTTCGGCAGTTATGCTAAACAATTGCTCCGGGTTAATAACCCCCTCTTTATTGAGCCTGTAAATGTTTTTGATCATTTCAGATGCCACCTGGTTGGGTACATGTTTTTGGGAATCAATGCTGATAAAAGACTGATCTTCGGGAACATATTCATCACGCAAGTGGTCTCTAAGCGTCCTTGCATAGCGGGGAATGGCATAATTGAAAAAAGCCAGCTCATCCTCACCAATCAGGTGCTTTAATTTAATGGCGAGGTTACGGCTGTTATTAACCAGGCTTCCCCAGATCTTACGCCCTTCCCACCAGCGGTCATAAGCCGAATTAATACGGAATGCCAGCAGCAACGAAAACACAAAACCTATGGTTTGATGAATGAAGATCACCTTTTTGAGGATGCTTGTATCAGGCAGGTGCCAAAAGTCGATCAGGAAATAAGTTACCACACCGGCATATGCGCCAACCGCAATCATAAGCGGAAAAAGCTCACGAAGGGTTTCGGCCTTGTTTATTTTAAAGATAAATGAAAACCACTCTTTAGGATTGTAATAAACCATATCACTGAAAATTTAAACGGCTTTTAATGCATCAGCCATTAGTTTGGCTGTTTTGTAAACATCCTCAAACGTATTATAAAGCGGTACAGGGCTCAGGCGGATCACATCCGGTTCGCGCCAATCACCTATAACTCCATTCTGTGCCAGGTAATTAAAAATGGCACGTGCATTTTGTTTACAAACCACCGAAAGCTGGCAGCCGCGGGCATTCGGATCGGCGGGTGTTATGATCTTGTAAGCCTCTTCGCCCAGCTCCTGATTGATCGCCTGAATTAAAAACTCCAAATAGCCCGTTAAACGAATGCTTTTTTGCCGGAGGGTATCTAACCCGCCCGCATCATCAAAAATAGCCATAGAGGCTTTAAATAAAGCGAGGAGCGGGATTGGACTTGTGCTTACCTGCCAGCCGGCAGCACCCATTTCAGGATCGAAGCCCGGGGCCATCAGGAATTGCTTATCCCGCCGGTATCCCCACCAACCGGCAAACCTGTTCAGTTCTTTATCGGTAAAATGCTTTTCATGTACAAAAATGCCGCTTATACCACCAGGTCCCGAGTTCATGTATTTGTACGAGCACCAGCAGGCAAAATCAGCGCCCCAATTATGCAATTGCAGGGGTACGTTTCCGGCAGCATGGGCCAGGTCAAAACCTGCATATGCCCCTGCTTCATGGGCAGCATTAGCTATTGCTTTCAGATCGAAGAATTGCCCGGTGTAATAATTTATCCCTCCAAACAGCACTAAAGCAAGTTCATTTTTATTTTTATCGATGGCATCGATGATATCTCCGGTGCGTAAAGTAGCCTCTCCCTCCCGCGGGAAAATCTCAATGATTGTCTCTTTCGGGTCAAGGTCATGGAACCTTACCTGGCTTTCCATCGCATACTGATCTGAAGGGAAAGCCCCTCCTTCCATGATTATTTTAAATCGCTTACTGCTTGGTTTATAGAAGCTTACCATCAGTAAATGAAGATTTACTGTAAGTGAGTTCATTACAGCCACCTCATTTTCCTGTGCCCCTACAATGCGGGCAATTGAGCTCTGAATTTGTTTATGATAATCAAGCCAGGGATCATCGCCCTGGAACCAGCCTTCAACCGCAAGGTTTTGCCAGGTGTTTAATTGATCGGCCAGGTATTGCTGCGCTGAAACAGGTTGCAACCCGAGTGAGTTCCCACAAAGGTAAACCGCATCTTCACCCTTATGCCGGGGGATTAAAAAACGGCTCCGGAAATTTTTTAACGGGTCCTGCTCATCCTGCTGCCGGGCAAATGTCAGATCATTTTGATAGTTCATTCGCCAATAATACAAAATTGACGGCTTATTTATTTGGCTTGCTTACGTAAATGTTCCCTTTTACGTAGAAGCGGTAAGGCAGCAAGGCATCTTCGGCTGCATAGGCCACACCTATCCGCGGACCGGCTTTTATCTCGTCATCTGAAAAGCGCAACCCTCGATCTTCAAGCCAGATACTATCACTTTGCAGGCTGAAAGCATTGATATTACGCGAAATTCCCAAAGCTTTAGCTACCGACCCAGGCCCTGAGGTAATATTGGGCTTAAGCACAGGCATATTGCGCCGCACTTGCATAGCCTCAATACCTTCGGTAGGTTGAATTGCCCTGATTAGGATAGCCTGCGGATGCCCTTCAACTGAAGTAACGATATTGAACATTTCATGAATGCCATAGCACAGGTAAACATAAGCAATACCGCCCTGCATAAACATGGTTTTAGTACGGGGCGTAATGCGGTTACCGAAAGCATGTGAAGCTTTATCTATAACGCCATTATAAGCCTCTGTTTCAACAATATAACCACCTGTAGTTATACCATCAATGCAGGTAAATAAATACTTGCCTAACAGGTCTTTACTGATACTTACAACGTCATTGCCCAGGTAATAGCTTTCAGGTAATTTCATTTTTTCAGGATCCCCTTCAATAATTTGTTGATTTCTTTTGCCTTGTCAAAGATCATAATATGTGTGCCGCCTTCAACAATGGTAGCACCTTTTATTCTTTTGTAATCAAACACAAGGTCTTTATCGCCGGTGATGTGGTAAAGGTTCGGCGGGATGATTTCGTTCTTCCAATGCAGGATGGCATACATAGCCCATTTCATAAATACAGGGGATGATTTTTTGAGCATATCACCAAATAACCATGCATCCTCCTGGCTCATGTGGCCAAACAGAGGCTTGACCATCGATCCCATCGAATTAAACACTTTACCGGGGATAAGTTTGTAAACAGGCAGCGCGCGGAAGAATTTAAAATATCCCGGTGCCTCATCGCTGGTTTTGATACTGGAGATCAGGATAACTTTTTCAACCGGGATAAACTTTGCCATTTCAACTGCAATGATCCCGCCTAAAGAATTACCAATAAGTACCGAATTTTGTTTGATATTGTATTGATCAATAAGCCTTTGTGCATAAGTAACTAAAGTGTCATTTGAATTGGGTTCAATCCAGTCGACAGTAATTACTTCATGTTCATTAAGGCTAATATTATTGTATACGCGGGTGTCGGCGCCAAGGCCGGCAATCAGATAAATCCTGCTCATTAAAAATTAATAAGCTTTACAATTTGCTCCAGATATTGTGCATCTGTTTCATTGAACTGATCAAGCAATTCGCTATCTACATCAAGTACGGCTACCACTTTGTCATCTTTAAACACAGGCACTACTATCTCCGACCGCGAAAGTGAGCTACAGGCAATATGGCCGGGAAATGCATCAACATCGGGTACAACTAATGTTTTAGCCTGTTGCCACGCGGCCCCGCAAACGCCTTTACCCAAGCCGATACGGGTACAGGCTACAGGGCCTTGAAATGGCCCTAAAACCAGTTCGTTTTCCTTCACGAGGTAAAACCCTACCCAAAACCATTTAAACTGCTCTTTTAAAGCCGCTGCTACATTGGCCATGTTGGCCACCAGGTCGGGTTCGCCGTAAAGTAAAGCTTCAATTTGGGGAATAAGCGTGGTATACTGTTCGGTTTTATCGGTTGATGCGGTAATTGTTAAATCCTCTGCCATGGTACAAAAGTAACAATGTGGTGTTGAAAGTAAATAAGACAAATATCATATTTAATCTTTTATTTAGCATTTGCATGATTGTTAGTCTCACTATAATCCGTTATCGAAAGCTGTTTATTCCTTTTGCTCTGCTGGCTATGGCCATCCATCGTCTGCCCCTGCTTGTGCAAAAAGGATGCAGCTTTTACAAGCTTCTCGGTTCGGGCAAAAACGGAACTTTTGATCTTGAACCCGACTGGCAGCAGTGGGGACTGCTTGCCTGCTGGGATACCCATGATGATTTTAACGCATTTTACAATCGGTCATTTGTATCCTCCTGGTGGAAGATCTTAGGTACTGAAAACTGGACTATACTTTGCCAGCCTCTGCAAAGCCACGGAAGCTGGGATGGCAAGGAGCCTTTCGGTAAGCCGGACGCAAGCGATATTAACGGCCCGGTTGTTGTACTTACCCGTGCCACTATCCGGTTTAGCAGGTTAAAGAATTTTTGGGCTAATGTTGATACCGTTGCGCATCTGATGGCATCCGCCCCAGGGTATATAAATTCCTTTGGCATTGGCGAAGCGCCGGTTTACAGGCAGGCAACGTTTTCTGTTTGGGAAAGCCTCGGCCATGTGAAAGACTTTGCATATAAAAGCCCCGAACATGCCGAAGTAATAAAAAAGACAAGAAGTGAGGGTTGGTATAGTGAAGAGCTCTTTGCCCGGTTTAAACCGGTTGCCAGCTTTGGTACAATCAATGGAAAAGACCCGTTAGATGGTTTATTGAATAAATAAAAAAAAGACATGAGAATTGTTGCAGAACTCCCGCACCCGGATTTTAAAATCTCTATCCTGAATATGAATAATAAATTCATTGTAAAGATGGAGCAGGGCTCCCTTGAGCAAAGTTTCAAGATCCCTGAAATGGATTTAACAGATGGCGTTAACAGTGTTTTTGAATTGCTTGATGAAGAATTTTTAAAGAAAGCAGCAGCCCGGTTTAATGACATGCGCACAGATTATAAAGACGCATATTTTAGATATAATTATTAAGGCAAGTGTTGTAAATGTATTGAAAATAAGGTAGTTGTATTTAAATAAAATCTTAAACAGAATTTAATTTGGTTATTAATTGATTGAAAGTACAATTCACGCCTTCTTTTTTAATATATCTAAATTTAAAGTTGAACTAATTTGATTTAATTTATTGATAATTAGTGTATTTATATTTTATAACAAAATTTAATTCTGCGCTTGATTTGGCAAAATAAATGGGCACTTAAGCCAATACAAGGTCGCAATACCAAAAACCGGAGGGTTTTAAGTCGGCAGCAGAAACGCAGGAATCATCGGCATTTTTTGGCGCGGCATATTCTTTATAAATCTTAACGCCGGTTTTATATTTTATTGGATGGGTAAATATTGGCCCCTTAAAAGTGAAGGTATGAAACTCCCCGTTTTCGCCGCATACATCAACATCATCGGGCAAAGCGTCAATCAGTTCCCGGCTGATTTCCTTACCCACTATCCGCTCTAATCGTTGCTGTGTACAGGCTATTACTGTCCCGAAACCGAGGTTTAAAAACTCATTGATCAGTTCGGTTGTGTCCCTTTTCCATAAAGGGTAAATACCTTTAAGTCCTACTTCGCTTAACCGCATGTCGCGGTAATCTTTAAGGTCCTGTAAAAATATATCGCCAAAAATTGAATGGGTTATGCCTTCATTTTTGAATTTGGTTAGGTGATAGCTCATCACATCATCATATTCTTTCATGCCAGGCATTTCGGGCAGGCGGATCTGGTACAAAGGAATGCCGATAGCTTCTGCCTGTTTGATCAGGAGCTCCGTTCTTACACCGTGCATCGAAATTCTGTCGGCCGCATCATTAATGGTGGTTACAAGATAAACGATCTCCAAATCCGGATTTTGCAGACAATGATATAGGGCGAGAGCACTATCTTTACCACCGCTCCAGTTGAAAATGCATTTCATAGTTAATTATTGAATTAGAGAATTAATGAATTATTGATTTCAATCTTTCAATAATTCATTTACCAAAGCAGGTACACCAACGGTAGCTTTTTCCTGGATTTTAATTACGGTTCCTTTTACATTCACTGAAGGAATGTTGGGATCTATAATATACTTCGGCACTTCGCGGTCAACATAGCCGATCAACCCGGCTGCCGGGTAAACTGCCAGTGACGAACCAATGAGTATAAACATATCGGCTCCTGCACAGATCATCGCTGCCGTTTCTATCATCGGCACAGCTTCGCCAAACCAAACCACATGGGCACGCAATTGTGAGCCTAATTCGCATTTCTCACCCATCTTAATTTCCCAGCCATCAATAGGATAAGTAAGCTCCGGTTTGATACTTGATTGCGACCGGGTGATGATCCCGTGCAAATGCACTACATTGGTTGAACCTGCCCTTTCATGCAGGTCATCGATGTTTTGGGTGATGATGGTCACTTTATATCTTTCTTCGAGCGCAGCGAGCGCATAATGGGCTGCATTGGGTTTAGCTTCCAATACAGATTTACGGCGCTCGTTATAAAATTGCTGCACCATAACCGGGTTATGTTCCCAGGCTTCGGGTGTGGCTACATCCTCAATATTATAGCCCTCCCACAAGCCGTCGCTGTCCCTGAATGTTTTCAAGCCGCTTTCGGCGCTGATACCTGCCCCGGTTAGTATTACTATATTCTTCATATTGGTTTAAGTAGATGATGATTAGTCAGGTCACAAAAAAAGCGGATTGCCTTTCAACAATCCGCTTTAAATTTAAATGCTTTTATATTATAAAGCCAATTGCTTTTTATCCCGCAGAAAAGTGTACTTGTTTTTAGCCAATTCAAAGCCGCCAAAAAGTATCGCACTAAACACCAAAGTCCCTATTGCCATATTGCGCTCAAAAGGGATAGCTTTAACTAACGATTCGCCATAACCCGCCAGTGTATGCGGATAAAGCGTACCATACAACCATGGCAAATCGGTAATTAACCAGTGGATTAAAACGGCTGCAATTGATGCTAAAAGCACATTAACAACATTTACCTTTTCAAGTAAATTACCCACCAGCACCATTAAAGCAAAGCATAAATATACCCATTCGGCACCGCTGTACCATAAAGTTAGCTTTGAGGTATATAAATAATTAATTACGATATCAGTAGTAAACAGTGTAAGCAATACCGTTAAGTAGCCTTTCCACTTTGATGTAAAATAAGCACCGCCAAATAATGCAATAGCACCTACAGGGTTGAAATTACTCAATTCTTTATACTTAAATGCTAAAAGCCTGAATGCGGCAGCAACCACGATCATCAGGATCAGGAACAGGTTGCGGTTGGTATTATCTTTTGCGGTCATGATTTTATATGTGGGGTAAAATTACTGATAATCTGTAAATAAAAACAGGCAATATTACTTGTTTACGAAAACAACGCTGCCAGGGTTAATACCGGTAGTAAGGCTGTATTCCTTTTTTCCGTTCTTATCAAAAGCATATATTAATCCGTTCGAATTAAAATCCTTTGCGTCAGTAACAAAAACTTCGCCGGTTAATATATCAGCTACTACGGCATAAGCATTGGTAAAGGTTGTCCCGTCGGTAATAAAATTTGCCCCGGAAGCTTTCAGGTTCTTAACATCGTAAGTTTTAATTGTACCGTCTGATGCTATATAATAAGCAACGTCGCCATTAATTGTAAACGGCCCGCCGGCAAAGTCGGTCTTAGATTTAACCACATCGGTTTTACTATCGATAATAGTCAGCTCCGGATTGGCAGGGTATAAATTGTAAGAGTGTACAAAAACATCGCCATAGCGATCAACACTTACGGCATATGGATTAACGCCCACTTGCAGGGTTTTGGTAACTGTTAAAGTTGTCAAATCGATGATCGATACAGTTTTATCAACGTCTGGGTAGCTTAAGCCACCACCGTTAACTACGTACAATTTACCGTTGCTAACAGCCAGCTGCTCCGGGTTGCGACCAACCGGGATGTATTTGCTTACGGTAAGGGTTGCTGTATCTAAAACCGCTACATTATTATCATATAACGTAACATAAGCATTGCCTTTGTAAAAAGCTATTGAACGCGGCTCGCGCGACGATTTATCTGCATTTTGGAAAAGTACCTGCTTAATTGATTTTGCCGTTTTAGGATTAACTACTTCAACAGTACCCGATTTATCAACTACGATATACATTTTCGCCCCGTAAACCTTAAGGTCATTAGCAGTATTTCCCAAACCTTTACCATTGGCCGAGAGAAAGATATCGGCAGTTAAGTTTTTTGAGGTGTAATCATAATAAGTTAAGGCGCTGTTAGGCGAACCAAGATTACCCTGATCTAAAACATATAAACCAGCCCTTTCTGCAGTAGGTTTATCATCAGGCACTATCTTTTTATCCTTATGACATGATGCTAAGGTAACAGCAACAGTGCATGCTATAAATAAATGTTGGAGTTTCAGTGTTTTCATATATTTTATACTAAATGGTTATTTGAAATGTAAGCCGGTATGACCTGCCGGGCATAGGATAGCTGCTTATTACAGCATAGTTTTTATTAAACAGGTTGTTTACCTCAAACGATGCAGCTACAGGCTTTGCCCCTGCCAGGAAATTATACACAAATGAAGCGTCACTTACCGAATACGCGGGTAGATAATATTCGGGAACGTTATTGCTGTTTTGGTATCTTGATGACGAAAAGATCTCATTGTAATAAACACCAAACTGTTTATGTGTGAAACCTGCATTTAATGCCAGCGTATGTTTGGGCGTATATGGAATTTGCTCAAGATAATACAGGTCAGTTGGATTGGTCACATCCAGTGCCTGCTGATAGGTGTAGCTAACGCTTAATAAACCCTTCCAATTATAAAATGGTTTAAAGCCGCTTTTTAAAACAACGTCAAGCCCTTTTATATCAACTTTTCCTAAATTAATTACGGAAGGCGTTTCGGGCGAACGGGTTGGGATATAAGAGATCTTGTCTTTTACATGGTTATAATAAGCATCGGCGCTGATATTGATATAATCAAAAATACCGGCAAAGCTTTTGGTGTATGCGGCCCCAATGTTATACTGGTCAGCATATTCAGGTTTTAAAGGCCGGGGCACAATGGCGTAATAATACTGTTCTGCAAAAGTAGTATTGCGGAATGTGCTTTTGTAATAAGCCCGAAGAAGCAGGTTTTGACTGGCGAAAGGCTTAAATGTAGCAATTACCGCAGGTGTAAATGCTGATCTTGAAGCTGCTGCCGGACCGCTTTTAACCTCATCATGTATATAAGTGTTTAATAAATTGGCTTGCAGGCGCCATTGACCTATACTGAAATCGGTGGCTATAACATTGAACAAGCTTGTACGCGTTGGGAATGCATATTTATAAACGTCAGATTGCAAATTGCTGATATCAGCATCCGAAGCATATGATATTTTCCAATTAGGCGTGAACTTGTATGCCAATGCTCCTGATATATAGAAGTCGTTTTGCCGGTAATGTTCATCAATTACCCCGTTGCTGTTGTAAACACCTGTATCAAGGTATCGAACATAACTATGTGCATACTTGGCATTAATTAATAATTGAAGCCCATTAACCGCTTTATGCTGATAGCCGGATTGAACAAAAAAGTCCCTGTTTTGCAGCCTTTGATTAGTAGGTGCGGCATAGTAAACAACAGGCCCGGGCAATCCCCTTTTTGAGTTGTAAAAATTAAACTGGAGATTGAATTTATCACTATCCGATTTTGTCCAGTATAGCCCGCCATCTGCCTGTTGAACATGAACATCCCCATTTTTACGCACTGCGAGGGTATCGGAGCCGTCTTTGGCTTCATGATATTTATATCTTCCATTTGCCTCCTGAACGGAGCTATTGATCACAAACGACCAATATTTACTGACCTTTTGCTGCCATTGTAAATAAGGGTTTACTAACCCAAACGAGCCGCCCTTAATTCCAACAATGATATTGTAAGGCTTCCGGGAATCTAATACCGGGTGAATTGTTTTAATGGCAAGTACATTAGCCGAAGCATATGCCCTGGCTGTTTGTAAAATATCAGTTGGTTGGGCGTTGTACAAAACAATTTCCTCAACATTGTTCAAGTTAAATTTACTAAGATCAATTTGCCCGTTCTGTGCATCATTAAGCTGCACGCCGTTGTACAAAACAGCAGTATTATCTGCACCCAGGCTCCGTACTGATACCGTTTTTAAACCACCAATGCCGCCATAATCTTTAATATTAACCCCTGCAAAATTCCTGATAGCATCAGCTACGTTAAACGATGCAGTTCGTTTAAAATCAGTTGCAGATGTTGATTGTACCGGCGCCGGGTTTTGAATTTGAGGTATAGCCGAAGAAGAAACTTTAACCTCATTGATTTTTTTGGTAGTATCTGATTGTGCCGAGGCCTTAGTGCCTAATGCTACCTGCGCCATAAACAGCAATAAGCTATAGCCTTTTATTGGCGATAATTGCCTGCAAAAAATTATAGGTAAGCGTTTCTTCATATCCGCAACAAAACTCAATTTTGGAAGATTTTGAAATGAAAACACACCAATAGAAGAGCATTCACATTCAAGCTTCAATCCCCGAAAGCTATGAATAATATATAGTGCCTTGGCAGGTCTTCTGACTTACTCCCCTTTTGCCTGGTCTTCCCTCCTGTTTACCGGAAGTGACTTTATAGATTTGGCAATGGTTACGGAGCTTACAGCTGCGGGACAGTTACGGACTTACACCGTATTCCCTTTTAATTCATTAAATAATAATTTAATGAAACCTAAAGCGCTGTAAAAGTACAATAAGTATCTGTCAACCTCAAACTACATAGTTATATTTAGCGGGATGAAACATTTCTGTATTTTATTACTGATGATGACGGCATTTGGCAGCTTTGCCCAACAGCCTGATACCGTTTTTCTGAAAGGCATATTACATGGGCATCCGGAATTATTTTCAGGCATTTTGAACCATCCCACTCAAAACGAAGTACAAATCCTATACACCAGGATAGACAGGGATAAAAACAATATTCCCCACTTTAGTTCATATAGTTACCGCCTAAATGCGCGGCATTATTTTTACCCGGCAAGCACAGTAAAATTACCAACAGCAATATTTGCGCTTGAAAAATTGAACGAGTTAAAAGTAAAAGGTTTCAGCCGAAAATCGGTTATGATCATCGATAGTTCATTTGCCGGCCAGACTAAAGTCAGTGCAGATACATCATCTGCAACAGGCCTGCCCAGTATAGAAAACTATATCAAAAAGATTTTACTGGTAAGCGATAACGATGCTTTTAACCGGTTATACGAATTTGTAGGCCGTGCGGAGATCAACCAAAAGCTTAAGAAATACCATCTTGACAATACCCGTATTGTAGGCAGGTTAGCTATCGGCGATGCTGGTGAAAGCACAAGGCATACCAATCCCATGAATTTTTACAATGATAATAAGCTAATTTATCATAAACCGGGGCTATATGATGAATCAAATTATCCTATGCATCTGGAAAATATGCTGCAGGGCAAAGCTTATTTAGACAGCAGCGACCGGCTGGTTAATAAACCTCTTGATTTTTCGGAAAAGAATGTCTATTCTCTTGCCGACCAGCAAATGGTGCTTAAACGATTGCTGTTTCCTGAAACTTTCCCGAAAGCACAGCGCTTTAACTTATCAGCGGATGATTATCAGCTCATTTATCGCTACATGAGTACCTTCCCAACGGAAAACACAAAACCTACTTATAACCGGCCTGAATATTTCCCGGCCTATTGCAAGTTTTTGTTTTACGGAGGAGATAGCACAGCTTTAATTAATCCTGATATCAGGATTTTTAATAAAGTTGGTGATAGTTATGGCTACGATATTGACAATGCCTATATCGTTGATTTTAAAAATAAGGTGGAGTTTATGCTCAGCGCTGTTGTGCAATCAAATGAAGATGGCATACTGAACGATAATAAATACGAATACGCAACCGTGTGCCTCCCTTTCCTGAAAAATCTTGGCCAGGTGATTTATCAGTATGAATTAAAGTGCCCTAAAAAGCATCTGCCCGATTTAACTAAATTTAAATTTACTTATAGCAAAAGGAAATAAAATTCACTTTAAGCAAACTTAGTAGTACCAATGGTGTTTTAAAAACGACAACTATTTAAAAACCTATGACAACTACAATAGTAAAATATACTGACAACTACCCTGTACTTTACGGCGACGATCGTATAAACCTAAACTGGCCGGAGCGTTTTACCTCCATTGCAGGTGGCATGAAGCTCGGTTTCTCGGGCTTTAAAAACATTTTTAAAAACCCGATTGCAAGTATTGTGAAAATAGGTGCCGGTGGCTACCTGTTAAACCGTGGTATTACCGGCCATTGTGAAATTTATAAACGTATTGGCAAGCTCTCAACTAATCCCATAAATGTAAATATCCGTTCGTCATTTATAGTAAACAAGCCACGGCAAAAGGTTTATGAATTTTGGCGCAAGCTGGATAACCTTCCCCTGTTTATGAAGCACCTGGAAAGTGTGGAAGTCATCGACTCAAAATATTCACATTGGGTGCTCAAACTGCCTAAAAATGTAGCCACCGTTAGCTGGCATGCCGAAATTGTGCATGACGAACCTAACGAAATGATCGGCTGGAGCTCGTTATCCGATTCCATGATCAATAATGCCGGTAAGGTACGTTTCCAGGATACCATTGACGGTCAGGGCACCATTGTAGATGTGGTGATCAGCTACCAGCCTCCCGCAGGCGGTGTGGGTGCAGGGATAGCCAAAATATTGAATCCGGTATTCAAAAATATGGTTGATAAGGATATTCAGAATTTTAAGCAGTATATGGATATCAATAACGACCCTGACGAATTTGTGAATGTTATCGTTATCGAATAACTTATTACTGATTTACGTCCCCTACTTTTTTTCTCCCACTAAACAACCTGCCGATAACTTTTTAACAGATTCAAAGGCCGGGACAAAGAAAGTTAAAAGCTAATTTAAAAAAAAGGCCTGGTGAATTGAAATTCATCGGACTTTTCTGTTTTATAACCGATGGTTAAAATAGATGGTTTCTTTTTATTATAATATCTATAGTATTTAACATATACGAAAATCAGCAAATAAATTATTGGTTAAATATTTGGTCAGCCAGTGAAAGGTACTGATGTTCAATCGTAATAATCACTGATTGATTCTATTATTTTTATCATTATCATTGTTCCTCAAAACCATTAGCAAATGACAATACCAATTTAAAATTGATACTGTCCGGCACTGATGAAAATAACTATATGAACGTTTTATCAAGGAAGATACTGCTTGCTTTTTTAGCCTTTACCATAATTTTAGTTATTGTTGCCCTTTTTGTAAGGGATAAGATCACCGAAAGACTGGCTCATACAGCCCAGGTTTCGCACCTTATGGACCTTAACAATTCCCGGCCACAGCAAGCCCTGTTATTGCTTCACCAGGCCGAAGATTTGTTTCAATCGTCGCTTGTTGACGCCGATGCCGCTAAAGCCCGTGGCTACCAGGCTAAGCTATCATTGGCTTTTGCCGAAATTGATACGCTCCTTAATATGCGGCATGATACTACCAAACTGAATGCAGAGCAGCGTACACAACTCCATGAATGGCACAATCAAAAGATAAAACTCTCTGCCGACCTTTTCTCTGCCCGGCGCGACTTTGATTCCCTGCTCACAACTTATGCTGATCTTAACATTGCTGCGACTCAGAATAAACTGGCTGTTAAAAGCAGCCGTACTGTCCAAAACAGCAGCGACACCTTAAACCAGCCAGGCAAGCTTAAAAGAAAGGGCTTTTTTGCAAGGATTAAGGAGGCGATAAAAAATAAAAATGCTTATGCTACCGGCGGCGCAGGCGGCGTAGTCATTAATCACCGCACACGTGTTTATATTGATTCGGTTACACAAAAGCTCAGGACTAAGGATAAATCTACCTATCTTAATAAGCTGAAACAACTACAACAAAGTAACTTAAAATTACAGGAAACGCAGCGGCAGCTCATAGCCCTAAACATGCGGATTACCCATAAAATGGAGGAATTAATTGCAGCCATTAAAGACATCAACTATAACATGACCGATGCTTTTAAGGGTATGGCTTTTAACAGCTACCTGGAAACAACAAGCTTACTGAACAGACTTTACCTGAGTGCCCTTTTACTACTTTTAGCTTTTGCAGTATTATTGATTGTGTTTGTTATTAAACTGGGGCAATCCGAAGAACTTTTACTTAAGGAAAATGAGCGTGCCGTAATGATAGCGCGGCAAAAAATGGATCTCTTGCTGCATATGAGCCATGAAATCCGCAACCCGCTTACCTCAATAAATGGGTTCCTCTACATTTTCAGCAGAACAACACTTACACCAAAACAATCAGAAATGTTGGGTACGGTAAGGGCATCATCCGATTTGCTTTTGCAAACTCTCAATGATACCCTTGATGCTGCAAAAATGGAAAGCAGCGAACTGAAGATCCATCATGATCCTTTTTGCCCGGATAAAACTTTGAAAGAGGTAATTGACAGTATGACATTCAGCGCTGATAAAAAGCAACTGGAATTAAGTTATCATTTTGAAGGCGACCAGGAAGCTGAAGTTTTGGGCGACAGCTTCAGGCTCAAGCAGATCATCGTAAACCTTGTTAGCAATGCTATTAAATATACTGATACCGGTAATGTAAAAATCAAAGCGACGCTGAAATTAGCCGATGCTAAAGGGGGATTGAGTGTTGATATAACGGATACGGGAGCTGGTATCAGCCAGGAACAGCAGGTTAGTCTGTTCTCCAAATATTACCAAACCAATTCGGCAAAAGGTAATACCGGTACCGGCCTTGGTTTGTATATCTGCAAGCAATTGATCGAGCTGCAAAAAGGAAGTATCAGCGTAAAAAGCGATGCGGGCAAAGGAAGCACGTTTAGCTTTGAGATCCCTTACGAAAAATATGAATTGGATTAACTACCGGGACGTACTTCAAAAGCTTAGAAACTTTTTATCCTCCAGCCAATTGCCAGGCATAAAATAAAGCCTAAAAGCACCATGCCCATACTAAATGGAAAGAGATATAACATTCCAAAATGGCTTGCCACACCGCCAATCAAAGGCCCGGTAAGCCCGAGTGAAATATCCATAAACAAGCCGTAAGCTCCCAACGCAGCCCCCTTATTTGATCCGGGCACCAGCTTAACTGCTTCCACCCCAAGCGCAGGGAATACAAGTGAAAATCCAAGCCCGGTTATTCCGGCACCAATAAGCGCTATTTCGGGCATATGGGCAAACCAAAGGATCATCAACCCTACCGATTCCACAGCCAGGCACGTGATACCGGTTTTAAGCCCTCCGTAATTGTCAATAGCCCCGGCAAATATAAGCCGGCCTAAAATAAAAAACACGCTAAAAACCGACAGGCATAATACGGCATTTGTCCAGTTTAAGTAAGCATAATATAATGTGATGAAGGTTGAGATAGCGCCAAAACCTAATCCTCCAAGCATGAGACCAATTCCATATGGCGCTACAGTTTTTAGGACAGATAAAAAAGACTTTCCGGGCTCAGTGCTTTCATTTCGCAGCCCCTCTTTTCTTTTGGCATATAAGTATCCGATAAGCCCGATTATAAATACTACAACCCCCATACCGGCAAGTCCGTAACTGTTATCAAGCAATATCCCAATTGGTGCACCAACAGCAAGTGCACCGTAACTTGCTACGCCATTATACGATATGGCTTTTGCCGTATTTTCCTCACCAACCGCATTAATGGCCCAATTAATCGGGCTTGCACCAATCAGTCCCTCGCCAAAGCCGGTGATAAGGCGCGTTAATGCCAGTAGCAGCAAACAAATTTCCCGGTGTTCTTTAAGTAAAAAGGCGGCACATAAAAACAATCCGCTAAGGGTAAAGCCTATCATACCGGTGATCACGGCTGGTTTTGGCCCTTTTTTATCGATGATATTTCCGGCATATCCGCGGAATAAGAAAGTGCTCAAATACTGCAGGCTGATCACAACACCGGCAACCATAGCGCTGTACCCTAACTGGTTATGAATAAAAACCGGAAGTACCCCAAGGCTTAAACCAATAGTAAAATAACCCATAAAGGTAAATTTCACAAACCCGGCTATGGTCAACACTACACTTGAAGAAGTGCTTTTTATACTTGAACCTGCTTCCATGCCGCAAAGATAGGCAGTTTCAACATTCGCTTAAGTGTAAATTATACACTTTACTTTTAATTAACATTTCAGGGCAATGCAAGCGAACTAATGCAGGAGCATTCCTATTTCAGACAAAGGATTATTCCCTCAACAACCCGTTTGGTTTCTTCAGGGTCGCGCACCTGGATACAATCGGCGCCGGTTGTGCGGGCCGGGTGGTCGTTGCCGCCTTCAAACAGGGCATCACCAATGAATATCATCTGTTTGATCCGGATCTCTAAAGTATGCTGCAGTTTATGGATGCCATAAGCCTTATCAATACCCAACTTAGTGATATCAATGGAAGTGACCCCACCTATTTGTGCCGAAAAACCGGTAAGTGATTTATCAAGCAAAGCTTTAATCTTTTTTCGTTTAGTGTATTTAGGGTCCCACTTCTTCTTTTCATCAAGGGGGGCATGCTGACCCAGAGCTGAAAAGGTGATCTGGCTGCCGCGGTCTTCTATTTGATCGCCCCAGGTTTTCTTAGCTTTAACACCGGATGCTTCGACAGCCTCATTCAGCTTACTAACGATCTCCTGCCTTTCGACATCAGTAAAATCTTCGGAATACAGCTTTTTCCAGCCCGATTTTTTATACTGATAATATTTAGTGCCACAGGTGGGCAGTATAGATAAGTTTTTAAGCGATTGTTTGTCGAGCAGGTTTGACAATACCTGTTTTTCAAACTGTGGCCAATCTCCACCGGATATGATGGCCACTTTCGCAACTTTCATCAAATCGGTTAAAAGCGCAGCCATTTCCTTATCAAGGGCAGCCTTGCTTTCGGCAAGGGTGCCATCCAAATCAAATATGATCAGTTTTTTCATTACGGGGAGATATCAAACTAATACTCCAACAGTAATCAACTGCACTTGTTTTATAACAGGCCGCTATAAGTTACACCAGTAAGTCCACTTTAAAGTAAGCTGCCTGTTTTTTACCGTATAAGGTGATGGTGTGGTATTATCACCGTAAACAATAAACAAATCGGATGCCGGTTTGTAACGCCATTGCAGGCGGGTGTTAATATTGATATTATCTATTTGCTGGTTGTATTGTACATAAGTTGTAAAGTACAGGGTATTGGTGAAGGTAACATCAATTTTAGGCCCTACCAGCCAGAAAGTATTATGCCCAAAAGGCTGTGGCAGCCTCAGATCATTGAACGAAGTATTGATGGCGATGTTTACATAAGGCTGAAAACGGTAGCCTATCAAACTTGTAATACTGTTACGTACACCATTATCATAATAACCCCCGTGAGATGCCTCCAGTAAATAGGTGAACACATTTTGCGGCTTGGATACAAACTGAACATCAATAGTATTCCAGTTATGTTCTGACCCGGTTGGTAATAAACCTTTACCGATATTGGTGGGGTCATAAGGCTTCAACAACCGAACATAATCATTAATACCGGATACTGATAATGTTGCACGGTTGCGGAAAGTAATCAGGTATGACAGGATACTTTCATTATCGGTGCGGCGAAACGACTCATCAAAAAAGTAATTGGATGTAAGCTGAACGCCATGGCTCAGGATATTACCCTCTTTAGGGAAAAAATTGCGGAGCAACAGCGGACTTAGCTTTACATAACCAACGCGGGGCACATACCCTACCTCGGCATTATAGTTTTTGCCTACATATTCTTCCTGCATATACAGCGTCCAATACTTGCTCAGGTATTGAAAATGATCAGACACTACATAATCATGCCCGCTTACACCTGGTGTAAATGATTTAAGGGCAAGCACCTTGCCTGTCCAGATATTGCTGCGCGATGCAAGGTTAAACTCGGCCCCTATATTTCGGTTATAAGCAGTAGAGCCTGTATTGGTACCAGGGATATTAGCGGTTGCATCCTTATTTATAAACAGGAATGCAATGTTTGAACGATCAAGTACCCGCCGTTGCAGGGTAATGATGCCATAATTTTCCGGAGCCTGTGGTACGCTGCCCGAACCACCTGTTTGAATATCCATAGCGCCGATGCGCCAGTCCTTATCCAGCTTACCGGTAAGTCTTGCTCCAAAATCAATGGGAACATTCAATCCTATTCGTCTCGAAAAAAATGGCCGGATATCCGAATAACCAAAATTGGCAAACAAATCGCCGTTCTCTAAAAAGAACTGCCGCTTTTCGGGGAAGAACAGTTCATAACGATTAAGGTTGATCACCTGCTGGTCAACATCCACCTGCGAAAAATCCGGGTTGACAGTTAAGTCGAGGTTTAGGGAAGGTGTTACGGAGATTTTAGCATCACCGCCAATTTCGTGTTTATATTCGGTTTTGGTATTGTGCTGATAATCTTTGGATAAACCGGTAAGGGCATATGGGATAATGGATACGTTGCTGCTGGCCGTTGGTGGGGCTTCGTCCCAAACCAGGGTACCGGTATACGCCAGTGAAGCTGTAGGGAACTGCCGCGGGATAGGTGTCCAGCTCGATTTTTCGGCAGTTTTAAGGTCGTTACGACTAAAGTTGATCCCCCACTCCTTAATTCCTTTTTTATAACGGATACTTTTAAATGGAATGGATGCTTCCCAAACCCATTTATCGGGATAGTTTTTTACAGCCGAATACCAGCGGTTATCCCAGCTCAGGTCAACCTTGCCGCCTTCATACATACTCCCATCCCATTGCCCTCCGGCTGCGTTAGCCCCAAAGCTAAAGCCATCGGTACGGGCATCAAAAGGATCCATGAAAATCAGAAAGTTATCATTTTTTACAAAATTGAAATCCCGTTTCAGCGACTCAACCATGTACGGCCCGGGCACCGAGTTATAATTGATGGCTATGATGTACAGGTTTTTATCGTCATATGTCATCCGCACTTCAGTTTTAACGGTGGCCTTGCTGGTATCCATCGGCAGCACCATAAAAAAATCGCCCGCCGAATCAGCCTGCATCCAGGCCTGCTCATTCATCACCCCATCAACAGTAATGGCCGATGTAGCCCTGCGGATATGGTACTTATACCCCGCGTTCTTTTTTTGTGCCGATGCATAAAAGCAGGTTACAGAGCATAAGATAATAAGCAACAACGTTTTTGCAGGAAGCTGGCAGGAGCGTTTAAGGGGCATTAAGATAAGGGTATATGAGTTTATTGGTTCACGAATTTTAAAACTACATTTTTTATGCAAAAAACAGTGTCTCGTATCATATAATTTACGGTTTCACTTCGTTTCTTCGTGCCAATAATTATATACCTGCTAATCTGTATCACCTTTTGTTAAAAATGCATCAACCTATCACCCACTTCATTAAAAATCAAATTATTTCCCGGCAGATCACTTTTTTTCGCAATCGATTGCAAAAAAGTTCATAAAACCGCGTTTTTGGGCATTAATACGGACTTTATTAATGTATTATTTATTTTTTATTAATGCCTGCCTGTTGTTTTGTACTTGAAATTATAAACCAGCTACAGTGTTTTTTATCGCTTAACAGCAACAAAGCACTGCTTTAACCAACTCTTTTAAACCATGTATTACTACGACCCCAACCCGCCGTAAGGCTTGCTGCCGCATGCGCTATTTAGTACCCTAACCAGGGTAACGATCAATTTAACCTTAAACAATCAACAAAGAGAGACGATATGAAAAAATATAAATACTTACTTATACTTTTCTTCCTTTTCCCGCTTAGTTTGTTAGCCCAGCAAACTACCATTAACGGGAAAGTAATAGACTTAACCGATGGGTCGACACTTCCGGGGGTAAGTGTAAAAATCAAGGGCACAAATACAGGTGCCATTACAGATGTAGCCGGAAAGTTCCAGCTACCGGTGCCCGGCCCAAACGCCATCCTGCAGGTATCATACATAGGTTATGTAACCCAGGAAATAGTCGTTAAGGATATCAAGGACGGTACCATCGCCTTAAAAACAACCAATAAAAGCCTTGAAGAGGTTGTAGTTGTAGGTTACGGTGTGCAAAAAAGGGCAACCATTACGGGTTCAATCTCTACACTGCAAAGCAAGGAGATTACCACAACCAAAAACGAGAGTGTTATCAATATGCTTACCGGTAAAATACCCGGTGTGCGGATTGTTCAGACCACGGCCGAGCCTGGTTCATACGCCAATAATCTGAACATCAGGGGGTACCAAAGCGCCCCGCTTATTGTTATCGACGGTATTATCGGCGGTGACCAGTCAACCGTAGGCCGTATGGACCCGAATGAAATTGAAAGCATTTCGGTACTGAAAGATGCAGCGGCTTCTATTTACGGTATGCGTGCAGCGGGTGGTGCTATAATAATCACTACCAAAAAAGGTGGTAAAAACGGCAAGATCAACATCAACTATTCGGTTAACAACGCCATCCAAACATTTTTGGGCATGCCTGAAGGTGTTGGCGCTGTTGATTATATGTTGCTTACCAACGAAAAAGTTAAGCGTGATTTCGCTAACAACTTTGTACATAATGTTACCCCGCAGTTTTCATATGCCGATATTAAGCCCTGGCTTGATGGTACTTACAAATCGGCCGACTGGATTGACCTGGTTTTCAAAAAAACAGCCAACCAAATTCAGCACAATTTGAATATTGATGGCGGTAATGAAAAGATCAGCTACTTCTTCAACTTTGGTTATCAAAAGCAGGACGGTGTTTTCAAAACCGGGAGCCTGAATTATAATAAATACAATTTCCGTTCAAACGTTACGGCATCTATTACCAAAGGCCTAAAGGCACAGATATTAACATCGGCCTGGATGGACGAAAAAAACCTGCCTTATACTGACGAATGGACCATTTATAAATACACCTGGAACCAGATCCCTACCCACCAGATCTACGCTAATGACAATCCTCTTTATCCGGCAGTAATAGATGATAACATGAACCCATCTATCATTACCGATGCAAATAAAGTAGGCTCAAAACGTTACAGAAATAAGAATATCACCAGCCAGTTAAACTTAACTTATGATATCCCGGGTGTAACCGGCTTAACTGCCAAAGCTTTGTTCAATATCGATTATGGTACTGCCGATAACAATACCATCAAAAGATCATTTTCATTATATACCTACAAGGCTGATGATGACAGCTACATACCAAGCTTAGTAAACTCGCCTGCCGGTATTACCCGGTCTTATTATACACACTTTAACACCTTAAGCCAGTTAACGTTAAATTACGCGCATACATTCTTCAAAGATCATAACGTAACCGCCATGGCTACTTATGAGCAGAGCCATGAAACTGCTGATAACTTCAATGCTTACCGCGATATCGAGATCCCGGTTGATTACTTGTTTGGTGGTTTGCAAAACTCCAACATGTCGGGCGGTATGGATGCAGGTGCTTTACAAGACCGTGCGCATAGAAGTATAATCGGTCGTTTTAATTACGATTATAAAGGCAAATACCTTGCGGAGTTCAGCTTTCGCCGGGATGGTAATAACCTTTACAAACCAGGATCAGATCAATGGGGCTTTTTCCCGGGCGGATCAATTGGCTGGGTTTTAACCAGGGAAAATTTTTTCCGCAGCCTGGTATCTGACAACATTCTTACCAACTTAAAGATCAGGGCTTCATACGGTCAAACCGGTGACGAAGCAAACGCCCCTGCATTTAACTATGTAAACGGTTACACCTACCCGGTAAACAGCTACATCTTCGGTTCAAGCGCGGTAAATGGTTCAGCGCCAAAACTGGGTAATGCAGGCTTAACCTGGTCTGTAAACACTATCAAGAACATCGCGGTTGATTTTGGCCTGTTTGGCGGCAAGATTGATGGCACCATTGAGGTTTTCAGAAACGACAGGACAGGTTTGCCAGCCCAGCCTTCGGTAGCATTGCCTGGAACGGTTGGTGCAGCTGTGCCGCAGATCAACTATAACAGCGACAGGGTTCAGGGTTTGGATTTTAACATGTCATATCGTAATACCTTTGGCCAGGTTGGTTTAAACGTTACCGGTAACATTGGTACCACCCGCTTAAAAGCATTAAAAGTATTACGCGGCCAATCGGGTAATGAATACCAAAACTGGAAAGAGAATCAAACCAACAGGTACCAAAACGTTTGGTGGGGCCCTGAATATGCAGGTCAGTTTACTAATTATAACCAGATCTATAACTATGGTGTAAATACAGGCGGCGGTAATAATAATACCATTCCTGGTGATTATTACTACAAAGACTGGAACAATGACGGTGTTATCGACGATAAAGACAGTCACCCTATTGCTACTACCGATATCCCGCTGTATAACTACGGGCTTACCATTGGTGTAAGCTACAAGGGCTTTGATATGAATATGCTTTTACAAGGCGCTGCAGGTGTTTACGTACAATATGGTGAGCAATTTGCATCACCGCTAATGTACAACAGAAGTGCCTTAACCCGCTTCCTTGATAGCTGGCACACAGCAGATCCTTCAGCAAACGTATTCGATCCGAACACCCAATGGGTACCGGGCTTTTATCCTGCCATGGGTTCGCCAGATGCACAAGGTACAAAGGCTATCCAAAACGCCAGTTATCTGCGTGTAAAAACGCTTGAGTTTGGTTACACCCTTTCCCCGGCAGTATTGAAGGCTATTGGGGTTAGGAAATTCAGAGTTTATGTAAACAGTTATAACCTGTTAACATTTACCGGCCTGAAAAACTACGATCCTGAACATCAAGGCCCTAATCCAAGAGACAATAATGATTTCAGCAAAGCCCTTGGAGGATACACCTATCCAATGAACAGAACCTTTAACCTGGGTGCTAACGTTTCATTTTAAATCATTTAACACATGAAAAAAATACATAAACTCATTATAGCAATTTCTGTCAGCGTAGGTGCCTCGGTAACCTCCTGCCAAAAATTAGATATCCCACCTACTAATATTTTTACGCCTAACATTATTTATGATAGCGAGGCAGGTGTTAAATCATTTTTAGCAACCATATATCAAAACCTCCCTATTGAGGATTTTAAATACAGGCCCGACCAGGGATTTAAAACCGGCAGTAACGATTGGGAAAATTTTTATAATTCAGCATCAGTTACCGGCGAAGAAGTTGGCCCGTATGGTGGTGTAGACATTGCCGGCGGCTTTGGTTACTGGCCTTATGGCGATATCAGGAATGTAAACACCCTGATAGACGAACTTCCAAAGCATACAGCGTCCTTAACTCAAAACACTGTAAACGCGTTATTGGGCGAAGCTCACTTCTTAAGAGCGTACTATTATTTTGGCCTGGCAAAACGTTACGGCGGTGTGCCGATCATTAAAGTTGCACAGAATCCGGCTGCTCCCCTGTCTGAGTTGCAGGTACACCGTGATAAAGAAGAAGCTACCTGGGATTTTATTGGTGCAGAACTTGACCTCGGTTACCAAATGATGCCAGAAACCAGCGATGCAGGCAGGGCAAACAAATACGCTGCTGCTGCTTTAAAATCAAGGGCAATGTTATACGCGGCATGTGTAGCTAAATATGGTTCAACCAATTTTGTTGACGGCCCCGCCCGCGCTCAGGGTTTGGTAGGTATCCCGGGAAGCAAGGCTAATACCTATTTCCAGGCCGCTTATGATGCTGCCAAATTATTGGAAGGTCATTATTCGCTTTATAGCGCCAATTCGGATAAGGTACAAAACTATGTTGATCTGTTCCTGAAAAGTGGCAGCCCTGAGAATATTTTCATTAAGCAATATTCCATCGCCAATCATACAGCACATAGCTGGGATGATACCATGTCTCCGCGTTACTTTACTGCCAACGCGCTTTCACGCTCATACCCTACGCTTGACCTGGTACAACTTTGGGGCAACCTGAGCGTAACAAATGATGACGGCACTCCTAAACGTTTTAATAGCCGTGCCGAGTTGATGCAAGGCCTTGAGCCAAGATTGCTGGCTACCATATACTTCCCGGGCGCTACGTTAAGAGGTTTAATGTTTGATATGCAGCGCGGTATCTATCCATCGTTCAGCGGTACTGCTGCTGCCGAAGTGGCCAAGCAACCAAACTCACGCTCATACATACTTGCCGGCGATACCAAAACTCTTTACCAGGGCAAGCAGGTTATCGGCTTTACCGGCCCGTGGACAGGCGGTGATGAGCTTACCCGTACAGGTTTCTATGTGCGTAAATATGTTGACTACAATAAGCCACAGGCTTCAGTCGATTTGAACAGAAGTGAGCAACCCTGGATTGACCTGCGCTACGGCGAAGTATTACTGAACCGTGCCGAGGCAGCTGTTGAATTAGGTAACAATGGGGATGCATTAACTTCCATCAACCTGCTCAGAAGCCGCGCCGGTGCAACGCCTTATGGTTCTATTGATTTGGACAAAGTACGCAAAGAGCGCCGTATGGAGCTTGCCTTTGAAAACCAATACTACTGGGACCTGAAAAGGTGGCGTACAGCTGATGTGGTACTTGACCGTGCACATTTTAAAGGGCTGATGCCATATTATGTATTGAATGAAAATAAATACATTTTCCTGGCCGAGCCGGAGCTGTTTAACCGCGAGTACACCTTCCAGAAACAATTTTATTACGAAGGCATTCCGGGCGGTGAAATTGGCAAAAACCCTAACCTGCTTCCTAACAACCCTAATTATTAAGAATTTAAAAGTTAAAGATATGAAAAATCTGATTGGTAGAATTTTGGTGGGCATAGCTATACTGACAAGTTCTGCATGTACAAAAACAGATAACTATGATGGTCCCAACGCTTCATTGCAAGGCAATATATTATCATCCGAAGGCGGCAACCTCCTTACATCTGGCGGCAGCACAACCATCAAACTGCAGCAAATAGGCTGGACAACCCCGCAAACTATCCCAAGTAAATTTGATGGTACTTATGAGGATTCAAAGTTGTTTAAAGGCGGGTACAAAATTGTACCTACCGGCGGCGCTTTCTGGCCCGTTACTGATACGGTAACGGTTAATATTCAAAGTGGCACCAAGCATGACTTTACCGTTACACCGTATATCGTGATCAAAAACTTCACACATACGTTAACCGGTACCACACTTACGCTCACATTTGATATCGATGCGCCTGTTATTGCCGGCTTGCCAACCATTAAAGATGTGCAGCCATATGTAAATACAACCAAATTGGTAGGTACCGGCGCTTCAATCCGTGATTTTTCGGATGTGAACGCCAAAACTATCAACAAGGCATTTATTGATATGAGCGCTGCCGAAAAATCGATGACGCTTACTGTACCCAATCTTATTCCGGGCCGTACCTTTTTTGTGCGTGTAGGCGTTCGCCTGAGCGATAGCTTTAACAGCTCAAATTTTTCGGAGATAGTACAAATAGATATTCCTAAAAGTTAACCTAAAACCAAAAAGGAAATGAAATTCATTAAAACAATGATGGCTTGTTCCATCCTCATGATAGGCCTGATAGTTGCAGGCTGCAAAAAAGAAAAATACATTTCACGCGATACCTCATACCTGAAACCGCCACCGCCGGATACCACGGCGCCACCGGCAGTAGACCCTACATTGATCTCGTTTGACAATGCGGATAAGGCTGATGGCTGGCAAACTGTTGGTACGCCTTCAATAGCTACAACCGGCCAAAAGGAAGGTGCCGGCTATTTGAAAAATACCATTGCTAACGGCAGCGACTTTATGCAGTTTATTAAAGATCTGGCTACCCCGCTTGATACCAAATTAACCGGCAATAACGGCCAGTTTAAATTCTGGTGGTATGTATCGGATGTATCCTTGCTGAAAGCTGATGGTTCTATTGAGATCACCAGCTCAGGTAAATCCGACGATCATGAATCAGCCTGGGATGTGGCGCCTTTGATCCCTACGCTTAAAAATGGCTGGAACGAGATCGCCCTTAATTTTAGCAAGGCAATTAAAACCGGTGATGGTGGTGCTGATTATTCGGCCATCAACCACTTCAGGATCTTCTTTTTTACAACAAGTAAAGATCATGGCGATTTGGTAACCGGGGTTGATGACCTTGTATTCAGGGCCGCACCTGCACCGCCGCCGGTAGTATTTGACAGTGCTGATAAAGCTGATGGCTGGCAAACTGTAGGCACACCGGCCATAGCAACAACCGGGCAAAAAGAAGGCACAGGCTATTTAAAGAATACCATTGCCAACGGCAGCGATTTCATGCAGTTCATCAAGGATGTTGATCCGCCCATTAATACTTCCTTCGGCTCTGCCGATGGTAGGTTCACCTTCTGGTGGTATGTTTCGGATGTGTCATTGCTGAAAGCCGATGGTTCTATTGAGATCACCAGTTCGGGCAAATCAGATGATCATGAATCGGCCTGGGATGTGGCGCCGCTAATACCAACGCTTAAAAACGGATGGAACCAGATAACGCTGGATTTTGACAAGTCCATCAAAACCGGCGATGGTGGTGCCGATTATACGGCTATTAACCACTTCAGGATCTTCTTCTTCACCCAAACCAAAGATCATGGCGATCTGGTTACCGGTGTTGATGACCTGAAGTTTATCTCAAAATAATTATTCCCAATAATAATTAATACTAAATCCGGCCGCAGGGTTAACCCGTGGCCGGATTTAACAACACGTAATATCGTAATGAATTTAACCACTTTATTAAAACCCCTGGCAATAAAAGCTTTGCCTGCTGCACTGGCTATGACTTTTGTGTTTGCAGGAAGCAGTTGTACCAAGGCACAGGAAAAGCCAAAACAACAGGAAAAAATCACTGCCGATACAACTGCCGGTAACCCTTTTATCAGGAGTATGTATACCGCCGACCCATCGGCTCACGTTTGGAAAGATGGCCGCCTTTACGTTTATGCTTCGCACGATATTTTCCCGGCGAGGGGCTGTGACCTGATGGATCAGTACCATGTTTTCTCGACAGATGATATGGTTCATTGGAAAGATCACGGAGAGATTCTCCGGGCATCACAGGTATCATGGGGCCGCAAGGAAGGCGGTTTTATGTGGGCGCCTGATTGCGCTTATAAAAACGGCACCTACTATTTTTATTTCCCCCACCCAAGCGATACCAAATGGAACGACAGTTGGAAAATTGGCGTGGCAACCAGCAAAAGCCCTGCAAGCGGTTTTACTTCACAAGGTTATATCAAAGGGCTGGAATCGATGATTGATCCCTGTGTTTTTGTTGACGACGATGGACAGGTTTATTTTTATTACGGCGGTGGCGGTACTTGCAAAGGCGGTAAGTTAAAAGATAATATGATGGAAATTGACGGTGAAATGAAACCGATGGAAGGCCTTAAAGATTTTCACGAGGCAAGCTGGGTACATAAGCGTAATGGTATTTACTACCTGTCGTACTCTGATAACCATGACGTTAATGGCAAACACAACCGCATGAACTACGCTACAAGTAAAAGCCCGCTTGGCCCGTGGACCTATGGCGGCATTTATATGGAACCTACCGATAGCTACACCAATCACGGTTCTATAGTGGAGTTCAAAGGTCAATGGTATTCCTTTTATCATACCAGCGCATTATCACATGATGACTGGTTAAGGTCCATCTGTGTAGATAAGCTTTATTACAATGCCGATGGCTCTATCAAAATGGTTGAGCCTACATCTTCAAAGTAGTTAATTGCATACATAATCCTATTAATCAATGAACTATGGAAAATATTAAAAGTAAATATCCAACAGCCATATGCTTTGTTGCAATGGTGGCGTTGGCTTTTAGCTGCTCAAAGAAAGGCGGCGGCGGCGGTGGCGATGTTACACCGGTAGTGAAGCCAAAAGATACAATAGACCTTACCCCCTCGCCCATTGGCGATGTTGTAGGCAAAGTGGTTGTCGGTTACCAGGGCTGGTTTGCAGCGATTGGCGACGGATCGCCGATTGACAGGTACTGGCATTGGGCACAAACGTGGGAACAGCAACCCTCACCAACCAATACGGCCATTAAGTCATGGCCCGATGTACGCGATTACACCAAAACCTTCCCAACCAAATATGCTAACCTGAACAATGGACAACCAGCTAATGTATTTTCGTCCTTTTCAGACCAAACTATCGATATCCAGTTTAAGTGGATGAAGCAGTATGGTATTGACGGGGCAGCCCTGCAACGCTTCAACCCAAGCGGACTGGAAGGGCCGGTACGCGATGCAATGGCAGCAAAAACCAAAATAGCAGCCGAAGCAAACGGCGTTAAGTTTTACATCATGTATGATGTAAGCGGCTGGAAAGACATGCAATCGGAATTAAAGACCGATTGGACCAACAAAATGTCTGTTTATACCTCATCCCCGGCCTATGCCAAGCAAAATGGCAAACCTGTAGTATGTATCTGGGGTTTTGGCTTTAGCGATGACAACCATCCCTTTACCGCCGCCCAGTGCCTGGATGTGATCAAATGGTTTAAAAGCAAAGGGTGCTACGTTATTGGCGGTGTGCCTACCCACTGGCGCACAGAAGACAGTGATTCCCGCCCGGCATTTCTTTCGGCTTACAGCGCTCTGGATATGATATCGCCATGGATGGTTGGCAGGATAGGTAATAAAAGCGAGTCGGATAGTTTTTACGGCTCCGTTAACCGCCCGGATGTTGCTTATTGCAAATCCCATGGTATCGATTACCAGCCATGTATCCTCCCCGGCGACTTGCAGGGCCATCAGCGTGCCCACGGCGATTTTATGTGGCGTCAGTTCTTCAACATGCAAAGCGTTGGTGCCAATGGCCTTTATATTTCCATGTTTGATGAATATAATGAAGGCAACCAGATAGCCAAAACAGCCGAAAGCCAGGATTTTGTACCGGCAGGCTCATCATTTGTAACCCTTGATGAGGATGGTACAGCTTGTTCGGCCGACTATTACCTGAGGCTTACTGGCGATGGGGCTAAGATGTTTAAGGGCTTGATTCCGCTTACTCCTACAAGGCCTACGCCTGTTAAATAGGCTTAATCTACTTTCCCCTTATTAATATAAAACCCCTTTAGCCGATTGGTTAAAGGGGTTATTGTTTTATCAAATAAACTTCTTTGTCATCCTGAGGAACGAAGGATCTTCTTCGATATGCAAGGCCCACCGCTGTCCGAAGCCTCTGACTTCGGATTTACTATGCCTGTAGTTTCCAACTACAGGATTGTTTAAGCTAAAACTTATGTTTGAGCGAGCCTGGAGTTACAAACTCCAGACATATTAGTTCGAAGTCAGAGGCTTCGAACAGCGGAAGCTTTTCAAAGCCAGAGTCTTTGAAAAGCAAGAGAATCTCATCTCTACCACGTCATTGCGGAGTACGAAGCAATCCCAAACTGTACAGAGCAAATTGCAAAGTGTCTCTGCCTGTCGGGGATTGCTTCGTGCCTCGCAATGACGCTTTTGGTATAATATTCAGTTTAATTAATACTCTCCAGCATCTTAATATACAGTTCGATACCCTCCCTGATCTCATCTACATAAACAAACTCATCGGCAGTATGTGAACGTGCAGAATCGCCAGGGCCAACTTTTATTGATGGGATATCCAGCAATGACTGGTCGGATGTTGTTGGTGAGCCATAGGTGATACGGCCAAGCGCTATCCCGGCCTGAACTATAGGGTGTTCTTTGGGGATAGATGAAGGTTTTAACCTGATGGAACGTGGTTTCACATCGCTTACTACATGTTCACGGATAATCTCCAATACTTCCTCGTTACGGTAAGCATCGGTAACACGCACATCAACAGTATAAACACAGCTGGCTGGCACTACGTTATGTTGTGAGCCTGCATTGATAATAGTAACCGACATTTTTATCGGCCCGAAAACTTCCGATTCTTTAGGGAATTTAAATGAGCGGAACCACTCGATATCTGTTAAAGCTTTATAAATTGCGTTCTCCCCTTCTTCGCGGGCAGCATGGCCGGCACGGCCATGTGCGGTGCAATCCAATACCATTAAACCACGTTCGGCAATTGCCAGCTGCATTAACGTTGGCTCGCCTACAATACCAAAAGATAGCTGGCCCAGTTCTGGAATGATGAGCTCCAGGCCATTTACGCCGGAAATTTCTTCTTCGGCGGTGGTAGCTAAGCAAAAATTATATTTCAGGTTTTCCTTATCATGAAAGTACAGGAATACCGCTATAAGCGAAACAAGACAGCCTCCGGCATCATTACTGCCAAGACCATATAATTTGCCATCCTCAATTTTTGCATCATAAGGATCACGCGTATAGCCCGAATTGGGTTTAACAGTGTCATGATGCGAATTAAGCAGGATAGTTTCTTTATTGGGATCGAAATGTTTGTTCCAGGCCCAGATGTTATTGAGCTTACGATGAGTGGTTACCCCGTGCGATTGCAACAATTCGTTGATCAGATCGGCAGTGCGGTCTTCCTCTTTACTAAACGATGGAATGGATATCAGTTGTTGCAGTAATGTTACTGCCAGTTGAAATAAATTACTTGTTTCAGTCATAAATTTAAGGGTTATCCCCTGCGATGAACGGGCAAAATTAATACTTTTTATTCATGTGGATGAAATACATTTCCTGAACATTAAGCCTCTTTAATGGATTTACCATTAAATTAACACCCAAATAACACAGGCGTTACATGCCATTTGCACATCTGTAATTTGCACATTTTAAAATCTATTCCTCTTCCATTTTTGAATGCTTACGCGTATCGTTCATGGTGATGTACAAGATCAATGACAGCGCGATACAAACAGTTACATACCAGTAAAACCATTGGGCATGATGTTCATTTTTAAACCATAAGGCAATATATTCGGCAGTGCCCCCAAACAGGGATACTGCTATAGCATAAGGAAAGCCTACGCCCAGCGCACGCACATTGGCCGGAAACAGTTCGGCCTTTACAACGGCATTTATGGAAGTGTAACCACTTACAATGATCAGTGCGCAAAGGATCAGCGCGAATGCAACCCATACGTCTTTGGTATGACTTAGCAGCGTCATAATAGGGATTGTGCAAAGCGTGCCCAGTACGCCAAAACCAATAAGCAAGGGTTTACGGCCAATTTTATCTGATAGTAAACCGAATAAGGGTTGGATCACCATAAATACTGCCAATGTTAAAGTTGAGATCAGTGTGGCGGCGCTTTTACTAAAGCCGGATGTATTCACCAAAAACTTTTGCATATAGGTAGTGAATGTATAAAACGCCAGCGTGCCGCCAATGGTTAAACCAATCACCGTAAAAACCGCTTTGGGATGTTGTGTTAAAGCTTTTATGGTACCATTCAGGGCATTGGGTTTGGCTCCCTCCTTTTCAAACGATGCCGATTCCTGTAAGCTCCTCCTTAAATACATCGTGGTAACGGCCAGTATTGCCCCTATACCAAAGGGGATGCGCCAACCCCAGTCGTGCAGCTGATGCTCGGTTAAAAACACTCTTTGCAGCAAAACCAAAACACCCAAAGCAAGCAATTGGCCCATAATAAGCGTTACATATTGAAAGCTTGAATAAAAACCACGGTGCTTTTTAGTAGCCATCTCGCTCAGGTAAGTGGCGCTGGTTCCGTATTCGCCGCCTACACTCAGCCCCTGGATAATACGGGCTAAAACAAGTAATACCGGTGCAGCTACTCCAATGGATTTATAGCCTGGTGTGATGGCAATGATGAGCGAACCAACACTCATCAACAATACAGAAAAGGTAAGTGCTGTTTTACGTCCTCGTTTATCGGCAAAAGTTCCCATCACCCAGCCGCCTATAGGGCGCATTAAAAAACCGATGGCAAATATCCCTGCAGTGTTTAAAAGCTGTACTGTTTGATTATCCGATGGAAAAAAAGCATCTGAAAAATAAAGAGAAAAGGCGGTATAAGCATACCAGTCATACCATTCAACCAAATTACCCAGCGATCCCCCAATGATGGATTTGATGCGCCCACCCGTGGTTTGAGGTAATGGTGATTTTATTTCATTCATAGGCTTGGCAGATATTGTTGGTTTCCGTAATATTAGGGATTTTAAAATAGAGGTACAATACCAATATAATAACCGGCATATTTAACTTTAATAAAAAACTTAATCAACCCAATCTAACCTTATCAACCACTCACCGAACATGTTATTCACCGAAGATTTTTTGCATTACATCTGGAAATTCAGGCTTTTTGAACGCGAGAACCTGCAAACTGTGGACAGTGAAGAGTTGGAGATATTTTCGGCCGGGTTGCATAATTCAGATTCGGGCCCTGATTTTCATAATGCAAGGATCCGCATTGGCGAAACGGTTTGGGCCGGGAATGTAGAAGTGCACCTTTCTGCCTCCGACTGGCAAAAGCATGGCCACACCCATGATGGCGCTTATGATAATGTGATCCTGCACGTGGTTTACCGCGATGATGTGCCGCTGTTTTTACCAAACGGGCGCAAAGTCCCGACACTTGAGTTGCAAAACCGCATTAGTGAAGAGTTGTATAACAAATACCATAAACTGGTTTTCGGTAATCAAACTTTTATACCCTGCGAAGCTGGTATTGCAACTGTTGATGGCATCACCATGCAAAACTGGCTTACCCGTGTACTGGTTGAGCGAATGGAAAAACGATCGGCCAATGTGGCGACAGCTCTTGCACTTAACAAAGGCGATTGGGAGGAAACTTTTTACCAGTTCCTGGCGGCAAACTTTGGCTTTAAAGTAAACGCATTGCCGTTTGAGCTGATGGCTAAATCGCTGCCTCAGCTTACCCTTGCCAAAAATAAAAATAACCCTATGCAGATAGAGGCGCTGATATTTGGGCAGGCCGGCTTTTTGGAAGGTGAGTTTAAAGATGAGTACCCTTTGAAACTTCAAAAAGAATACGATTATCTCCGCAAAAAATACAATCTTAAACCGATAGAGAGCCACTTGTGGAAGTTTATGCGGTTAAGGCCCCAAAACTTTCCAACCATCAGGCTGGCCCAATTTGCGGCTCTTATTGTACAATCAAACCACCTGCTATCCAAAATACTGGAGATTAAAGAAATGAAAGCCCTACGCGCTTTATTTACCGAGATTAAAGTAAACGATTACTGGGAAGATCATTACCGGTTTGATGTTCAATCCAAACCGTCATCAAAAAATATGGGTGATGGATCTGTTGATATTTTGCTGCTCAATACGGTGGCCTTGTTCCTGTTCAGTTATGGTAAGCAACACCAGCAGCAATATTATATTAGCCGTAGTCTTAAATTATTAGAAAATTTACCAGCCGAAAAGAACAATATTATCGCCGATTTTGTTAACTTAGGACTGAAAATAGATACTGCGTTTGAATCACAGGCATTACTTGAGTTAAAAAATAATTACTGCAACTATAAGAAATGCCTGCAATGCGGCGTTGGTAATAAGATACTAAAACTGGCCTGACACCATGCTACAGCGAATACTTACTTTTTTTGAACGGTACTCTTTTGGTGTATGCACCTATCTCGGCGAACGTTTTAACATTTCGATCTCCAAAATCCGGCTATTCTTTATTTACTCCTCGTTCCTGGCGGTAGGCTTTCCGTTAATATTTTACTTTTTTGCAGGTATTGTGCTTGATATCAGGAATTTTATCAAACGTAAGCATACAGGGGTAGCTGATCTTTAACTGCTGATCTTTAACTGCTGATTTTTTTGATTGCGTTGATTTCGCTGATTTTTATTGGGGGGATTTCACCGGTTATCTTTTGATTTCACCGATTCTGGATTAGTGAAACCTATATCATTCATTAAACCAGTTTACCTGTTTTAACGGCATCCTGCAGATTACGTACCTTAAATTTGGGTGTGTAGCAATACTGAGCTAATTGCTTAACCCATGTAGTATTGTAACCAAACATTAGCTTAATAACTTTTACCCGGGTTGAGCCTTTGGGGTAACCGTATTTGTACCAACTGAATTTAGACGGATCGACATTGAATTGTTCGGCAAAATCGGCAAGGAAAAGGTCTATCTCAATATCAAAAATATCCAGATCAAGGTCGATACTGGTATCAAGGCTAAGGCTGTGCGGATCAATCTTATGAATCTTATACCTGTTGCAATAATCAACAATAAATTCTTTTAAGGGTGGCAGTATCTCTTCCATTTAAACGAATATTAGTTTGACCATTTAAGTTATGAGACGTAGCTTTTGAAATAAGGTTGCATACAAATTTACTTTATTTTTAAATGGCTTAAATTGAGCTCAATAGTTAATAAATGTTAAATTTTTATTGCTGCGTAACGGCTCTTTATGCTACTAAAATCAACCTGATGTATTATTATTGCACCAGGTAAACCAGATACTTCAAATGAACCTAAAAGTAATTGCCTTTGATGCCGATGATACCCTTTGGGTAAATGAACCTTACTTTCAGAGTACCGAAGAAAGATTTTGCAGTCTGCTCGAAAATTTTTCGCCTCAGCATACCATTTCCAAAGAGCTTTTTAAGGTTGAGGTTGATAACCTGCCGCTTTACGGTTATGGAATAAAAGGATATATCCTCAGCATGATAGAGGCTGCGCTAAACATATCAGAAAAAAGCATCAGCGTTGATGTAGTGGAAACCATACTACAGTATGGAAAAGATATGCTTAACCAACCGATAGAGATCCTGAACGACGTAGAGCATGTGCTATCTTCGTTAAAAGATCATTACAGGCTGGTGGTTGCCACCAAAGGCGACCTGCTTGACCAGGAACGCAAACTCAAAAAATCGGGATTGGCGCATTACTTTCACCATATTGAGATCATGAGCGATAAAAAGGAAGATGACTATATTAAACTCATCAAGCACCTTGATATCAACCCCGAAGAATTTATGATGATAGGCAATTCCCTGAAATCAGATGTAATGCCGGTAATTAATATTGGCGGGCATGCAGTGCATGTACCATTTCACACTACCTGGGCCCATGAGCATGTAGAGACTGTTTTAACCCACGAAAACTTTAAGCAGGCAGATAAGATCAGCGAGGTGTTGGGATTTGTTTTGGAGGCTGGGAAGCCGTCAGGAAGTCCGCAAGTCGGGAAGTCCGGAAGTTAGCTTTGCAGACTTATACAATTAATCTTCCTGACTTTCCCCTAACTTTATATCTTTCGGACATCCGACTTTTCCGACTTAAATACTCTTTTCCATCACAATCAGCTCGATATGTTGCTTAGCCTCTCCAAAACGACCATGGGCATGAAAGGGCTGAATCTCACCTGTTGGCTTGTAGCCACGGCGCTCATACCAGCTTATCAGCTCAAAGCGGGTGCTGATCACTGTCATGGTTAAGGTATCGCAATTGTATTTGCGTGCATAAACTTCAGCTTCTTCAATCAGGGCGCGGCCTACACCTTTATTTTGCAGTAATGGCGATACACTGAACATACCAACGTATAATTTAGGGTGCCTTACCTCAAGGTATACCGTACCTGTTATATAACCATCTTCGTCCGTATGCTTCAGGATGATCACATTTTCGTCGTGCATGTAACCGGTCAGTATTTCTTCATCCACGCGGGGGCCTCCTACCATATCGGCTTCGGATGTCCAGCCTTGTTTGGAAGTTTCGCCACGGTAGGCACTGTTTATTAAAACATTAAGTTCGGGCACATCAGTAAGGGAAGCTTGGGTAATAGCAGGCATAAAATTGAAAAATTTAAGGATGGCAAATGTAGTATTTGCTAATTTTAAATTAAAGGCTTTAAATCATAATTTTAAAGCTTGTACCAACTCCGATCTCACTTCTTACCGTTATAGTGCCGTTCAGCCTGTCAATAAATTCCCTTACCAGCAATAATCCTAATCCGCTGCCTTTTTCGTTATTGGTACCAGGAGTTGATTTATGATCTGCCTTTGCAGCACTCAGGAGCCTTTCGGCCCTTTCGGGTAGCATGCCCACACCTGTATCGGTTACTTCAATCATCATATGTTTATCAACATAGGTCATGTTCACTGTTATAAAACCATTTTGAGTATATTTATTGGCGTTACTCACCAGGTTTCGTAACACAAACTCAACCGCCTGCATATCTGAATTTACCAGCGTTTCAATAAATACATTATTTACCAAAGTGTTACTTTTTGCATGTGCGTTTAACAACTCAGATGTAAAAACACTTTCTACAAGCTCGTGAAGGTTAAAATCGGTATAACTAAAACGTGCAAACTTCATTTGCAATTCGCCCCAGCGTACCACGTTATCAACCATACTAATAGTGTTATCAAGCTGGTCTGATACCATCTCAATCATTTCGGCTGCATCATCGGCGTCAAGAATATCAGTCTGCTTAAACTCAATTATTGATTTAATTGATGCCAGCGGATTGCGAACGTCATGTGCTAAAATAGAAATAACCGTTTTTTGTGTTTCGGATAAATAATGCAGGCGTTTATTTTTAATCCGGAGCTCGGCTATTTTAATAATGTTATCGGCCAGTACCTTAAGGCCAAACTTCTGCTCATCTGTTAATATACGTGGTGTGTTGTCAATTACGCAAAGGGTGCCCAGCCTGCTGCCATTTCCGGTAACCAATGGCATCCCCGCGTAAAACCTTATAGCCGGAAAATCGGTAACCAGCGGATTATCATGAAAACGATGATCTTGTGAAGCGTCAGGGATCTCAAAAAGCTGATCCTGCAATATGGCGTGACTGCAAAAGGAAATTTCCCGGTCTGTTTGCGGCGCTTCCAAACCAACCCTTGCTTTAAACCATTGCCGGTTTGAATCAACAAGGCTGATAAGGGAGATAGGCATATTACATAAGGAAGAGGCAAATTTAACGATATCATTAAACTCATCTTCCTGGGGCGAATCAAGTAATCCGGTACGGTACAGGTCCTGCAACCTGGCCTCCTCATTTTCGGGGAACCGCGCTTCTAACATTAATTAATGGCATTATATCAACTAATAAATTAACAGGCGGATGCTTGGTAAAGATGCAAAAAAAATCAAGTATTCAAATAAAATCTACCCACTTTCGGGTAGATTTATTACAGCTAATTACTTTATTTTAAAAGCTTTAAATAATAGTTAAGCGTTGTGCCTGGAAAGATTAATCCTTCTTGATTTTTGCATTAATAACCTCCTTGGTTTTAATAAAACGTATACCAATGATGAGCAAAGGAATAAGTAATAAAACATCAGCGAGGTGGGCGATCAGGGCGATTCGGGGAATCCGGCTTGCAGGAAAGGCTATGGCTGCCAGACAAATCAACGCACCAAGCCAAACCGGCACTGCTTTTTTACGGATGAGATTGACAGAAAGCACCAATAAACTTAATGGAAAAAGAGGGCCTGACCAAAAAAGCAACAAACCCGAAGTTATTGGATACTGCTGCAGGATTACAAGGTAGCTATGATGTGAAATTTTAAATATAGCAGATAGATACCCCAACATACCAAATCCCATCCCTCCCATACAGCATCCATAAATTGCTATTAGCAAACCTATTGCTGCATAATATGGCATGCTATATTTGAGCAAACCAAACAACGCATAAAAAGCAGGGATCCAAAATACTATTGACAGGCAGATGAGTGTAGCGGCTGTTATCCCGTATTGACCGTCTATCCAGAAAAACGTAGATATTAAAAACAACAGCGGAGCAATAATGAGGCAAAAGCCCTGTAATTTTAGATGCAGGAGGTCTGTTTCGGTTTTCATAATTTAATTGGTTTACCCGGATATGACGGCAACGAACTGCCCCAGGTTACACCGTCATCAAATGACAATAAAAAAAGCCATTCGTTTAAAACCAAGCTGTATATTTAATAGTTAATAACACATCTGTTTATATTAAACCCCGCCATGGCTTTTATAGATTATTACAAAGTATTAGAGCTTGATAAAAATGCATCCGAAAAGGATATTAAAAATGCTTACCGCAAACTGGCCCGCAAATATCACCCCGATCTTAATCCTAATGATGAAGAGGCTAACAAAAAGTTTCAACAGCTAAACGAGGCTAATGAAGTATTAAGTGACCCTGAAAAGCGAAAGAAATACGATAAATACGGTGAGAACTGGCAGCATGGTGAAGCCTACGAGCAACAGGCGCGTCAGCAGGCCAATAGTCAGGGCGGTGGCTTTGGCGGCTATGGCGATTTTGGCGGAGCAGAGGGATTTGGCAGCACTGAAGGTTTTGGAAGTGAAGATTTTTCAGATTTCTTTCAGTCGATGTTTGGAGGTACCGGAGGCGCACGTGGCGGCAGGCAGGCAAAATACCGGGGGCAGGATTATAATGCATCGTTAAGCTTAAATCTTCGTGATGTGCTTGAAACCCACAAGCAAACACTTACTGTTAACGGTAAAAATATCCGTATAACAATACCGGCAGGTGTAGAGAACGGGCAAACCATTAAAATAGCAGGACATGGCGCCCCGGGTGTAAACGGCGGTCCTGCCGGCGACCTATATATTCAGTTTAACGTTGCCCCTGATCCGGGCTTTAAACGCGATGGCAATAACTTATATACTACATTGAAACTCGATCTGTATACAGCCGTTTTAGGTGGAGAGGTAACAGCAGATACCTTAAACGGTAAAGTAAAAGTTAAAGTAAAGCCCGAAACCCCGAATGGCACCAAAGTAAAACTCAAGGGCAAAGGCATGCCTGTTTACAAAAAGGAAAATGAATTTGGCGACCTGTACCTGACCTACGAGATCCAAACCCCTACCAACCTTACCGAAAAACAAAAGCAATTGTTTGAAGAACTTGCAAAATCCTCAACCTAAATTAAAACATTATGAAAACAGCAGAATTAATAGCAGCAAACGATTTTTGTGTATATCATAATGTTGAGTATACGTTTATAACTTCGTTGCATGAAGCGGGCCTGGTTGAGGTTACTATCATTAATGAAACCACCTTCATCCCCCAAACCGAGCTTCAAAAGCTGGAAAAACTGATAAGCCTGCATGAGCTGGATATCAATATAGCAGGCATAGAAGCTATCTCCCACCTGCTTAAACGAGTTGAAAAACTACAGGAAGATATGCGGTATTTGAAAAACAGGTTGAGTTTGTATGAATAAGTATTCTGCTCTTTAGGAGAGATTTAGAGAGGCTTACACCATAAGTGTTCGAAAGATGATTATCTCTTAAAAAAAGTATGTCATTGCGTAGCGCGGCAATCTTGTAGTCACTGCATGTCCGATCTGTGTAGCTACGAGATTGCTTCGTTCCCGAAATAAATTCGGGACAGGCAGTGCCTCCTCGCAATGACTTACTTTTTAAACCAACATTTTTCAATTGATCTGCATCTTCCGAACACCAGTGGGGGCTTACACCAAATACTTATTCATCATCCGCTCGCTTATAATATTGGCTTCATCAATAACCGGTTCGGGATATCCCATTGATTTGAGTATGGCTATGCCGTTGGTGCTTTTTAGCAGTCCTTGTTTCAGGAGATAGTCGAACACAAGTACCCGCCCATCTTTTGATTCGGAAAAGGAGTATACAACAAAGTCCTCGTCCAGCAGTTCGGCCAGTTCGAGATCATGGGTTGATACAAATACAAAATTCTGTTTAGCGGTGATGTATGAAAGTACCGATTTTGCTGCCGCGATACGTTCAATGGTATTAGTGCCCCTGAAAATTTCATCAATGATCACCAGGCTTTTTATTTCTTCCGTTTGAGAACTGTTATCGATGATATTTAAAATTGCCGAGGCCTGGGCCTGGAAATAACTCTTATGTTCGTCAATATTGTCGCTTGTTTTAATACTGGTTTGTATTTTCAGTAAGGGAGCTTTATAAGTTTTTGAACAACTTGTAAATATAGTTTGCGACAATAACGTATTTAAAGCCAGCGCTTTAATAAATGTAGTTTTACCCGACATGTTTGATCCTGTGATCAAGGCTCCCCTATCGGCATCAGTTGTGTAAAGTGAGTTGGCAACGCAATTAGCTACAAGCGGGTGAAAAAGCTCAGTAACCTCTATTTTACCATCGGCACCAGTAAATTCCGGCTTCGAGTTGACAGGCATGCCGTCACGGATCGATTGGATAGCTATCAGCGTATCGGCCAGGCCAATAAATTTATACACCTCTTTAATATCATCGCGGTATTTAGCAATCTGTTTCAATGATGAAGTGTATGTATTAGGCTCAATTACAAAAAGCAATTTAAACAGCTGAAAAGCTGCATAACTAATATCTGTGGTACTGTTCACGAAACTGCTTTCGATATTTACAAACTTAAGCGCTCGTTTTAACCCGGTTAGATTTGTCAGGTGTTGCTTTATTTCAGTCGCCACGCCAAATTTCCCGCTTTTTACCAACGCCACTGCAACCTTATACATAACCAGCACTTGAGGTAAGGATTTGGTATAGGCTGAGATGGCTTTACGGCTGGTGAAGTGAATAACAATATTGTAAGCAAACAATAAAGCTAAAAAGATAAAGCTAAAGATATTAGGAACAACGACGAGTGATACTAAAGCAGCGAGGATCAGAAACGGCGAAACCCTTATGTAAAAGTTCATTACCGGCGCAAATACAGGTTCGGATGTTTTAAGAAATAGATCGGCTATAAAATAAGCATCAGAACTATTCAGCTTTGATAGTTCAACCTCCAGTAGTTCCCGGCCGGGTATATCCATGTTAAGGTCCTCAACACTGTTGTCAAGATCATGTAAAGCATCGATATCCGTTGTGGGATGGTGCAATAGATTGAAGAGGTATTGTTTACCTGGTTTGCTGTTTGTTCTGTCGAGATAATTGAAAACGCTGATCAGATCCAGATCATCAGCTGTTTGGGCCGAAAGCTTATTTTTGCCATCTGTCGAATCTAAATAGATCCTGATCAGATCAAAGTTGCGGCGGGCATTAACAGGTTTGCCCCATTTACCCTTAATTTTCACCAGTCTCTTTTTTGCCCAGCGTAATTTATCATAATACGACTTAATATAAAGCCCCCCGACTATGATAAGGACAACTATCGCAAAAAAGACAATATAATACATGCCTAAAAATATAAAATTTTAATTAAACCAACCCATCCATTGGTAGTCATATTTATGTATTACAATTTAGGTATCAAATAAAATTTACAACCATGAAATTGATCCGATTTTCAATAATAGCTTTGGTAATGGTGTTTTCATTCCAATTTGCAAAAGCTCAAACTATCAGTGTAAATGCACATTTTGGCCGTCCTTATCATAGGGTGGTTTACACAAGAGGATATTATGGAAGGCCTGTTTACTATGGCCGCGAGGCTTATTATGGCCATCCTCATTATTACGCATCAGGATACTATGCACCTGCTTATTATCACAGGTACTACCGGGTTCATCCTTACTACAGGCACTGGTAAAATCAAATACTTACAATAAAAAAGCCTCCGCCAGCCGGGGGCTTTTTATTTAATCATGACTGGCAGCATCGCTCGCCATTTCAACAATTACGGTATCAAGACGTTCCAATTCAGCCATCATGTAATCAAGCGTTTCGGCATCCGTGGGGTTATCCTTTAATAATTCTGCAAGGCCTTTCAAATTGGCTACCGGGCTGCGTATATAGTGCGATTGTTTCCAGGCCATATTTTTTATCCGGTTGATGTGATTGTGGATCCGCTCATAAGCAACTTTCAGGTTGTTTTCAGTATTCTTCCTTTCGGTTACATCATAAAGTGCCATCATCAACCCTAATATGTTTTCCTGGTTATCCTTTATCGGGAACAGGCGAACATAAAACCAGGATTTTGAACCATCAGCCTGTAGGTAATCCACCTCATAACTTACATTTTGACCATTTAAAACCTGTTCGGTAAATTCAACAAATTGTGAAAACCTTTCACTTGAAAGTAATTCGGCAAGCTTATCTCCTTTTTGTGGGTCATGATCAAACTGGTGCCTTACAAACTCCTCCGTTTTATGATTGAATGCCAAAACATTAAGTTCTTTATCAAACAGGGCATAAGAAGTATCAGTTGTGTTTAAAATGGATTGCAGGTTAGCTTCTGATTTTTGAAGCAACTCTTCCGACCGGAGTTTTTCGGTAATATCAATGGCTATTGAAAGCCGCACTAAACGGCCCCCATATATGATATCCTGTCCAAAAATCTGTACGTTGATTATCGAGCCATCTTTTTTGCGGTGGCGAGTGGTTATAGTATTGCCCCACACAGGTGCTTGCTCGGCGTAACTCTTATACATTTCATCCCATTCTTCAGGCGGCCTTATATCTTTGATGGTTAAGCTCAGGAATTCTTCGGCAGTATAGCCATAGTGTTTGGTAGCTGCATGGTTTACGGCAATGATTGACAGGTCGCTTTTGGCTATCATCCACATGGGTAATGGATTGCTGTCAAACAGAAGCTTATATTTTTGTTCAGATAACCGAAGCTCTTCTTCAATCTTTTTTCGCTCGGTTATATCTATCATTGAACCGATGATAGTTGGCTCATCATCAATCTGTGTTCTTGTACCGTAAAACTCGACCCAATTATTTGAACCGTCCTTACGGACACCCATAACCTCATAATTTACACTTTCTATCTCACCGGAAAGTCTTGCCCTAACATGTTCAAGAGTGATGGCTTTAAACTGTTCACTAATAATTACATCAACCGATGAAACACCGATCAGTTCATTGGGCTCATAACCAAAAACCTGCGCAAACCTCGGGTTAACATATATAAACGTTCCCTTTTGAACAATATAAACCCCTACCATTGATTTTTCGGCCAGCGTGCGGAATTTAAGCTCCGCTTCCCTAAGCCCGGCCTGCATAACTTTACGATTGGTAATATCCCGTGCTATAACCAGCACACTATCTTTAGTAAATCTTTTTACATTGATCTCCACATCAAATACCTGCCCGTTTTTCTTTATAAAACGACGTTCTTTCATTACCGCCGTATGCAAATCATCCGGACCAAGCAGTACCGGTTCGGCTTTTAAATTTTCGGGATCAATAACTTGTTCAATCTTAAGCTGCAGCAATTCTTCACGGTTGTAACCGGTCATCCTGCACATGCTGGCATTCACTTCGGTGAAACATCCTTCAAAATCAATTACATATATGGCATCAGAGGCATGTTCAATCAATGAACGATATTTTTCTTCGCTAACTTCAAGCTTAACAACAGTATTGATAAGCTCAGAAGCATGATGATGCATCCTTTCGGTAAGGGCATTATTAAGATCAATAATCTTATTTTCACTTTTAACCCTCTTTTTTTCAATGTAGTTAAGCAGCATCAGGGCTATACCGGCTATCACTATATATGCTATTGTGTTTAGCAGCCAGCCTGTTAATAGCCAACTAAAAACAAGCATGATAAGCAGGCTTATAATAACAACAATCTTGTTTTTCTGCGGATAGTTCATTTAAATAATTAATAAGCAATAATGCTGTGCAAAACGACTATCTAATTGGTTAACAAAACCGATTTAGGTATGCAATGTTAAATTACAACTAATCTATTTAAAATGGGAAACATCAGTGAAATTATATGAAAAACCGGTCAACATTACTCACCATGCTACTATTGTTACCTGGCTTTATCCTTAAAAAAAGAATGTAAAGCCTGCTGTGTAAATGCCGATAACACCAACTCACCGCTTATGGCAGCCCGTTGCTTGAGCAAATCATCCCAATCAGCAGTACCTTCCCAAAGTATGTGTTTTAAAGAGCTAAGCGCTTCCGGATTATAGGAAGCCAGCCTTTGGGCAAGTTCGGATACAGCTGCATCAAGAGATGGAAGATCTTCATAAACCTCGTTATACAAACCATTTTGTTTTGTCCATTGTGCAGTTTGAAAATCAGTAGCCTTGATGGTAAGTTGAGAAAATGCAGATAATCCCATTTTACGGATCACCGCCGGTGCTATCACAAATGGGCCAATACCTATGGTGAGCTCACTTAATTTTATTGATGCCGCTTCGCTGGCCAAACAATAATCAGCAGCTGCAGCAAGGCCAACACCACCACCAACTGCTTTACCCTGCACCCTTGCAATAACTATTTTAGGGCATTTTCGGCAGGCACTGATCACATTTGAAAAACCTTCAAAAAATAACGCACCGGCTTCCTTATCCTTAATTTTTAATAGCTCATCAAAGCTTGCGCCTGCACAAAAAGTACGGTCTCCCCCGCTTTTTAAAACAACTACATTTGTTTGAAGATCATTACCTGCATTAAGAATAGCATCGGCAAGTTGTTTTAAAAGACCTGAGGGCAATGAATTTTGTGCCGGATGATAAAAGCTGATAGTTGTTACTCCACCAGGCTCATTTACTATGGATATATTTCCGTTTTCGGCAGACATATATTAGGTTTTTGCAGGCAATATCAGAAGTATTTATGTTAACTGCAATTTTGAGCCGAAATAAACCGGCTCTTACTTTTCAAGCAGGGGCAGCTCAAAATAAAAGGTGGCACCCTTATCAAGCTCACTTTCAACTCCGATATTCCCTTTATGGTTGCTAATGATTTCGGCCGAGATGTAAAGTCCCATACCAAGGCCGCTGGCCATGAATTTTTTATCCTCAACCCGGTAAAACCGTTCAAAAATATGATCGATTTGCCCGGCAGATAACCCTATACCAAAGTCTGTTACCGATACACGCGCTTTTCCGTCTCTTCTCTCGGTTTTAATAATGATCCTTTTATCATCGGTAGAATATTTTACGGAGTTGTTAATGAAATTTACAAGTACCTGTTCCAGGCGCCCGGCATTTCCCTCTATAAAAAACTCATTTTCTGATTTATTGATAAAATCAAATTCAGGGTAAAGGTGAACAGCACTTTCTAAGGTCTGGCTTATCAATTCACGAAGGTTTACTTCGGCCATGGAGTATTCAAGTCTGCCTGCATGGATCTTGCTCACATCAAGCAAATCGTTAACCAAACGCTGAAGCTTATTTAAAGCAATGCCGGCCTTTTCAATATATTGTTTTACGGTCGGGGGCACTTCTTCACGTTTATAAACAGAAATAAGCTGCAGGTAGCCCTTCAGGCTGGTTAAAGGCGTTTTAAGCTCATGACTGGCAACACCAATAAATTCATCCTTTAAATCCAATTGTTTTTTCTGTTCCTCAATATCGGTAGCAGTACCTACCCAAAAAAGGATCTCTCCTGTATCATCTCTTAACGGCACGGCACGGTTAAGGTGCCAGTGGTAGGTATTATCCCAACGGCGGTACCTGTTTTCCAGTTCAAAAACGGTCCCGCTTTCCAGAGATGCGAGGTAAGCGTCCATTGTTTTTTGCAGGTCATCCGGGTGCACAATTTGTTGCCATCCCCAGCCTGCTGTTTCACCATAGCGCCTGCCTGTATAATCAAACCAGCGCTGGTTATAAAAATTAACTTCGCCCCCGGGCAGGTTTGTCCATGTCATTTGAGGGATGTTGTTGGCCAGCAATTTAAAATGCTCCCGGCTAATCAGCAGGTCGCTGGTGCGCTCCCTTACGGTATCCTCAAGATCGTTATTCAGCCGTTCGGCAATATTCTGGGCTTCTTCCAGCTGGTCATTTTTAATTTTTAGTTCCCATTCGGTTTCTTTTTGAGCAGTCAGGTCGGTTAAGATCAAACTTAATGCCGTCCCCTCATCAAGGTCGAGCGTAGTGCATGATAATAAACAGGGGGCTAACATACCCTCCTGGCCCGATAATAAAATCTCACCTTTACAGTCATTGTTCCAGCCATCCCTTATTATTTCCCTATATTTTGCTACCGAAACTTCCGCGATAAAAGCATCAAAATAAATACCGATCACTTTTTCGAGCGGCTCATTAACCATTGCCGCGAAGCGCGAATTACTATACAGGATAATGCCTTCCCGGTTCAGGGTGACCGCACCTTCGTTCATTTTTTCAATAAATACACGATAGGTTTGGTCGGCCGTTTTCAGGGTATAAAGCTGGTGCCCTTCATCGCCCTTAACAACAAGTGCATCAACCTGGCCGCTGCGAATAGCATCAATGGTATCATTGGCCTCTTCCAACCTAAAACGAAGTTCATCGTTTTCGGCCTGCAACTGCTCATATGTATATTTAAATGACTCCATAATTAACTTTCTGAATATATACCAAGCCCTTTCAAAACTTTGGCTGTATTTGACATATCTCCTATCAGTTTTCGTTCAATACCCGGAGACTTTTTGATAAGCAGCGGTAATGCTACAATCTGTTCAGCTTCGGCTATAAGTGGTTGCTGGTAAACATCAATTATCTCCAGCTCGTAATTATGTTCAATATATTGGTCGCAAATAGTTTTTAAGTTAGTTATGGCCCTGATGGAATTAGGCGATGCCCCAATCACAAATAAACGCAATCGAAAAACCTGGCTTTCCCCCTCACTTAAATTATCATCGGCATTTAAAGGCAATTGGTTTTGCTCCGTCATTATATATTTTTTACAGGCCTGATATTTAATCCAACTAAAACTTTTTCCTCGTTACTTAAATCGCCTATTATTTTGCGAATAGGTTCAGGTACTTTCCTTACCAGCGTGGGAACAGCAAAGATCTGATCACCCTCAGCCAGTTGCGGCTGCTGCAGTAAGTCAATCACTTCTATAACATACTGACCTTTTAAATGTTCTTCACAATATCTTTTAAGGTTTGAAAGTGCGGCAACAGATTTTGCTGTTTTGCCAGCTACATATAACCTTAACTCATATTTTATAGCTTCTTCTTCCAGTTCCATTACTTTTTATTTTTTGATTTACTTTTAAGATCATCTATATCTCCCCGGCGGATCTTAGTTATCTCCTGCCGGTTGTTTTCAATGATCTCCTGTTTTAACTCATCCTCAAGGTACATCTTATTGAGTTCCTCCTCTGCCGATTCAAATTCGGCCTGCAAGCTTGCAATCTTCGATTCAAGCATCATGCGCCTGCGCAAAATTTCCTTGTCCTTACGGGATACTGCAAAGTCCCTGAGTGCAACACCAGTTTTTTCCTTTAATTTTTGTGCTTCACGTGCCGAGCCGGTAAGTACCCCTTCAGGGCCCAGGTAAACATCAACTAAGTTCAAACCCCGGTCGGTTATGGTAAACTCCCGCACCTGGTTTGAGTGGCTCATCCCCCTCGATTTCATAATATACAAGCCACGGTTGCGTTCCCCGTTCGATTCAATATCCCTTACAAGCAGCCAGGCATCAACTAATGAAGACACGCCTTCATCGGTTTGTTCGCTAACAATCGTATTTAAACTAAGCGCGGTGAACATAACTGTAATTTGCTCCTCCTGTAAAAAATCAATCAGCCTGATCAGCATTGATTTTACTTCACTCACTGAGCCCACAGTAATAAGGTTGGTTATAGGGTCAAGAATTACAGCTGAAGGTTGAAATCTTTTAATAATCTTATAAATAGCCACAAGGTGCATTTCAAGCCCGTAAAGCGTAGGGCGTGAAGCATGAAATTCAAGCAAGCCACTATCAACATGCTTTTGCAGATCGATATTAATTGATCTCATGTTACGCAGGATCTGTTTTGGTGACTCTTCGAAAGCGAAATAAAGGCACTTTTTTTTATTACGGCAAATTTCATTGGCAAAGCTGGCCGCAATGCTTGTTTTACCTGTACCGGCGGTTCCTGAAACCAGGATGCTGCTACCCTGGAAAAAGCCTTTTCCGCCAAACATACTATCAAGCGATGGGATACCCGATGAAATTCGTTTTGAGGATACTTCCTTTTCAAGCTTTAAAGAAGTAACCGGCAATACAGAAATACCATCTTCGTCAATTAAAAAAGGATACTCATTGGTACCGTGCTGTGAGCCTCGGTATTTTACCACGCGCAAACGACGGGTTGAAATCTGGTTGATAACCCTGTGGTCAAGCAATATTACACAATCCGAAACATACTCTTCAAGGCCCTGCCGCGTTAATGAAGGGCCTTCTCCCTTCTCACCGGTTATAACGGCAGTTACTCCCTTATCTTTTAAGAAACTAAAAAGCCTCCGTAATTCGGCACGCAGTATAACCTGGTTTGATAAGCCGGAAAAAAGATTTTCCAGTGTATCCAAAACCACCCTTTTAGCCCCTATACTATCAATGGCATAGCCTAAACGGATAAACAAGCCCTCTAAATCATACTCCCCCGTTTCCTCAATCTCGCTCCGGTCAATATGCACATGGTCGAGCCTCAATTTTTTATCATCCTGAAGTTTACGTAAATCGAAGCCAAGCGATGCAACGTTCGCGGCCAGTTCATCTGCTTTTTCTTCGAAAGCCATGAATACACCAGGCTCATTAAACTCGGTGGCACCCCTCACTATAAATTCAAGCGACATTAAAGTTTTACCGCAGCCGGCTTCGCCGCATATTAATGACGGCCTTCCCTTAGGTAAGCCACCACCTGTTATTTCATCTAAACCGGTAATGCCCGTAGGGGTTTTGGGCAATTGTTCAAATGCTGTAAGCTGTTGTTTTTTATGCAATTTGGTCATATAAAATCCAATCTGTTTTAAGCTGCCTGCACACTATAAATATCAAGCATACAGGATTTAGTTTTTATTGGTATGGTAATAGTAATACGGGCTAAATTGTTTTGGGTATTTGATTTTCTGACAGTAAAAAGTTGAAAATAATACTGAACTCCCGAAGCTAATAATACGAATAAATAAATCCTGATTTAGTACAGGTCATTAAAAAAACATACAACTAATATCTATAAAAACAGGCTTAAACATTTATGCAGGTCCCCTGTTATCCTAAAAGGCATTTATAACCCGGTATCCTGTGTTGGTACTTAATTGAAGCCCCCATATAACTGTATTGTTTATGGTGATTTAACTCAAAAATGCTGCGTGTCACTGTTTGCACTTTCGCCTTTTAATTATTATGGACTATATTTATACGTTTTATCTGTGCAAATGAATAACCCCGGCTACCTTCATCAACAATTAAACGAAGATATTTTTCGCATTCTGATAAAGGAGTCCCCTTCTCCGGTAGCGTTGTACATGGGCGAAGCAATGGAGATCATGATAGCCAATAAAGCTATTATTGATATTTGGGGCAAGGGCGATGATGTTGTTGGCCGAACCTATTTTAACCTGCTGCCCGAACTTGAAGAGCAGGGTTTTCACGAAACATTATTAACCGTTTATAAAAGTGGTATAGCCTACGAGGGAAAAGAGCAAAAAGTTAATCTTGTGGTTAACAACAAACTCGAGGAGTTTTACTTCAACTTTACTTTTAAACCCTTATGTAACGATCAGGGACAGGTTTGGGGGGTATTGAATACCGCGGCCGACGTTACTGAACTGGTTACAACACGCCAGAAATTAACCGAAAGCGAAGAGCGGACGCAGTTTGCCTTACAAGCTGCTGAACTTGGTACATGGGATTTGAACCCCAAATTACAAACTGTGATATGGGACGACAGGTGCAAGGAACTTTGCGGGTTTCAAAAAACTGATGAGATAAGATATGCCGATCTCCTGAAATTTTTACATCCGGAAGATGCAGACCGATTGCGAACAGCAGTAACCCAGGCATATAACCCTGTTGGCGGCGGTAATTATGATGTGATTGTACGTACTGTTGACGGTGCAGGGCATTTAAAATACTGGATCCATCTAAAAGGAAAGGCTTACTTTAACGATAACAATGAGCCTGTTCGTTTTGCCGGTACTGTACAGGATATAACCCGTGAGATATTGGACAAGCAGGAACAACAAAAGCTGCTTGCGCTGATTGATAATACAGCAGATATGGTTGCAGTAGGCAGCATGGATGGCGCTGTAACTTATATTAATAAAACAACCTATGCCACGTTGGGTATTGAGAGTACCAAAGAGGCTTTAAAACCTGGTGTTGAATATTTTGAATACAGCGAAGCAGATAAAGTAAATAACGAGATAACCCCTGCCGTACAACAACAGGGCAAATGGGAAGGTGAAATGCATTACCGGCATTTTAAAACGGGAGAAAATATTCCGGTTTACGTTAGCTGTTTCAGAATTGATGATCCATTAAATGGCCTGCCAATTGGTATGGCCTCTGTAACCCGTGACCTGCGCCCGGAAAAAGCAGCAAGGAACGAGCAGTATAAATTATTATCACTCATAAACCATAGTTCCGATTTTGTAAGCCTCTCAGATCTGGACGGTAATGTTACCTATGTAAATACTGCAGGCCGCAAAATGCTTGGTATCACAGGCATTGATGAGCACCGCAGGCATAACAGCGAGTATATTATGCCCGATGAGCTTATTAAGCTGAAAGATAAGGTAAACGCAATTTTAATGAAGCATGGCAAATGGAGCGGTGAGATACTTTACCGTCATTTTCAAACTGGCGAAGCCATACCTGTATATGGTACTACTATGCTGGTATATGATTCTGTAACAGGTGAGTCGCAGGGTCGCGCTTCGATAGCCCGGGACATGCGTCGTGAAATTGCTGCAAAAAAAGCCCTTACTGATAGCGAACAATTACTTAAAAATATTACCAATGCTTCGCCAACGGCATTGTGGATGGCCGATAACGCGTCGAACATAATTTATGTAAATCAAACCTGGATTGATTGGACAGGCATTAGTTATGAGGATAATATGGGTGACGGGTGGACAAATGCTATTTTAGAGGAAGACCGCGCCCGCGCAACCAAAACGTTTTTATCCGATTTAAGCGCACATCGCTTTTATGAGGTCGACTTCAGGATATTGCGCGCAGACGGTGAAATAAGGTGGTGTATAGCTACAGGAAACCCACAATATAATGCACAGGGAGAATTTGCCGGTTACGTGGGTGCCTGCATGGATGTTACCGATAAAACCCTTGCCGAACGTGAAGTAAAATTACGCAACAGGGAGCTAAATGACCAGATCAGGCAATTTGAGTTTGTTACCGATTTTATGCCGGTACAGCTTTGGACTGCACGCACCGACGGTGAGTTAGACTATGTAAACCAACGTGCAGTAGATTATTTTGGCATTCCAGCAAATGAAATAGCCGGGCCCAACTGGCTCAATGGCATTCATCCCGATGACAGGGATGGCTGTATTGAAGCATGGAATAATGCATTAAGCACCGGAAACGTTTACCAATATGAATTCAGATTAAAAGATAAAGACGAAAATTATAAATGGCACCTGGCCAGGGCTTTACCTTTTATCATTGACGGGCAGATCATTAAATGGTTTGGCACCAATACAGATATTGACGAGCAGAAACAACTTCAGCGCCAAAAAGATGATTTTTTAGGTATTGCCAGTCACGAGTTAAAAACCCCGGTTACCAGTATAAAAGCATATGCCCAGGTACTTGGCGCTATGCTTACCAAAGAAGGCGAACATAAAAAGGCAGAAATGGTACTTAGGATGGATGCCCAGGTTAACCGCCTTACTAATCTTATTGGCGATTTGCTTGATGTAACCAAAATCAACTCAGGCAGGTTACAGTTCAATAAAACCTGGTTCGATTTTAACGAAGCAGTGCAGGAAACTACAGAAGACCTGCAGCATACCACTCAAAAACACAAACTCATCCAAAATTTTTCCCAAACAGGCAGGATTTATTCTGATAAAGACCGGATAAGCCAGGTTATTACCAACCTCATTACCAATGCTATCAAGTATTCGCCACATACCGATACCATCATCATCAATACCCGCCGCGAAAACAATGAAGCAATTGTTTGTGTGCAGGATTTTGGTATCGGCATACCCGAAGACAAGAAGGACCGGGTGTTTGAGCAATTTTACCGGGTAAGTGGGAATAAGCAGCATACTTTCCCCGGTTTGGGGTTGGGATTGTACATCTCTTCAGAAATTATTAAGCGCGAAGGCGGCAGAATGTGGGTAAACAGCGTTGAAGGCAAAGGGTCTACTTTTTGCTTTGCTTTACCTGTAGATGATACTGACAGTTAATTTTTTGTCAAATCATTTACATGTTAGGTTAGTTTATCATAAATAATTTCAGAGGGTTTAACCAAGCCCTTACGCCTACGATGGACACAAAGAACAAAAAAATCATGATTGCAGATGATGATCCCGGTATTGTTGACGCCGTGGAAATGCTGCTTGAATTTGAAGGCTACGAGGTAATATCAACCGTTGACGGCACTACCGTGCTTGAAATGAAAGAAGATCTCCCCGACCTGCTGCTGCTGGATATCTGGATGAGCGGCGAAGATGGGCGCGATATCTGCAGAAAACTGAAAGAAGATGAATTAACCAGGGACATTCCTGTTATCATGATATCGGCAAGCCGCGACGTACGCGACTCTGCCATTGCAGCTGGTGCCGACGATTTTTTGGCTAAGCCTTTTGAAATGGATGAACTATTGAAAAAAATAGTACGGTTTACCCAAAAACAGGGGGTTGCATAATAACAAGCTCAACACATCAACTAAATAAATTTTACCCCTCTTCGGGTTGAGCCCTGACGGCGGCCGTCTCACCCGGCCGCCGACTCTTCCCGTTGTCTGGAGATATTTTTAGAATTGATCTGATCATCCAAATAGTTATGATCCATTATCTCATAAATGTACATCTAATTAAAATGTAAAAACATTAACCCATAAGCTATGTTATTTATTATAACAAAACAACAACAGCCATGGGAGTTTTACAGCACGTTCAGCACCAGATCTCAGCATTGAATGATCTGATTAAAATAAATAACGACAGGATAGCCGGTTATCAGAAAGCCAGCGAAGCTACCGACGAAAATGGTTTGAAATTACTTTTTAATGAGTATATAGATCAAAGCAAAAGTTACGTTAGTGAAATACGCGAATACATTCACGTATTAGGTGGCGATCCTGCAGATGGCACTACCCTTTCGGGCAAGTTTTACCATACCTGGATGGATGTAAAGGCGGTTTTTATGAATAAAGACAGGCACGGAATACTTGCAGATTGCGAATACGGCGAGGATATAGCCAAAAAAGCTTACCGTGCCGCGCTTGATGACAAGGAATTAATATGGGAAGATGAGCAGGTAGTATCCTTGCTTAATAACCATTTGGAAAGTTTAAAGAAAGCGCATGACACCGTTAAATCCTTAAGGGATACGGTTAATGCCTGATTAATTTTGCAGTATAAAACAAATGAACAACTCAAATCAATCATTTTTTTCGGCATGCCGTGTACCTGATCAATACGCTGAAGTAGCGTGTACACAGGATAAAGTAATTTACACGCTTTCGCAATTGAAGCAGGCAACAGTGGCCGATATTGCCCTGAAATTGAGGGAATACGAACCATCGGTAAATACATTTACCCACGAAAAAAATACGGCCGAAGTACTTGAATACCTGTTTGCCCGCGGCATGGTAAAAATTACCAAACTAAACGGCGAATTAAACTACAACCTGGTTAACGCTTAAGCAGGTTGTAGTTTAATATATTCTGTTACATCCCCGGCGCAAGCGGTTTGGCCGAAACCACGCTATCAACCACAAATACGCTTACCCCTCTCCATGGCAACGCGTGCAGATATTCTTTATAATGAAGTTCTAAAAACGAACCGGCATTACTGCTCAGTTGCTTAGCCACCTTTTCATCTGTTACTGAAAACATAAATTCATTTGAGCTAATTGTGCCTCCGGTTACCTGGCTGCGGATACCGCTTTGAATTAACCGGCCCTCGTAAGTTTTAAAAACATAGCCCTTCTTCACAAAATAATTCATGGTGCCGGCCTTGGTCCCCTCGCCAAAAACAAAATAATAGCGGTAGTAAAAAAAGCCAACTATAATTAGCAGTAGTATAAGGGTGATAATAAGCTTTGTTTTTGTTTTCATCAGAGATTTTATTTGCAAACTAAGCTACAAAAACTTAACAGCTAAGCAAATATTTTGTGAGGTGCAAAAGTGTTGTTATAAGAGCGAGGCTTTCGTTTCAATTAAAAAATATCAAAACTTTTAATAAAAAGGAATAGTATTTTAAACTAAATTTACTTACCGGCTAACATCACAATACTGCTAATGACACGGGAACAACAGCATGCATTACCCGATGAAATTTTCAAGATCATATTTGAAAAATCACCTGGCTCGTTATTGGTTGGGGCTGATGCCCCCAGGTTTACCATTATGGCCGCAAGTGACGACTATCTTAAAATCACTTCATCCATTCGTGAAGATATTTTAGGTAAAGGTTTCTTCGAGGTTTTTCCGGATGATGCCAGTGATCCGGATGATTTAACAACGGCCCGTCATGTGTTTACTAAAGTTGCCGAAACTGGCCTTAAGGTTGATGTTCCCTGCTACCAGTGTGATGTTTATAATGCCGATACCAAAGCTTACGAAGTTCATTTTTGGTCATGCAGTAATATTCCGTTTTCATGTGGCAATAAGGTAGCCTATATCCTGAACACAGTGGTTGATATCACAGCTGAAGTAAAAGCCCGGCAGGCTGCTACCGAAAGCGAAAACCGCCTGCGCCTTGCTGCCGAAGCTACCGGCTTTGCCACTTTTGACTGGGACCTGAAAGATGAAAAAAACTATTGCTCCCCGCAGCTTGTTGAACTGTTCGGGTACCCGGCAGATGCTGTTTTAACCTCTACCGATGTATTTAATATGGTGCATCCGGACGATAAAGAAATAGTGATAAATGCCTTTAACGAAGCATACAAAACCGGTGTTTACCATTACGAAGTGCGGATTATATGGCCCGACGGATCTTTACACTGGATAAGCACCAGGGGCAAGCAAATATCAGACGAAGAAAAAACCAACACACGCATTTTGGGAACTGTACTTGATATTACAGAAAGTAAAAGCGATGAGATCAGGAAGAATGATTTTATAGCCATGGCCAGCCATGAGCTTAAAACTCCGCTTACATCAATCAAATCTTATATCCAGATCTTAGCCAAAAAGCTGGTTAACACTGAGGATAATTTTGTAATAAATGCACTAAGTAAAGCCAATTTTCAGGTTAATAAAATGACCGATCTGATCCACAGCTTTCTCGACCTGTCTAAACTGGAATCGGGCAAGCTGCAACTTAAACGGGACCAATTTGATATTAATGAGTTAATAAGCGATACGATAACAGAATTCATTCAGGCATCAAACACTCATAATATAGAGTTTGAACCTCATGGCATATTAGAGGTTGATGCCGACAGGGATAAGATAGGACAGGTAATAAGCAATTTTTTAAGCAACGCTATTAAATATTCCCCGCGCGGCAGTACGATTACTATAACAAGCAAAACAACTGATTGCGGCCCCACTGTTTCGGTAACTGATTTGGGAGTGGGTATTAAGCCTAAAGATCAGAAGCGGTTGTTCCAGCGCTTTTACAGGGTAGATAGTGATAAAACAATGACCGTATCAGGCTTTGGTATTGGTCTTTACCTGGCCGGCGAGATCATTCAATGCCATAAAGGCAAAATAGGCGTTGAAAGTGCAGAAGGCGAAGGTTCTACGTTTTATTTTAGTTTGCCTGTTTTTCCCCCTCTTTAATTTTTGTAAGGTTTACTTTTTTGAATGATTCCACTAAAAAATTCACTAAACCGGTTAGGTTGAAAGGCGGATCATTGCTGGTTAGTGTAAGTTTATCTTTATTATTTTCAAAATCAATATCCAGGTAGTAATTAGGTGCATCTGTAACCTGGCTCGCCTGTTTCCAATCGTACATTTTTTTCAATTCGCTACGTTTCAGCCAATAGTTCAGGCTGTCAAGCTGCTGCCTGGTAAGCTTCCCTGCATAATCTCCTTTATAAGGATCTGCATATTCGCCCCCTTTTAACCGATAGGTGCCATCGGCCCAAATGTTGATGAGTAATTGCGGACAGCCACTATAACAGGTTGAGGACAGGAAACGGAGCTTTGAAAATTTAATACCGTTATCAAAACTGGCTTTATAATTTTTAAACTGCAAAGGAGGCCGCCCTGCTAATTTTATAGCATTTTCATTAATAGCCTTGATAGTTAACTTTTTGCCGTCGAAATAATTGATGATAAATTTAGAAACATCAATATGCTGCTGTTTGAAATTATCGGCGCTGGTAGTGTAAGCATCGATTATTTTAAGCGTATCATGCTCTATTTTGTATTTGTTTTCGTGTTTCTTATACCCATCGAAATTAAAATAAGCTTTACCGCCATTAAAATAAAGGTAGCCAAGATCTTCAGTGAGCCACTGTTCCGACTCGACGGTAGCATGCTGGCCAAATGCCGGGCCACAAAGGATGGTAATAAATAAAAGAAGCAGTGATACGCTTTTCATGTAAACTAAACTTACAAACTCAAATAATATTGGGTAAGCGATTCAAAATCGTCAAACTTATTATCGTAATCATCAGTATTTCCAAAACCGTAGCTAACAAACACAAAGGGAATTCCGGCAAGGCGTGTTTGTTCTGCATCGCCGTTGGTATCACCTACGTAAACAGGGCTTTGCAAATTGTGTTTATTCATGAGCAAATGCATATTATGGTTTTTAGGCATCTGGTTAGTACCGTAAGCCATACTATCGGTAATAACTTCATTGATACCTGCCCACGTTAAAAATAATGGAATAATACCCACAGCACAATTACTTAATACAAACAGCTTGTATTTAGCAGCCAATTGTTTCAACCCTTCTGTAACACCTTTGTACATAATACCGCCACTTGTGGGTAATATTTCCCGCCTTACCTGGTTTACGGCATTATAGATTTCCATTCCTTTTTCTTCATCAAATTCTGGCAGCAAAACACGGGTAAGTTTTTTGCCATCCATACCTATCACGTGCAGTAGCTCGTCCCGTTTAATAGTTCGTTGGATATCAAGCTTTTGAAATATCAGGTTCCATGATTCGGCATAAGTGTCAACGGCATCCCAAAGGGTGCCATCCATATCAAAAATTAGGCTGTCGGGTTTCTGCATCAGGTAAAATTATGAATTGCGCTAAGATGAAAAATTAACAGCAATTAATGTTCATGTTTTCTTCATTATTAATCCTCACCTTAGCAGTGTGATAAGGTTAACGCGGGTCGGCTTAGCAGGAGGCTGAGCCCGCAAAGAACCCCCGCCTCTCGGCGGGGGTTTCTTTTTTTACAGGGGATAATTTCACTGTAGAGACGCATCAAATGCCTCTCCCTTTGGCTTTACAACTTGATAGACGCATGTGATGCGTCTCTACAAAAATTTAAATACTAATCCCGTCCCCTACTTTATAAATTTCATGAAACTTGATGCCTTGTTTATCGAAATGCTTTGTGTAAGCGGCATAGCGCTGAGCGATAAAAAAATCCTTAGCGTAACCATCATGTACCGGGAAGATCTGTTTAGGGCGCAGTTCATCAGCAAAGGCCGAAATTGTTGGCTCATTTGCAAATGGCGCCATGGTAACCATGAGCAGTAATTCGATCCCTTTAAAATTCAATAGTTTATCTTCCATCGAATCAACAGGGTGAAGCACTTTATTATTGATCAGGAAGCCGGTCATCTGCGGCAGCGGGTTATCCATGATCAGTTCATGTTTAACCGGGAAGGCCTGCAGTTTAAACGGCCCTGCGCGGTGGGTACCCTCTTCAAGAAGTATATATTTAAAATTGATCTTATCCAACTCCTTCCCCACCTGCGAATTTGTAATAACCGCCGCTCCGCTTAACTCAACAATGCTTTTTAAAATATCGATATCGAAATGATCGGGGTGGATATGTGTAATTACAATACTTTTTACATCGCTAAACATATGCGGTGTAACCAAACCCTCGGCAAAAGAAAACTTCCCCGGATCAAATAATAATTGATAACCATCCAATTCAAAAAGCAGGCACGAATGCAGGTATTTTGATATTTTCATAAGCACATAGGAGTTTATTTCCTAAAGATACACAGGAAAGGCTTAGGAAGTTTTAAAAAGTTAACCGTCAGCGGAAAGAAAAACGGATGTTATACTGAGCTTTATAATCCGACGGACTATGAAGGTACAATGACATCAATGCTATAAGACTTTGTTATCCCGAGCGATAGCGAAAGATCTTCTTCGATAGGCAAAGCCGCTATACAGAGCGAAGAAGATGCTTCGTGCCTCAGCATGACAAAAGTGCGGTTGAAGACTTACGAAGTTTTTAAAACTTCGTAAGTCTGGATTCTACAACTTATCATGGGTAGATAAGAAGTAAACTATCTGCCAATCGGGGATTGCTTTCCCGAAACAAGTTCGGGACAGGCTGTACCAGCAATGACGTGGTTAATAAGCCTTACAACAACTCCGTAGCCAAATTAGCCAGCTCGCTCCTCTCCCCTTTTTGCAGGGTGATGTGTGCGTAAAGCGGGTGCCCTTTGGCTTTATCTATCAAGTATGACAGTCCGTTACTTTCAGCATCGAGGTATGGGGTATCTATCTGGTAAATATCACCGGTAAACACAAACTTGCTGTTTTCACCTGCACGGGATATAATAGTTTTCACTTCGTGCGGGGTAAGGTTTTGCGCTTCATCAACAATAAAAAAGATTTTGCTGAGCGTACGCCCGCGGATAAAGGCCAGCGGCGCTATCGAGATTTTATCGTTATTAACCAGTTCATCAATTTTGGCCTGCATTTTTTCGTCATCGCCAAACTGATCTTTAATAAATTTTAGGTTATCCCATATCGGGGCCATGTATGGATCAATCTTTGATTTGATATCTCCGGGTAAAAAGCCAATGTCTTTGTTACTTAAAGGCACTATGGGGCGGGTAACAAAAATCTGCCGGTAGTATTTACGCTGTTCAAGGGCGCTGGCAAGGGCTAATAATGTTTTACCCGTACCTGCATTGCCCTGTATAGTTACCAGCTTAATATCGGGGTGCAATAAGGCATGAATAGCAAATGACTGTTCTATATTACGGGGAAAGATATTAAGCACAGGTTGTTCGGTAACTTTTTCAAGCTGTTTACTTTGCGAATTGTAAAAACCTACTGTATCGCTCTTTTTACCCTTTAGTACATAAAAGTGATTGTTGGTATATGAGGCGATCTTTAAGTTTTCGGCCGGTACGTTTTCGTTTTTATTAAGTGTGGTAATGAGCTTTTCTGTAACCTTATCTACATCCGTTTTACCGGTATAAAGCTCGTCCAGGTTTTTGATCTTACCTGTTTCATAATCCTCGGCGTGCAGGTTAAGAGCTTTGGCTTTGAGGCGAAGGCAGATATCTTTTGATACCAGGACGACTTTTTTGCCGGGGTTTTCTTCCTGTAAACCAAGGGCCGCGTTCAGAATGCGGTGGTCTGTTTTATCTGATCCAAAAACCTGTTCGGCATCCAGGCCTGTAGTTTTTGCATCCATGGCAACTTTAAAGCTCCCCTTGGTTTTACCATTAAGCGGGATCCATTCGTTGATCAGCCCATTGTGCGATAATTCATCCATGAGCCTGATAAAGCTCCGGGCCTCAAAGTTGCGGGTATCATTACCATTCTTTTTATTATCAAGCTCCTCCAATACCTGGATAGGTATGGCTACATCATGCTCCTGGAAATTTTGAAATGCATTATGATCGTACAGGATCACGGAGGTATCTAAAACAAATATTTTTTTCTTCTGGTTTCGCTGACCGTCCTTCATATCCGCCTAAAATAACGATTTTAAGGTTTGAAGAAAAATTTCCTCTCAAACAAAAAACCTGTAAAAGCGAAAACGGGAGTCATCTCTTTCGATTTGAACTCCCGTTTCCAAACTGCCTCTTAACCGTAGTTGCCTGACAGCATCAAGTTTTGTGTATCTCTGACCGACATGATCGTTGTCTGTTGCCCTCACGAGCGGTCGACTATTTTCAATGCCACCGGTTTCTGTTGTTTCCCTCCGTGGAGTTCTTCTTCTTAATTCCGGCACCTCCTTTAACCACGATCTTTTTTCCAAAGACTTTCGTATTTTTCATTTTTTCACATGGCTCAGGGACTTCCTTTGATCTTTAGTTCCCCCGAAGGTTCACCCGATTCAATTTCTGTATTCCTGAAAGGCTGTCAAAGTACGTCGTTCTTGATGATTTCAATATCGGGACATTATGATGATTTGGCAAATTTTTTTGATTGTTTTTATTAACAGGTTATTAACAGCAATTCGACACTTATTAACAGCGGAATTTAAACCAGTTCAAGTATAAATAACACTAATTCACTGAATTACAATCCGCTTTATTAACATTATACTTTATCCACAAGCAGTATAAAAACCAACTCTTATTTGCTGGTAAAAAATGCGCAAAATCACAAAAACATTAAATTTTCTCTGTTAAATGCCGCCAGTATCGCTTGGGAATATGACGTACATGGAGCCTGGTATTTTTACGCGAAGCGATGTTTACGCTGGTAAAATAGTTTTTCCAGAGATTTTGATAAATGTCTTCATCTTCGCTGTATGCGGCAATCACATTAACCGGATTATTTAATTCGGTAAAATCCATTTCAATGAATTGCGTATCATGGAGATCATAATACAAACCATATCCTCTTTTAATATCATAGATCATCCATTTCTGATCGGCGTACCGGCTCTTAAAATGTTTGATCAATAAGGGTAACACGTTAAAATCAGGCTCAATAGCTGCATAAAAAGTGCCGTCGTTCAATTTTTGAAAACGAACAAAGGCCTCCATCCTGTGCTTTTCGCGCCGCACCATTTTTAAAATCTCCGACAGGCGCATCACATATTTATTGCCGTAATCTTCCTCAATGTTTTGGTCGCTTTCAAAAACATGGCGAATGAAACCAAGTACATTGCAATCTTCGCCTGCTATTTCGGCCATATGGCTAATGTAAAGACGCTGCACCCCGGCTGCTGATAGCTTTTTACGCAATCCCCTTAGCACCCGGTTGGCCCGTGCTTCGTCGGTAACAATGGGAATTACCTCTTCAAACAAGGCGCTGTTACGCCACTCCCCTTTTAATAACTTTACAGGGTACAATTTACGCTCGTAAATCTCAAACACAGCAGTAAGCAGCCCTTCAAACGTTCCATCGTAAACCAGTGTATTCATTGTCAAAACAGGTTAAGTTGGGTTTGTGTATTTTTAATGTATTTGCTTTGCGATTGGGCCATAATAAATTGCTTGATGTTTTGCCCTGTTAAATCGCGTCGTTCAAATTCATTGCTTTTGCAGGTAATAAAGTACCGCGCCCGGCTAACAGCTACTCCTATTTTTTTAAGCTGCTCCCAGCCCAGCTTGGCGAATTTGCGTGCGGCCACTATTTTTTGTGCCGATAATAAACCGATACCCGGCACACGGAGAATCAATTGCAAGTCGGCTTTATTAATATCGATCGGAAATGCCTGCATGTTCCTGATAGCCCAGCTTAGTTTTGGATCAATGTCAAGATCAAGCAGCGGGTTTTGGTTATTGACAATCTCGTTTACATGAAAACCGTAAAACCGCATGAGCCAGTCGGCCTGGTAAAGGCGGTTCTCTCGCACCAGCGGCACCGCGGTATTCAAGGCAGGCAGACGCTGATCGGCCAGCACAGGCACATAACCCGAATAGTATACCCGCTTTAAATTGAAATTTTTATAAAAATAATTAGCCGATTGCAGTACCTGCTGATCACTCTCGGGTGTGGCGCCAACAATTACCTGTGTACTTTGCCCGGCAGGTGCAAATATGGGCGCGTTTTTAAAAAGCTTTTTCTCTTCTATATTTTGGATGATCTCTTTATTTAGAAAATGCATTGGGTCGATCATGTCCTGCCGGTTTTTATCCGGCGCCAGCAGCTTTAGCCCGGCTTCGGTGGGCATTTCTAAATTCACACTTAGCCTGTCTGCATACAAACCAGCTTTCCGCATCAGATCTTCACTTGCCCCTGGAATAGACTTCAGGTGAATGTAGCCGTTAAAATTATGTTCAGTACGCAGCTTTTTAGCTACGCGCACCAGGCGCTCCATAGTATAGTCGGCGTTCTTAAAAATACCGGAGCTCAAAAACAAACCCTCGATATAATTGCGGCGATAAAAGTTAATGGTAAGATCAACCACTTCCTGCACCGTAAAGGCTGCCCGCTTAATGTCATTATTTTTGCGCGATACACAATAGGCGCAATCAAAAATGCAATGATTGGTAAGCAGGATCTTCAACAGCGAAACACATCGCCCATCTTCCGTATAGCTATGGCAGATACCATTACTGGCATTCCCCAAACCTTTGTTCTTATTTTTTCTATCGCTGCCGCTCGATGCGCATGATACATCGTATTTAGCCGCATCGGCCAAAATATTGAGCTTTTCTGTTATCCTGTCCACATTCATATCAAATCAAAAATACTAATATTTTTAGTATTAATTAAAATGCAAACAGATTTATTTTACAACCATAGCTTGGTTAAATGCATAAAAAAAGACCGCCCTATAACAGGGCGGCCTTCAAACCAAACTAACTACTTTATGAAAACAGTCTTTAATTATTTTACAGCTATTTCTCTTGATTGAAATTTAGCTTCTTCTTTTTTTGCTATAGTAAGTTTCAAAATACCATCAGCATAATCGGCATCAATTTTTGATTGATCGGCACTTTCAGGTAATGTGAATGACCTTACAAATGAGTTGTAACTATATTCACGTTTGCTGAATTTTTTACCTTCCTCAACATTTTCGGCTTTCTTCTCGGCAGATACGCTTAGTACGTTTTTGTCAAGATTGATCTTGAAATCTTCTTTCTTTAAACCTGGTACGGCCAGTTCAACATGAAATTCATTTTCGGTTTCTGCAATATTAACCGCAGGAACACGGGCAATTAATTTATCGCTTAAAAAAGAATCATTGATCAATGAATCAAACACATCGCTAAAGAATGGGTTAGCTGAAGTATTTTTAAGGCCGTTGTTAAATTTTACTAATGTCATTTTTATATCCTCCTAAAGTTTTGTTTTTTGTTAACTTCGTAACCTATTGATCAACTGCTGTACCAACGGCAAAAAAGCCCGAAACGCAAGACAAAAAGTCATTAATAAATGTTTTAGGCCGACAAAATGACCGAAAATGACTGAAAAACTTACCGATTACAAATATAAAACCGCTATTCCTATCCGTTTTTCGGATATCGATTCATTCGGACACGTAAACAACGCTGTATATCTTACTTATTTTGAAATAGCCCGGATTGGCTACTGGAAAGAAATCATTAACTGGGATTGGAGCAACACAGGCATTATCCTGGGCCGCTCAGAGATCAATTACCTGAAACCCATAACCGTTCAGGACAATATTGCCTGCTATGTACGTACCATCCGCATTGGCAACAGCAGTTTTGATATGATGCATGTATTGGTGAGGATAACCCCACATGGCGAAGAAGTTGTAACAACAGGTAAAACGGTTTGCATCAGCTATGATTATTCGGCAAATAAATCCGTACCTATCCCATCGCCCGAAAGGCATAGGATGATTAATTATGATGAGCCAAGGCTGATTTTGAATACGAATTGATTTTGTAGATGTGCAGATGAATAATAGATGTGCAGATGTGCAAATTTCAGATGTGCAGATGAATTGACGATATTATAAATGAAAATAATCTAAGTATTCAAAATTATAACCTTCAATTTGCACATTTGAAATCTGCACATTCGCACATCGAAAATCTAAAATATCTTCCCCGGATTCAAAATCCCTTTAGGATCAAACACCTGTTTTATGCCTTTCCACAATGCAAAATGCACATCTGAAAATTTTATCGGCATAAATTCTTTTTGCACCAGGCCGATGCCATGCTCGCCTGATAAAGTGCCCCCAAGAGATACGGTTAATTCAAATATTTCCTGGATGCCGAATTTTAGTTTGTCATTCCAATCATCGTCGCTCATATTGGCTTTAATGATATTTACATGCAGGTTTCCATCACCGGCATGGCCATAACACACTGATTCAAAGCCATATTTAGCGCCGGTTTCTTTAATTCCTTTAATTAGCTGAGGCAAAGCAGCGCGTGGTACAACGGTATCTTCCTCTTTATATACCGAGTTTGATTTTACCGATACCGCCATGGTGCGCCTTAAACGCCAAAGCTCTTCTTTTTGGGCTGCCGAATCGGCAAACAGCACGTCGCGGCAATCAAATTCTTCAAGTACGGCATTTATCTTTTCGCAATCGGTAAAAATCACATCCTGATTTGTACCGTCTACCTCTATCAGCAGAAAAGCTTCAATACCATCCCGCAGGTCAAAGGCAATATCGTCATGTTCTTTTACCCACTCTACCCCTCTCCGCTCCATAAACTCCAGTGCAGACGGAATGATCCCGGCCCTGAATATGGCCGAAACCGCCCCGCAAGCGGCCTCATTGGTTGGAAACGATGCCAGCAGCAAGGCATCCAGTGTAGGCGCAGGAATAAGCTTCACTACTATTTTGGTAACAATACCCAGCGTCCCTTCCGAGCCTATCATTAACTGGGTCAGGTTATAGCCCGATGCATATTTCAATGTATTGGCCCCTGTCCAGATGATCTCGCCCGAAGTTAAAACCACCTGCAGGTTCAGCACATACTCCCGGATGGTGCCATATTTAACAACCCGAGGACCGCCCGAACCGTGCGATACATTGCCGCCAATAAAGCAGCTACCTTTACTGGCCGGATCAACGGGGTATAGCAAGCCTTTTGCTGTAACCTCGTTCATAAACTCTTCTGTTACAACGCCGGGCTCCACAGTGGCCTGCAGGTTTTGCTCATCTATTTCAAGTATTTTATTGAAGCGCTCCATGGCTATCAGCAAGCCCCCCTTAACAGGTAAGGCGCCACCACTTAAACCTGTACCGGCGCCCCGCGGCGTTACAGGGATCAGGTTTTCATTGCAAATCTTTAATAATGCCGAAACCTCTTCAGGCGTTCGGGGGCGCGCTACAACTTCGGGGTAATAAACCAGGTCCTCGGTTTCGTCATGGCTGTATTTTTCAAGGCTTTCATGGCTGGTTAAAACATTATCTGCACCAACAGCCGCAATAATTGCTTCTAATATTTGAGCCGATATTTTATTGAATTCCATGATCAGGATTTCTTATAATTTATAATAACAGCCGAATGGGCTACTTTACCGCTCAATGGCGGCGTAAGTTTTTTAATAGTAACCTCAATGCTTTCCACAAAGGGATACTTCTTTTTGATACGATCAATAATTGACTGACCAACGGTTTCTATCAGTTTGCGCGGATGCTTCATCTCTTCACATGCTATAATATACACACGTTCATAATCAACTGTTTTACTGAGGTTGTCTTCCAGCAAATCGCCGGGAGGCACAAAACCTACATTTACATCAACTAAAAAGCGGCAACCTATTTTTTGTTCTTCGGGATAAAATCCGTGGTACGCGAAAAACTCCGCACCTTGCAAGGCTATATTGATCATGTTCAAAAGTAACAAAAGCCATATCTAAATCTCATCCCGAAGGAAAAGACTTTTCAAAATATTTTTCATGATCCAGATTTTCAGTCCATAAAATATTTTTTTTCTTAAAAACATGCTTTAAACCGTTTAAACCTGCTTTTTGCAATAAAGCGGCCTCACATATCAAAAAACAGCGTTTTTGGCTTGCTTTTACCGGTAATAAATGCTTTATATTTGCCCACCAACTATAATGTTATGGCCAAAACAGATCTGTACGAAGCCCCTGATTATTACCTGTTAGATGAGTTACTAACCGACGAACATAAACTGATCCGCGCATCGGTACGTGACTGGGTAAAAAAGGAATTAAGTCCCATTATTGAGGATTACGCCCAACAAGCCGAGTTCCCTTCGCAGCTGCTGAAAGGCCTTGCCGAAATTGGCGCATTTGGCCCCACCATACCGGCTGAATATGGGGGCGCAGGTTTGGATTATACCTCGTACGGCATCATCATGCAGGAGCTGGAGCGCGGCGATTCGGGCATCCGTTCTACTGCATCAGTGCAGGGCTCATTGGTGATGTATCCCATTTATGCTTATGGCAGTGAAGAACAGCGTAAGAAATACCTTCCTAAACTGGCCAGCGGTGAGCTAATGGGTTGCTTTGGCCTCACCGAGCCTGATCATGGATCAAACCCCGGCGGCATGACCACCAATATTAAAGATGCCGGCGATCATTATATCCTCAACGGTGCTAAAATGTGGATCTCCAATTCGCCTTTTGCTGATATTGCAGTTGTTTGGGCAAAGGATGAGGAAGGTAAAATTCGCGGGCTGATAGTTGAACGCGGCATGGAAGGTTTCACTACACCAACTACCCATAACAAATGGTCGTTAAGGGCATCGGCCACCGGCGAACTTGTTTTTGATAATGTTAAGATCCCTAAAGAAAACCTGTTGCCTAACGTAGCCGGTATAAAAGGGCCGCTGGGTTGTTTAAACCAGGCCCGTTACGGTATTGCCTGGGGGGCCTTGGGCGCTGCTATGGACTGTTACGATACGGCCCTCCGCTACACCAAAGAGCGGGAGCAGTTTGGCCGGCCGATAGCAGGTTTTCAGCTTCAGCAAAAAAAACTGGCCGAAATGATCACCGAAATTACCAAAGGACAGCTGTTAGTTTGGCGCTTAGGCACACTTAAAGACGAAAACAGGGCCACTCCTGCTCAAATATCAATGGCCAAGCGAAATAGTGTTGAAACAGCTATTACTATAGCGCGCGAAGCAAGGCAAATGCTTGGAGGAATGGGAATTACGGGCGAATACCCTATTATGAGACATATGATGAACCTGGAATCGGTGATAACCTACGAGGGCACACATGACATTCACCTGCTTATTACCGGCATGGACATTACCGGGCTCGATGCATTTAAATAGCAGATAATCAATACGCTTTAACTTTAAGTAACATGAGTGTTATTCGAACGCAAAAATATTGTTCGTTATAATTATGAACATTATATTTGTTGCGTAAACACCTAATGTTGGCGTCCCCTGATAGTCCTGTTAGTTTAAACAAACTGCTGTTCAACCATTCAATTTGGTTGGCTATCATATTCTTATTGTCTTTTAATTCCTGCATAAATAACATTAATGATACCGGAGATTATTCTAAGCAGTTTAAACCGGTTTTTGATACTGTAAGCCTGTATAACGGTGAAAGGTCTCAACCTCAAAGAGGTCTCGAATATCTTGATTCGGCTTATAAAACTATAAAAAGCCCCTTTGTAAGCGATAGGTTTCGTTTTTACGCCTTGCATTTTCTTTACAACTTAAAAGCATTGCATGACGCGAAAAGGGCTATGCCTTATGCTGATACCATGCAGGCTGTAGCAGCCGAAAGCGTTACTCCCGGCCAGCGCATTGCATTAACAGCCGAAGCAGATTTCGCTACCGGAGATGCCTATTCAGACATGGTAAAGTATGATCAGGCTTACCGGTATTTTTACAAGGGCTATTCCATCGGCAAAAATGCTATTGATGATGCCATACTGGCCGAATACACTTACCGCATGGGCATGATCATGTTTAAGCAGGGGCATTTTAGAGAAGCTGCCAATTATTTTAAGATCAGTCACCGGCAAAGCTACGCCTACCCTGATGGTTTTCGTGCTTTTTACCAACGGCAGGAGCTTTTGGATAATATTGGCGAGAGTTATAAAAACAGCGGCGATATTGACAGTTCAACGCTTTATTTAAACAAAGCGCTTGCTTACATTAATGAGAATAGTACAAGATTTGCCGAACGGGCAAACCTGCTTGAAGTTGCCAGGGGTGTTGTGTACGGCAATCAGGGCGATTTGGCTTTGCTCACCCATGACTATACCCAGGCAGGCGAATTGCTGAAGAAAAGCATTGCTATTAATTCAAAGCCGGGTAATGACAACCGCGACGCCGAATTAACCGAAATAAAACTTGCCCGGTTATATTTAAATACCAACAGGCCAAATGATCTTTTTGAATTACTGAAAAACCTGCGTGCCCAGCTTGATATCATCAAAAATGATGATGCTGAAGCCAACTGGAATAATTTAATGAGCATTTATTATCTGCAAAATAAAGATTACCAAAACAGCCTGCTTTATTTAAAAAACTATTCGGCTTTAAAAGACTCGGCTTTAAAAAGGACATCCTCGTTAAAACGCACAGATGTTAACCAGCAACAGGCTAATTTTGACAAGGAAAATCAGATAGAAAATCTTAAAGGCCATAATAAACTGCAATTTATCTACATCTGTCTTGCCGTACTTTTTTCGGTGATGGCAGTGATCATTATCTTCCTTGTTTTTCGTAACCTGAAAAGATCAAAACGGGATATAGTAGCAATAAAAAAGCTGAACGACCAGATTAAATTGCAAAAAGCCGAATTAGAAAATACCCTTGAGGGAGTAAACCGGAGTAGCCGTGAAAAAGACCGGATCCTGCGGGCTGTTGCACATGACCTCCGTAATCCGCTTGGCGGCATAGCGTCATTATCAGCAGCAATGGTTGATGATGCTATGGATGAGGAGCAAACAGATCTGATCAATCTCATTAAGGAAACCTCATACCATTCGCTCGAACTTATTAATGAAATTTTGGAGGCGGCAAACACTGCAAATGTAACCTTCAATAAAGAATGGGCTGAAATTAACAGCCTGATTAATAACAGTGTTGACCTGCTGCGTTTTAAGGCGGCAGAAAAAGACCAGGATATTATGCTTAGTTTATTGGATACCCCTACTGAGCTATTGATAAACAGGGAGAAGATATGGAGGGTTATCAGCAACCTGATCAGTAATGCTATTAAATTCAGTCCTAAAGGCGCTGTTATTTATGTAATTGTGAACCAAAAACACCAGGGGGTTGAAATATGTGTTAAAGATTATGGCATTGGCATTCCTGATAAATTACAGCAGCAGGTGTTTAATATGTTCACCGAAGCCAAACGACCCGGTACCGACGGTGAAAAATCATTTGGTCTCGGGCTTTCCATCTGCAGGCAAATAGTTGAAAAACATAGCGGCAGGATCTGGTTAAAGAGCGATCCGGATAATGGATCAAGCTTTTACGTTTATCTTCCGGCCGAAGTGGCATAACTTATAATTGATCAAATAAGCGCATCTCTACCTGTAATTTAATTAAATAATTTTCATTTTAAGTAACTGGTTAGCAATAATCATAAAATAGCATAGTTATTTTTAGAAAATTTCATAGTTTAAACCCTGTTTTACAATCAACGCTAAACCTGGCATAATTTGATGTTTATATATAAAGGCTTTAGGCAAATATGGCTATCCGGTAATATACGGGAGTGTTTGTTTTTTGCTTATTTTTTGCTGCTGATCAGTTCCTGCCAGCAACAACCAAAGGGTTTTCTTTCATCCTCGGCATACAATAAAGCGGTTGATACAGCAACCACGATGTATGATAATGGTCATCATAAAGCAGCAGCAGATTATCTCGATTCGGCCTTTCACCATTCAAACAACCTTGGCTTTAAACAGGTATACAATTATTATTTTTTTATTTACACCTACGCTTCTCATATAAAAAACGATCGTAAAATGGCTTTGCTATATGCCGATAGCATGCTCAATATTTTCGATACGCCCGAAAAGAAACTGAAATTTACCAGCGAATATGGCCAGGCGCATTTTTCTAAAGGAGATGTATTGTTTGATGAACGGCGCTACAATGAGGCTTACGGCTATTTTTATGAGGGGAAAGTAATTGCCAACAACAACCTTGACGATTGTACAATGGGCGATTATAGCTACCGCATGGGTATGATCCTTTACAAACAGGAACATTATGGCAGGGCGGCCACGTTTTTCAAAAAAAGCTTTGAAGAAACAAGGTCATGCGAAGGGAACTTCAATTATTTTTATCGCCGGCAGGAATTGTTGAATAATATTGGCTTGAGCTACAGCAAGATGATGATGAATGATAGCGCCATGTATTTTTACAATAAAGCCCTCGATTATATTAATACTAATGCGGCAAGGTTTAAAGACCGCCCCCAAATGGGTGAAGTATCAAAAGGTGTTGTGTATGGTAATATGGCTGATATCAGTATCAGGCAAAAGGATTACGATAAAGCCATTAACCTGCTCAAAAAAAGCATAACAATTAATCTGCGTAAGGGAAACGATAATAATGATGCCCAATACTCCGAACTAAAGCTGGCATCGGTGTATGACAGGCAAAACGCTAATGATTCGTTATTAAATCTCCTCAATGTTATCAGGCTCCAGTTTGATAGTGTTAAAAGCCCCGAAGCGATACAGGACTGGCATTTATTGATGTCAAACTATTTTGAGAAGCAAAACGACCATCAGCAGGCTATGAGGCATTATAAGCAATATGATGAGCTTAAGGATACTATCGCCGATGAAAACAAAAAGCTGAAAGAAGCTGATGTGGCTGAACAGGTAAAAAGCCTTGAAAAAGATAATGAGTTTGACAACCTTAAGAAAAACAACGAATTGCAGCACGTTTATCTTAGGGTAACCATTGTTTTTGCCCTGATGCTCATCATTATCATTTCCCTTGTATTTTTAAACTGGCAAAAATCAAAAAAGAACATTAAAACACTGGGAAGCCTTAACAACCAGATAAACCATCAAAATCACCATCTTGAAAACGCCCTCAGTGATTTAAAGCTTAATAACCAGGAAAAAGACCGCATTTTACGTACTGTAGCACATGACCTGCGTAACCCTATAGGCGGAATAGCTTCCCTTACCAGCATAATGACTGAGGAAAATTACAGCGACGAACAGAAAGAGCTTTTAAACATTATCAGGGAAACTTCATTTAACTCCATTGAACTGATTAATGAAATATTGGAAGCCACTGAATCCGCTTCGGCTGTATTGAATAAGGAAGCAGTTGAAGTTAACTCCTTATTAAGCAACAGCGTTGAGCTGATGCGCTTTAAGGCAGCCGAAAAACAACAGGTTATCAACCTTGCCCTGTTAAGTTCGCCACTTGAGCTCTGTATCAGTCGTGAAAAAATATGGCGCGTAATCAGTAACCTCATTAGCAATGCCATTAAATTCAGCCCGGAAGGATCAGGTATTTTGGTTATGGCTGTTGAACTGGAGAAAGAGGTTCAAATTTCAGTTAAGGATAATGGCATCGGCATCCCCGATAAGCTTAAAAGCCAGGTATTCAATATGTTTACCGATGCCAAACGCCCTGGAACCTCGGGCGAAAAATCATTCGGCCTTGGCCTTTCCATCTGCAGGCAAATTATTGAGGACCATAACGGCCGCATCTGGTTTGAAAGCGATACCGAAAATGGCACATCATTCAATTTTACCCTGCCTAAAAATTAACAGCTTATTTTAAAAACTCAGCATACCATCTGCCTGAGGCTTTAACCGTTCGTTGCTGGGTTGTATGATCAACATGGATCAATCCAAAACGCGGGTGATACCCCTCGGCCCATTCAAAATTATCTGTGAGGGTCCAAACAAAATAGCCGTTAATTTTACAACCTTCATTTTTTGCCTTCAACACCTGGGCAATATGATCCTGAAGATATTTCAATCTTTTTGGGTCATTTACTTCACCATCAATAACCTCGTCAGGAAAAGCCGATCCGTTTTCTGTAACAATGATCTTTCTTACATTAGGATAGGCATCATATTTTTTGATCATATGATAAATAGAAGGCGGATAAACTTCCCAGCGCATGGCCGTAAGATCAACGCCCCTGTTTTCGGCCTTAACCATACTTGCATTGATATAAGGCGTAAAAAAAGAATATTTTACAATTTCGCGGGTATAGTTTTGAATGCCGATAAAATCAAAGTCAAAACTTAGCTTATCCTCATCACCGGGATAAAAATACTTTTTGAGATCTTTAAGCGCGGGGAGGTCTTTTATCGGGTATCCCATCCCCAGCAAAGGTTCAATATATAAACGGTTGATCAGCGCATCAGCACGAATGGCGGCAGCTACATCTCTTGGTTTATTACTAAAAGGCTCAATTTGCGAGCATGAAAATGTTGTACCTATCTTCGCCGTCGGCGGCAGCAGTTTTCGCAGGATCCTGCCACCTTCGGCAATGCTCATGGTAACATGATGTATAGCTGGTGTAAAGTTTTTCATACCGCTGCGGCCCGGCGCATGAATGCCGAAAAAATAACCCGCACCTGTAAAAACTACAGGTTCGTTCATCACCATCCAATGCTTCACCCTATCGCCAAAGTTTTGGGCGCAAATAGTAATAAACTCACTAAACCAGTATATTGATTCGCGATTTGTCCAGCCACCTTTAACCTCAAGCACATGGGGCAGGTCCCAATGGTAAACGGTTAACCAGGGTTCAACACCTTGTTTAAGGCAATAGTTAATTACCCGGTTGTAATAATCAATGCCAGCCTGGTTTATTTTCCCGGTGCCTTCGGGCAATATGCGGGTCCACGAAATAGAAAAGCGGAAATTTGGGATATTAAGCTCTTTGATGAGGTCGATATCGCGCTCATACAAATTATAAAAATCACATGCAGTTTGTGCATGATCGCCATTCAGGATCTTTCCTTTTTTAGTGGTAAAGGTATCCCACACCGATAATCCTTTTCCATCAGCGTCATGAGCACCTTCTATTTGAAAAGCAGCTGTCGAAACGCCCCATTCAAAGTCGTTGCCAAAAAGATCTTTGCTTAAATGTATTTCCCGGTCAGTAAGTTTCATTAATTTGAGCTACAAAAGCCCAAAAGTGCGATTATATTTATAAATGAAAAATTATAAGTGATAACTTAATGTATGAACGATGAGCGCATACTTTTAAGCATCATCCACTGACGGAAATTAATGAGCAGTTTTGAGATATTGATAATAAATTTCATAACCCTTATGTTTTAGCTATAGAATAAAGGTAACAAGCAGATGTTTGCTGAATATGACAACTATGTTATTTAATTGTTAACCAGCATCTTTTACTAAGATACCAAATTGCATTAATACTTTGTTATTATTTTTACGCATGATGAAAACTTACTTTATAAAAATGTTTGGTTATAACCGTTTTGCTAATCAGCATCTGATACAGGCTATGGAAACAGGCGGTTTGCCGGCTATAACCCTGAAGCTGATGGGGCACCTGCTTGCAGTTGAGCAGGTCTGGCTTGAAAGATGCAGGCTTGCCCCTTCTTCCATGCCAAACTCATGGCCCGAAAATGTTACAATTGAGCAATGCAAACAACAGGTATCTGAACGTTATGAAACATGGGTAATGTTTTTAAACGGAATAAATGACGAGGATATAGATAAGATAATCCCCTATCATAGCTTTACCGGCGACTATTTTGAAAACCAGCTTGGCGATATTGTGACACAGGTGCTTAACCATGGTACACATACCCGGGCGCAAATTGGGCAGCAATTGAAGTTTGCCGGCACAAAAACTTTACCCATTACAGACTATAGTTACTATTTAAGAGTGTTAAACAGCTAAACATTTAGCATATTTGCCAAGGTTTATTACGCTATCAAAAACCATGAAAAAACACCTATTCGCAGCCATTGGCACAGCTTTATTATTAGGTTGTACCGACACCAAAAAACAGGAAAAAGATCTTTTAAATCAGGTAATTGCCGTACATGATAAAGTAATGGCAAGCGACGAGCAATTGATGAAAAACAAGATGCTGCTTGATAGCCTGGTAAAACATAGTGCTCCCAACATCAATAAGGACACAGCACAGGCATATTTAAAACTGGTTGACGATGCTGATAACGCCATGAGCGACTGGATGCATAAGTTTGATGCCGAAACTAAAGGCAAATCACATCAGGAGATCATGGATTACTTTGAAGCCCAGAAAAAGCTTATCAGTAAAATAGATACGCAAATTAATGTAGCTGTTACAGGCTCAACTAAGTACATAACCCAAATACCGGCAAAATAATGAGGAAACTATGGATAGGCATTATCATATTAACGCTTTTTAATGCCTGCAAATCAAATACTAACACCGCCCTGCCTATATTGGGGTATAAAACACCGGTAACTAAAACTGTTAATGGTAAAACAGTAACAGATACTGAATATGCTACTATTCCCCCTTTTAAGTTTGTAAACCAGTACGCTGATACAATTACACAGAAAAACCTGGAGGGCAAAATTTATGTGGCCGACTTTTTTTTCACTACCTGCCCTTCCATTTGCCCGGTGATGCACCGGAACATGCTTAATGTTTACAAGGAGTTTAAAGACGATGATAATTTCAGGATCATATCGCACACCATCGATCCTAAATATGATACCGTACCGGTATTAAAACGCTATGCCGATAAATTAGGCATTGCAGGTAATACCTGGTGGTTGCTGCATGGTGAAAAGGGCGATACTTATAAAATTGCTAAAAGCTACCTGCAAAGCGTATCCGAAAAAAATCCTAAAGGCGAATACATTCACGATGGTTTTTTTATCCTGATAGATAAACAAAAACGCCTTCGGGGCACTTACGAAGGAACAGATCCGGCAGAAGTAACCAAATTGATAGCCGATATTAAAACGCTAAAAGCCGAACCGGATCAAATTGCTGCTAAATGAAGATAAAAGTGATAGGCGCTATAGCTATTCTGTTAGTTGTAATTGGTGCATCATGCCAAAGCGACGAGCAGATTGAGTTTAACCGTTATTACTCGGGCGGGAGCCTTGTTTATCAACAGCACTGTCAAAACTGCCATGGCGATAAAGGACAGGGACTGCAATCACTCGTCCCCCCGTTAACCGATTCAACTTATCTGAAAAACAACAAAGCGACATTGGCCTGCTTTATTAAAAACGGGCTTAAGGGCAAAATAATGGTAGCCGGCCGCACATTTGATGATGAAATGCAGGCTGACGAAATTGCTCCGCTTGAGATTGCCAAAGTACTTACCTATGTTACCAATTCCTTCGGTAATAAAATGGGCACAGTTACATTGCAACAGGTTCAGGAGGATTTGAGAAATTGTAAATAGACTTTGGTTCGTAGATCATAGTTGATGGTTCATAGCAAAAAATAGTGCTCGGCTGTCGTTTCATCATGATCTGTTTTACTATGATCTATGAACCATCAACCACGAACTAAACTAATTTCCCTATCTTTACAAACGCAAAACGTTCTATCGCTGCCAACTTGTTTGGCGGAGGAAAGTCCGGGCAACACAGAGCATCCTGCTTCCTAACGGGAAGGCGCCGGCAGCCGGCGACAGCAAAGTGCCACAGAAAAAATACCGCCCGCTTAGGCGGGTAAGGGTGAAAACGTGAGGTAAGAGCTCACGGCATAACCGGGCGACCGGCTATGACGGTAAACCTCAGGAGTTGAAAAACCAAATAGGTCCTGAAAGCGGAGTTGCTCGCTCCCGTATCTGCCGCAAGGCGGATCGTTAGGATGGGTAGGTTGTTTAAACCTGTTAGTGATAACAGGGCCAGATAAATGATAGAAGTTGCCCTTTAACAAGGCAAAACAGAACCCGGCTTATAGGTTTGCTGCTGTATAACCCCTTACTGTAAAGTGAGGGGTTTTTTATTAGCATCAATTATTTCCAATAAATTTCATAATGTTGCAAACATTTAACTTTCTTAAACCTTTATATGCACATTAAAAGTGTTTGTTTTTCTATACAAACACATATATTAGCAAATAACAATTACTACGGGTACATAACTATAAAACATGGCTAAAATTTTAATAATTGATGATGAGCGCTCGATACGTAATACGCTTCGCGAGATTTTGGAGTATGAAGATTATGAGGTTGAAGATGTAGACAATGGGGTTGACGGCCTTCAGTTAATTGAAAAAAAAGACTATGACCTGGTACTGTGCGATATTAAAATGAACCGCATGGATGGTATGGAGGTACTTACCGAAGGCCTCGCCATTAAACCCGATCTTCCGTTTATCATGATATCAGGCCATGGCACGGTTGAAACTGCTGTGGAAGCCAGCAAAAAAGGGGCGTTTGATTTTATTTCAAAACCGCCAGATCTGAACCGCCTGCTCATCACTGTTCGTAACGCACTTGACAGAGGAAGCCTTGTTGTGGAAGCCAAGGTGCTTAAACGTAAAGTATCAAAGGTGCGCGCCATTTTAGGCGAATCGCAGGCCATTATCAAGATCAAAGAAACTATCGACCGTGTTGCCCCTACCGATGCCCGTGTATTGGTTACCGGTGCCAACGGCAGTGGTAAAGAACTGGTTGCACGCTGGCTGCACGAAAAATCAAACCGCTCAAATGCACCTATCATTGAGGTTAACTGTGCTGCTATCCCTTCAGAATTGATTGAAAGTGAATTATTTGGTCACGAAAAGGGCTCATTTACTTCGGCCATAAAACAACGTATTGGCAAATTTGAATCGGCAAACGGCGGAACATTGTTTCTGGATGAGATTGGCGATATGAGCCAATCGGCCCAGGCCAAGGTTTTGCGTGCTTTACAGGAAAATAAAATAACCCGCGTGGGCGGCGAAAAGGAAATTGATGTTGATGTGCGCGTTGTAGCGGCAACCAACAAAGATCTGCTTAAAGAAATTGAAGCCGGTAATTTTCGTATGGACTTGTACCACCGCTTAAGTGTAATATTGATCCATGTACCGCCGCTTATTGAACGTAAGGACGATATTGCACTGTTAACCCAAAGCTTTTTGGATGAGATCTGCAACGAATACGGCATGCCGGTTAAAAAGATCTCCGATGCGGCACTTGAGGCACTTAAGGCCCTCCCATGGACAGGTAATATCCGCGAGCTCCGTAACATGGTTGAGCGTTTGATCATCCTGAGCGATAAAGTTATTACCGATAACGATGTACGGGCATTTGCAAACCCTTCGGCCCCAGCTACCGTTACAGCAGGAGCTGCCGCCCCTGCCCCGCAGACTGATTTTGATCAGTTCAATAATTTCCAGGAATATAAAGACTTTGCCGAGCGTGAGTATATCAAATTCAAGCTGGAAAAAAATAACTGGAACGTTTCAAAAACAGCAGATGATATCGATATTCAACGCAGCCACTTATACAGCAAGATTGAAAAATTTGGCCTGAAACGCGGCGAGTAGCATAAACTTTTGAAATTATTTTAAAAAGCATCGGCAAATATGACAGCCGATGCTTTTTTTATGCTATTATTGTATATCAATAACCTTTATTAACACCATGAAAACCTATTACTTAGCATCTTTTTTATTGCTTGCCCTATCCTCATGCAGCAATCCACCAAAAGAAAATACCGAAACAACTCAACCTGCCAATAAACTTGACGGAACCTGGCACCTGGTATCAAGCAAAAGCATTGCAAAGGGAGATACTACAGTAACCACTCCTCCTAAAGACCAGGAAATGTTTAAGATGTTTAACGGCACCAACTTTGCTTTTTTTACACACGATCTTGTGCATGGCAAAACCGCCAAGCCTGTATTTGATTCAGGTGCCGGTACTTATACCCTATCTGGCGATGATTACACCGAACATCTTGCTTACTGCAACTATCGCGATTGGGAAAACAGGGATTTTAAATTTAAGCTCACTATCAAAAATGATACTCTTGTTCAAAAGGGAATTGAGAAGATAGACAGCCTTAAAGTTGATCATGAGATCATTGAAACTTATGTAAAGGTGAAATAACAGTTATATCAACTTATCATATCCAAAAGCCCGGCAATACCGGGCTTTTGGAGCTTTTGCCTCATCGGCTATGTCGGAATCAGCATCTGTACTTTCGGTTCTTGCAGCTCCTCCGTATGGATGGAATAGTTTTTTATAAATGTTAATTATGTTGTAGCTTATGAGTTCAAATCAAAAGGTGGCATGAATATTTTATCGCATTATAAAATACTGATAACCTTATCATTATTTACATTATCATTTAATCGTTGCCACTCTGATAAAACAAACAACTTCAAAAAAAGCTCCGAAACAGTAACAAAAAGCAACTCCAATACCCTCCCACAGTCAAATATCCCACTCAAAAACATGTTCGGGATAAATGCTTATGAATGGAATTTTTTACAGGATCCTGCCAATCCCAACTTTAAAAGCATCATTTATGAGAAAAACATGAACCTTATCAGGTCATTCAGCGCAGTAAGGCATTATTTAGGATGGGCCAGAATGGAAAGCACTAAAGGCCGTTATACCTTTAACCCCACTCATGAAGGCAGTTGGAACTATGATCTCATTTACACGCGTTGTAAACAGGATGGCATATTGGTATTGGCAGATATAAAGAATTGTCCCCCATGGTTAGTTGATACCTATCCTGAAAATATAAAGGACATTGAAAACGCGCCCCTTCTTTACGGCTTAAGCAAAGCAGATCCGGCAAGTTATATTGACCAGGCGCATATGGGCTTTCAGTTTGCAGCGCGCTATGGTTATAATGCCAGGATCGACAGAATATTGGTAAAGGTTGACTCAAGCACACGATGGACTAACGATCCGCCAAATAAGGTGAAGATAGGTATGGGGCTTATTACTTACATAGAATGTGATAATGAGCGCGATAAATGGTGGAAGGGGCTTGCAGCACAGCAAACAGCCGAAGAATACGCAGCTAACATGTCGGCCTTTTATGATGGTAACAAAGGGAAATTGGGTAAAAATGCAGGTGTAAAAAACGCAGACCCCAACATGAAAGTTGTAATGGGCGGATTAGCTACAGCCGATGTGAATTTTGTAAAGAAAATGGTAGCGTGGTGCCGTACCAACCGCGGTTATCGGGCCGATGGTAGCATTGATCTATGCTTTGATATTATCAACTATCATTATTATAACAATAATGGCAATATTTTAACACACCAATCAGCCACCTCCGGTCTTCCTCCTGAGCTTTCTATGGCAGGTCAAATTGCCGATTCATTTGTTCAATATTCAAATTCTCTGGCTAAACCTATACCTGTTTGGGTAACAGAGTCGGGCTATGATATTAACCAGGGGAGTTATCAAAAAGCGCAGTATGTTGGCGATAAATTACCGATGGATACCCAGGGCGACTGGATTTTAAGAACATCATTGCTTTACATTAGGCATGGCATTCAGCGTGTGTTTTATTATCAGTTATTTGATGACACTCCAAATGCCGGTGTCCAATACGCCACATCCGGATTAGCAGAGAACGGCAAACGCAGGCCTGCTGCTGACTATATTCTGCAAGCCAGTAAAATAATGGGCAATTATAATTATGTATCGACAATAAACGCCGACCCTTTGGTTGATAAATATATTTCTGGAACGAAACTCATGTATGTATTGACCATTCCCGATCAGCAAGGCCGCACAGGGACTTATACTTTAAACCTGGGCACACCCAAAGCCAGTATCTACACTTTAAAAAAAGGCACAGATGATGCCGCAACAACCCAGGTTAATACCGTGAATGGTAAGCTAACTGTAAATGTATCTGAAACGCCAACTTTTGTACAAGGCACAAACTAAACAAATACCGAAAGATTTTCCCTCACCTGTTTGGTATACATACTGCCAAACAGGTTTACATGAACCAGCAGTGGGTACAGGTTCCAGAGTTTGAGCCGTTGTTGCCAGCCGGGTAACAACGGGGACTCTGTATTATATGCTTCGTAAAAAGCCCGGTCAAAACCACCGAAAAGCGTGGTCATTGCGATATCAAATTCGCGGTTACCATAGCTAACTGCCGGATCGATCAGGTATGGTTTGCCTTCGGTATTAACCAGGTAGTTACCGGCCCAAAGATCGCCGTGTATTAATGCAGAAGGTTCTTCGGTAAACAAATCAGGGAGCTTTTTATAGAGCTCATCAAACCGGTAAATGTCGGTTTGGTTAAGCTCTTTTTTATCTACAGCCATTTTAACCATGGGCTGTAACCGCTGTTCAATAAAAAAATCGCTCCATGTGTTATACCAGTTATTACTTTGAATTAAGGAACCCATGTAATTATTGGTATAAAAGCCAAACTGTGCGTTGCTGCTTTTGTGCATCCGGGCAAGTTGCACACCTAATTCAGAGGATGAAGCAGTATTGATGGAGCCGACATTAATCCATTGCATTATTAAATAACTATCGCTATCATACTCATCCTGTAAAACAACATCCGGAACGGCTATGGTATTGGTTTTCCTGATAGCAGATAGTCCCTCCTTCTCCATTGCCAACATGCCGGGGTAATTATGCCTGTCATTTACCTTTAAAAGGTAGCTATTATCCTCGCATTGCAAATGATATACATCGTTTATATCGCCGCCGCTTACTGTGCTGATATTGGTAATAATTGCATTAAGCCTGCTTTGAATATGATTTAGCAGGCCATTGGAAATATGATTTTGGAACATACTGGACTAATAAAAATCGGCTGATCCCACTAAACTAAATTATATGTTTTATCCCGCAATTAAATTTCAATAATTATATTCGTGTAATATTTAAGTCCTTATCACAAAAATTAAATGGAAAATCAAATTCCTGTAGCCGTTCAATTAACGGAAAAATGCGCACACTGCAATACCGATGTTAAACCCGAGGATACCTTTTGCACCCAATGCGGGTACCCGGTAAAGGGAACCGAAGCAGAACAAAACAAATTTATTTCAGAACGCCAGGTTGAAGAAATAGATATGTTTACCTATAATAAAACACTTAAACAGGCAGGCACATCATTATATTACCTGGCAGGCGTTTTCATAATCAGCGGCCTGATATACTTTTTCATGCACAAGGATGAGGCCGAGGTTGTGGCTGTAGTTATAACCAATTTAATAATGGCGGCTATATTTTTGGTTTTGGGCGCCTATAGCAAAAAGAAACCATTGGCCTGTATCATATCGGGCTTATCCCTGTACGTGATTGTGCAGGTATTAAACGCCATAATTGACCCCATATCTATTGCTCAGGGTATCATTATAAAAATAGTGATCATTGGTTATATGATCCGGGGTATCAAATCGGCCATGGAAATAGAAAAAATCAAGAAAGAAAATCATATCGCTTAATCCTTTTGCTTTCCGACGAACATGAAACAACCGAAATAAGGTACTGCATACAATGCGGTGCTGCTAATGCTGTGAACGTAAAGTTTTGCAGCAGCTGCGGTCACCGCCAAACCGGGGCAGCTACAAGTCAAACCGCCTATAACTGGCAATTGCTTCAACAAGCTGCGTTGTTTTACGGCATTTATATCCTGGTATGTGCGTTATCATCGTTTATTGATTATTTTAAAACGATTGGCTGGTTCCTGATCATTGAAATTATCATAGCCGGAACAGCCGTGTTGTTTTTTGCATATAACTGGAACGATTGTAAAAAGCTGCTTCGCTGGCCTTCGTTTTCATTGCAAAAATTAGCCGCCTACGGTGCAATAGCGATGACCGGAGGCTTACTGATCCATTACATTGGCAATTGGATCAACATAACCATTTTCTCTCGCGATTATTACTATTATTCCATTTTTTCCGGTTCTCCGGGGGCTGTTTATCTTATCATATTTTTTACGGCAATAACCCCGGCCCTATTTGAAGAACTTGGTTTCCGGGGATATTTGTTACAATCACTACTAAACATTGCCGATACTGGTCAGGCGGTTTTCATTTCAGCTTTTCTCTTCGCTATCATTCATCTCAGCTTCATTTCCCTTTTCTGGTTAATCCCATTCGCCTTGTTTTTGGGTTATGTCCGGGTCAAAGAAAACACCATCTGGTATGGCGTATTCTTTCATTTTTGCTTTAATTTAACCGCTTGTTTATTTGAATTGCCGTAGTGTTAACGAAATAAAAAGCCAATTAAAAAACTCAATACCAAATTATCATCCTAAAAAGCTATTTTTGCGGTTCAATGGAGCACATTCGTAATTTTTGTATCATAGCACATATCGACCACGGCAAAAGCACACTTGCCGATAGGTTATTAGAATATACCAACACTATAACCCAGCGCGAATCGCAGGCACAATTGCTTGACGATATGGATTTAGAACGCGAGCGCGGTATTACCATTAAAAGCCACGCCATACAAATGGACTATGAGCTTGATGGCCAGAAATACGTGCTCAACCTGATCGACACTCCAGGCCACGTGGATTTTTCGTACGAAGTGTCCCGTTCTATTGCAGCCTGTGAAGGCGCTTTGCTTATAGTTGATGCGGCGCAGGGCATCCAGGCGCAGACCATATCAAACCTGTACCTTGCTTTAGAGAACGACCTGGAGATCATCCCTATCCTGAATAAAATGGACCTTCCAGGCGCTATGCCCGAGGAAGTAAAAGACCAGATTGTTGACCTTATTGGCTGTAAACGTGAAGAGATCCTTGCTGCATCAGGCAAAACAGGCATGGGGGTGCATGATATTCTTCGTGCTATTGTTGAGCGTGTACCTGCCCCGGTAGGTGATCCTAAAGCTCCGCTACAGGCGCTGATCTTCGATTCGGTTTTTAACTCGTTCCGCGGTATCATCGCTTACTTTAAGGTTGTTAACGGCGAGATCCGCAAAGGCGAAAAGGTAAAATTCGTAGCTACCGAAAAACAATATCTTGCTGATGAGGTTGGCACGCTTAAACTGCGTCCAACTGCTAAGGATGTGATCAAAACCGGCGACGTAGGTTATATTATATCAGGTATAAAAGAAGCAAAAGAGGTTAAAGTTGGTGATACTATTACCCACGTTGATCGTCCTTGCGAAGTTGGGATCCAGGGCTTTGAAGAGGTAAAACCAATGGTATTTGCCGGCATTTACCCTGTTGATACCGAGGATTACGAAGAACTGCGTGAGTCGATGGCCAAACTGCAGTTAAATGATGCGTCACTGGTATTTGAGCCGGAATCATCAGCAGCTTTGGGCTTTGGTTTCCGTTGCGGTTTCCTGGGCATGCTTCACATGGAGATTATCCAGGAGCGTTTGGAGCGTGAGTTTAACATGACGGTGATCACCACTGTACCCAACGTATCATACGTGGCACACACTACCAAAGGCGATGAGTTTATTGTAAACAACCCGTCCGACCTGCCCGATCCATCAAAAATTGATTTTGTGGAAGAGCCATATATTAAAGCTACCATCATTACCAAATCTGAATTTGTGGGTCCGGTAATGTCGCTTTGTATTCAAAAACGCGGTACTATTACCAACCAATCATACCTTACATCCGAGCGTGTTGAATTGATATTTGAAATGCCGATGGGTGAGATTGTGTTTGATTTTTACGATAAACTGAAAACCATTTCAAAAGGTTATGCTTCGTTTGATTATCACCAGATAGGTTACCGCCAATCAGATTTGGTAAAACTGGATATCCGTTTAAATGCTGAACCTGTTGATGCCCTCTCATCACTGATCTTCCGTGGTAACTCATACGATTTTGGCAAAAAGATCTGTGAAAAATTAAAAGAACTTTTGCCACGCCAGCAGTTTGAGATCATTATTCAGGCTTCTATCGGTGCCAAGATCATTGCCCGCGAAACGGTGAAAGCTTTACGTAAAGACGTTACCGCCAAATGTTACGGTGGTGATATTTCCCGTAAACGTAAACTGTTGGAAAAACAGAAACAAGGTAAAAAACGCATGCGCCAGGTAGGTAACGTTGAGATACCACAATCGGCGTTTATGGCTGTTTTGAAATTGGATTAAGCCGGCCTCTAAGAGCGAAGCCAGGGCTATATAAAATTATATATTCTGTATAGGTTAGTTACATATTTTACAATAACGGGGCTTGTTAAATACATTCATTTAGGAGACTTTGTTTACGGCAAATGGGTTGTATATGACAACAACGAACCGAAATATTACGTTGATGCTTTCAACAAAGATGCTACCTCAAATAGCATTATCTTCGAGTTACTTTTGAATAACAAAAAGGAAACTATTGAAAGTATTATAAGCAAGATAAATAATAATCACAAACTAAAATTATCCCTGAATAACAGGCCTTTTATAAAAATACGATTGAAATCAAAACCGGTAAATTTAAATTTACCTCCGTTACCTGATTACCTCGTTAAAAATATTTAAGAATGCAGCTTTTAGACGGAAAATACGTATCAGAAAAACTCAAGGTTGAAATAGCTGAAGAAGCAGCTAAAATATTAGAGAAGACAGGCCGCAAGCCGCATTTGGTTGCGGTATTGGTTGGTCATGATGGCGGCAGCGAAACTTACGTTGCCAGCAAAATGAAAAACTGTGAAAAGGTTGGCTTTAAATCATCGTTAGTACGTTATGAAGATGATGTTACTGAAGAAGAACTGCTGAAAAAAGTTGAAGAGTTAAATGCTGATCCTGATATTGACGGCATTATTGTACAACTTCCGTTACCAAAACACATCGATCCTGAAAAAGTAACCGAGCGTATTGACCACCGTAAAGATGTTGACGGCTTTCACCCGGTTAATTTGGGCCGGATGCAGCGCAACCTGCCATCATTTATCCCGGCTACGCCTTACGGCATTACTTTAATGCTTAAAGAATACGGTATTGAAACAGCCGGCAAGCATTGCGTGGTTGTAGGCCGCAGCAATATTGTTGGTTCGCCAATGAGCATCCTGATGGCACGCAACACCACTCCGGGCAACTGTACGGTAACCATTTGCCACAGCCGCACACCAGATATCAAAAAATTTACACTTGATGCAGACATCCTTATTGTAGCCATTGGTAAAAAGAATTTCATTACTGCCGATATGGTAAAGGATGGCGTTGTAGTAGTTGACGTAGGTATGAACCGTGAAACATCAACCACAACAAAATCAGGCTTTAAACTTTATGGCGATGTTGATTTTGAAAACGTAGCACCAAAATCATCATGGATCACCCCGGTACCGGGTGGCGTTGGTTTGATGACTATTGTTGGTTTGCTTAAAAATACTTTGGCTTCGGCTAATAAAGAGGTTTATAAATAGTGAGTGGTTTATTAGGTTGATTAAGTGAATGGTTTTTATTTTCAATAACCATTCACTTAATCAACCGCTCACTACTTACCTCCCTATCAACTTATCCCAAACAGAGTTTACACCAATGTAAACGCCGTCTTCCCTCGTTTCAACCGGGTAAGTTTCAATAAAATCATGCTGCCCCTCGCCCCCCTTACCTGTTTCCAGATCATAGGTATACCGGTGGTATGGACAAACAATCAGTTTTCTGACGCACAAGCCTTCACTCAAATCAGCACCGGCATGCGGGCATTTGGCCGATACGGCGTAAAGCTTACCCTCAAAACCTACCAGGCAAATAGTTTTGCGGCCAGCCTTAACCTTTTTTATAAATGGTTTTTCAATGTTGATTATGCCCGAAGCTTTATACCATTTCATTTATAAAATATATCAACAGAGGAAGTCAGATCGTGATGGCCCAGGCCAAAGTTGAATTTTTCATAAGCAATGCGTGATAATAAAACCTTTACCGGGAGGGCTTCTTTAAACCCCCTCATATCATAACGAAAAATTAATTGCTTTCCGTCCGTATCCCAGCTAAAACCAAGCTTTTCTAATGGATGAAGATGCACTTCGTCGTCATCGTCATCATCAATGTCTCTAATGTATTCATAACTGTCAAACATAGGATCTGGCCGATAGGATATTTTTAGAAAATCATTACTCATTTCAAAATCAAGATAAAACCCATCTTCTTTGCTTAAGCATAACCTAAATCTGCTTATTCTTCCTTCATATAAATCGAACAGAGCTTCGTCAATTACCTGGCTGTCATTAAAATATTTATAAACCTGATCTTTGTTTAGTTTTTCAAGTTCTTGTTTTTTCTCCGCTATATCATCTTTATATAAAGATTCAAGATCATTATTTTCAAGACGGCTCATCCATCTGATCCACCTTTCAATGTCTTGCTTTTTATTAAAAAGGGGATCTTTGAAATATTTTAACGTATCAAGATGGTTATTTAAACGCCAAAGGCCCTCCTGCTGATAATGAGCATATAAGTAATCATATTCGGCCAGGTTCCTTTTAATCGATAATTCAAGTGATTGTTTTTCACTTTCAAGATATTCAATAATTTGATCAAGGTCAGATTTCATAAGTACAAGATATGTACCGCAAATTTTATAATCCAATATTACTTCAACATTTCTATATCTTAATGTGAGTTAATAGATTTTAAAAATCTATCTTCAAATTCATCACATTCGGGTTTTTGATTACCTCGTCCATACTGGTAACCAGGGTAACTTCCCTCCTGTCGGCCGAGAGCATGGCCTTTGAATTATTGATCTTTTTTACCGGGTGGGCAAACCTCAGGATTACTTTATAGGGCATATCAATAAGCATGGCCTTGGCCATCATAAAGGTGGCCTGGGTTTTCTTTAAAAAAGCGTTGAATTTAACTTTATCAATTATCCGGCAAAATCTGTGAGGGGTAATATCGTACGAGTAATAGTCCTGCCCTGCAACCATTTGCCGGGCGTCAAATGGTTTATTTGCCTTGTCGTTAGTTGTTATAGCGCTGATCTGGCTGTTCAAAGCAATCTTTGATACGTTTTGCAGATAGTATTGTAAATCCGCTGCGTTTTTAGCAGTGTGGTTAAGTGTTACTTTCATAACACTTTTTTTAAGGTTCATGTTAACAGTTAGTTCACTGCTCTTGGCCATTTCAATTTCTTCGGCTTTTAGCTTTCGTTGAGCACTGTCTGGTAACGCGGTGTAAAAATTAAGTGTAGTATCCTTAACCAAACTAAATTGCGGAGTTTGTTTAACTGAATCAGACATGAGGTTAACCAGCACCGATACCGCCCTGCCCATATCAAAGGCATAAGCAACCTTGCAGGTTCCGTCACTCCTGAAATCGTAATGCTCTTCAATATCCACACATGAACTAAAACAAAGCACTACCATTAAAATTAAAGGAAAGTAAAGTTTTTTCATCTCCGGATATAAATTAAGCGTTACCGATACAGTTATAACATTTTACGAAATTGAGGTTAATTGGTTATCTTAAAATTAAAAGTAATAATAACAATTATTAATGAAAACAAGAAAGGTAAAAGGATAAAGGTGAAAGGCAAAAGGTATTTGAACGCGCTGCTTATATATAATTGATGGTAATGATAAAACCTTTCGTCTACAAGTTACTTCCATATTAGTGTAACCTTTTACCTTTCGCCTTTCAGCTTTCGCCTATCTTTAAGTACCTTTGCACCCTTAAATAACTATGGCACATCAAATACCAGACGACGGCACGCTGCTTCCTTTAATGGAAGAGTTTTATACGATACAGGGCGAAGGATACAATACAGGTAAAGCCGCGTATTTCATTCGCCTTGGCGGCTGTGATGTAGGTTGCCATTGGTGCGATGTTAAGGAAAGCTGGGATGCCGAGCTGCACCCGCTCACTGCAGCCGATACTATTGTAAGCAACGCGGCCCTTCATCCGGCAAAAGCTGTTGTGGTAACAGGCGGCGAGCCACTGATCTACAACCTTGATTATTTAACCCATCACCTGCATGAAAAGGGAATAAAAACTTTTATTGAAACTTCCGGTGCATATCCGCTTTCGGGCGATTGGGACTGGATCTGTCTTTCACCCAAAAAATTCAAGGCACCTACACCAAATGTGGCCGAAAGCGCCCATGAACTAAAGGTGATCGTGTTCAATAAATCTGATTTTGAATGGGCCGAATATCATGCCAAAATGGTATCGCCAGATTGTAAGCTTTACCTGCAGCCCGAATGGTCAAAGTCAAAAGAAATGACCCCGCTTATTGTTGATTATGTAAAGGAAAACCCGCAATGGGAAATTTCACTGCAAACACATAAATATCTGAATATTCCATAATCTTTGTATCTTACGATATTAATTATCGTATTGAAACAAATGAAAATTGCAGTGTTATTGGTGCTTGCATTGTGTTTACCTGCTTTGCTTTGTGCCCAGCAGCAATCACAATACTCAACCTCCAATAAGGAAGCAATACAGCTCTTTCTTGATGCTAATCAAAACCTCGATGAACATCTGTATGATGAAGCCATTGAAAACTGTCTGAAAGCTATCAGTGACGACTCGAAATTCACAGAGGCCCATGCGTTACTTGCCGACTTATACCGGATGAAACGCCTTTACAAACAGGCAATTGAACAATACGTTAAAGTTATTTCACTCAGTCCTGAATTTAACAGGAGCATATATCTGAAAACAGCTGAAATGGAAATTCATGATGCACGCTATGCCCAGGCCCAGCAGCATCTTGAAAAATACCTTACCTACCCTAACATCAGTCCCGAAAACAATACTTATGCAAAAAAACTGCTTGCTGATGCTAAATTCAGTATCCAGGCTATAGCGCATCCGGTGCCCTTTAAACCGATAAATATCGGAGCGGAAATAAACACCGCTAACGACGAATACCTGCCCGTTGCTACAGCCGACGAAAGCACATTGATATTTACCCGAAAGATCAATAACAACGAAGATTTTTATAAAAGCGATATGGTAAACGGCAAATGGAATACCGCCACTTATCTAAGTAACCAGATCAATACGGAAAAATATAACGAAGGTGCACAGTCTATTTCCCAGGATGGTAAATACCTGTTTTTCACCGGATGCAACCGCCCTGATGGCTTAGGCCGCTGTGACATTTACATAGCTCAAAAAAAAGGCAATGACTGGGGAAAACCTGTTGACTTGAACCCACCGGTAAATACATCGGGCTGGGAATCACAGCCCTCAATAAATGCCGACGGCCGCACACTTTACTTTGTAAGTAACCGTAAAGGGGGCTATGGGGGTTACGATATCTGGAAAAGTACACTGGGCGAACAAGGCTGGGGCGAACCTGAAAATCTTGGCCCAAACGTTAACACGCCCTATAACGAGCAATCGCCTTTTATTCACCCTGATGATAGTACGCTTTACTTTAGCAGCGATGGCTGGCCTGGTTTAGGCAGCAAGGATCTGTTTGTTAGTCGCTTAGGTAAAGATGGTAAGTGGCAAAAACCTGAAAATCTGGGATATCCCATTAACACTAATGGCGATGAAGGCGGCTTGTCGTTAACCGCAAACGGGGATTATGCTTTTTTTTCATCAAATAATTTAAACGGATTTGGTGGCTATGATATTTATAAGTTTGAGCTTCCTGTAAGCGTGCGGCCACGTTTGGTGACCTACGTTAAAGGCTTTGTAAAGGATGTTAAGACTAAACAGCCACTTGAAGCCGCAGTGGAGATCATTGATCTGGAAAGCAACTTACCCGTTTACCAGGATTTCAGCGACGAAGACCTGGGCGATTTTTTAGCCACGCTAACATCGGGCAAAAACTATGGACTTAATATTTCAAAAAGCGGATACCTGTTTTACTCCGAAAATTTTTCGCTGAAAAATTATAAAGCAAAAAATCCGTTTAATATCGTGGCTTTATTATCCCCTATTGAAATTGGTAATAAGGTGATATTGAAAAATATCTTTTTCGATACCAATAAATTCGACCTTGAAAGCGAATCAAAAGCCGAGCTCCTTAAACTTATAGAGTTTTTAGGTGTAAATCCAACAGTACGCATTGAGATCTCGGGTCATACTGATAACGTTGGTAATCACCAAACAAACCAGGTATTATCAGAAAACAGGGCGAAATCCGTTTTTCAATATCTTGTATCGCACGGCGTTGCCCCTGCCCGGCTTGTTTACAAAGGATACGCTGAAACACAACCTTTAGCACCCAATACTACTGAAGAAGACAGGGCTAAGAACAGGCGCACGGAGTTTATGATCATAACTAAATAAGTTTTTGTGTCATTTATACATCGTATTTTTCTTTATCTTGGTTTAACTCCAACTGTAAGCCTTAAATGAGAAAAATCCTGTTAACCATAACCGCTGCTGCGTTAATTTCATATGCTTTTATTTATACAAACACGGGAAAACCATGGCAAGGTAAAATGCAGCAGATCCCGGGAAGATTGGAATGTGAGTATTATGATGAAGGCGGCGAAGGGGTAGCTTATCACGATACCGATAGCATAAACAATGGCAGCGGAAAACTTAATCCGGCTAACGGCACATTTTTAAATGAATTCAGGATGAAGGAAGGTGTTGACATTTCCTATACCAAAACAGGCAATATCGATAACAACCCGTACAACAAAGTTCCGCGCGATCTTAATAAATTTTATGTTGGCTGGACACAGCCCGGCGAATGGATCAATTACACTGTTAAGGTAAATAAAGCAGGCACCTACCCTATTGGCGTATTATATACTGCCAATGGCGATGGAACAATTTCACTTGATATTGATGGTAAAGATGCTACAGGTCCTTTAAAGATAACTTCAACCCATGATGACCGCGATACTGTACAATGGCGGCAATGGCATCACTGGAATGCATCCGGCTCTGTAGGTTCAATAGCTTTGAAAAAAGGAATTCATGTACTTACCCTGCACATCGTAACTAATGGCAACATGAACCTTGATTATCTCAATTTTGGAAAGACTGAAAAATAAAAAAGCCTTCAGAGTTTAATCTAAAGGCTATCTATGTTATAAAGTTTTGAAAAGTTAGTTTCCTAACTCCGACATGAACTTAATGCGCATTAATTGTACTTCTTCACGCGTGTAATCATCGCTACCCAGCTCAGCTAAAGCTTCATCAATTGAGTCGGCTTCGGCGGTACGGAAATAATCAAATACTTCTTCCTGCTTGTCCTCGTCAATTACTTCATCAATATAGTAGTTAAGGTTAAGCTTAGTCCCTGAGTTAACAATGGTTTCAACCTCTTTCAGGATCTCCTCATAAGTAAGGCCTTTTGAAGCCGCAATATCATCAAGGTTTAAATGCCTGTCGATATTTTGAATAATGAACACCTTAAGTGCCGATTTATTAGCAGCACTCTTGATCACCATATCAATTGGCCGGTCAATATCGTTATCCTCTACATATTTCTGGATCAAATCGGTAAATGGTTTTCCAAACTTTAATGCCTTACCTGCACCAACACCCGAAATTTGTTTAAGCTCCTCAGTATTGATCGGATAATGGGTACACATCTCTTCTAACGACGGATCCTGGAATATCACAAACGGTGGCAGGCCTTTTTGCTTGGCCAGCTTTTTACGCAGTTCTTTAAGCATCTGCAGCAACTGGGTGTCAAGTGCACCGCCGTTTTGTTTTGGCCCGTCATCATCACTATCATCATCAGTAGCTTCCATAGGCTTGTTTAAAACAAAACGGATGCTATGCGGATTTTCAATAAAGCCATTACCGCTTTTAGTAAGCCTTAAAAGCCCGTATTGATCAATGTCTTTTGAAATATAGTTATTGAGCAAAGCTTGCCTTAAAAGCGAATTCCAAAGGTTTTTACCCTGTTCTTTACCCGCGCCGTAATAATCAAGCTGGTCATGCTCATAATTTTTGATCTGTGCATTTTCCTCGCCCATTAAAATGCTGATGATGTGATGGTCATCAAACTTCTCGCCGATATGCTTAATGAGGCTTAGTGCCCTGTGCAGGTGCTCCTCTGCATCAAAATGTTCCTTATGGGTGCAGCAGTTATCGCACATGTTGTTACAGCCTGCCTCATTAAAGTTTTCGCCAAAATAATGCAGCAACTGTTTGCGACGGCAAACCGACGATTCGCAGTAATCAATAACTTCCTTAAGTATCTGGGTGCCTATTTCGCGTTCTGAAACAGGCTTATCCTTCATGAATTTTTGAAGCTTGTCAATATCCTTTTCCGAATAAAAAGCAACGCAAACACCTTCCCCGCCGTCACGTCCGGCCCTTCCTGTTTCCTGGTAATACCCTTCCATGCTTTTTGGCACATCATGGTGTATTACATAGCGTACATCGGGTTTATCGATCCCCATGCCGAATGCAATAGTGGCAACAATAACGTCAACATCTTCCATCAGGAATTTGTCCTGCGTATCGGCACGCACTTTAGGATCAAGCCCGGCATGATACGGCAATGCCTTTACCCCGTTAAGGGTAAGCACCTCAGCTACCTCCTCCACTTTTTTACGGCTAAGACAGTATACAATCCCTGATTTGCCCTGGTTTTGCTTTACAAATTTTACAATCTCCTTTATAACATTACGCTTGGCCCTTACTTCGTAAAAAAGGTTACCGCGGTTAAATGACGATTTAAATACGATTGCATTATTCATTTGCAGGTTTTTTTGAATATCCTGCTGAACTTTAGGGGTAGCTGTAGCTGTTAAAGCAATGATAGGTATGTTTTCGCCAATGTTACTGATCACCTGGCGTATTTTGCGGTATTCGGGCCTGAAATCATGCCCCCATTCCGAAATACAGTGTGCTTCATCAACGGCAACAAATGATACGTGGTTTAAGCGTAAAAAATCAATATTTTCCTGCTTGGTTAACGATTCAGGTGCTACATACAGCAACTTGGTTTTTCCTGCTAACACATCTTCCTTAACCTTGCCTATCTCTGATTTTGTAAGTGATGAGTTTAAAAAGTGGGCTATACTATCTGATCCTCCAAACGCCCTGAGCTGATCGACCTGGTTTTTCATCAGGGCTATCAGTGGTGAAATTACGATTGCCGTGCCATCGCTCATCAAAGCTGGTAACTGATAACACATCGATTTGCCGCCACCGGTAGGCATAATAACAAATGTATCATTGCCGGCCAGGATGTTGGTTATTATCGCTTCCTGCTCTCCCTTAAAATTATCAAACCCGAAAAAATTCTGGAGATTGTCAAATAGCGATTTCTTTGTTTCTATCATTATTTTAACAAATTCTTAAATTGTATTTAAAAGTTTAAAGTAACAAAATTTTCTAAATAAACGATGGATTTACTTTTAAATTTTATGTAAAAATGATGATCAGATGAAAAACAATTTCTTTAATTGGCTATTTAAATAACCAGATAAATTTGCTCTTACGGGTGCTGTTAAATTATTTAGCTACACTTAATGGATAATTAACAAATTAATACACATTTTTACGGTCGATATACCAAATTAAAATTCTTTACTTTCTCATGAATAAAAACTATTATGCGATAATTATGGCTGGAGGGATTGGAAGCCGCTTTTGGCCGATAAGCCGTACATCGCACCCCAAACAGTTTATCGATATACTTGGTACCGGTAAAACTTTAATACAAAACACCTACGAACGATTCCTGAAAGTATGCCCCAAAGAAAATATTTACGTTGTTACTAACGAAAATTACACCAAGCTTGTAAAACAACAACTCCCCGATATGGAGGATCAACAGATCCTTACCGAGCCCGTTATGCGTAATACAGCGCCCTGCGTTGCTTACGGCTGTTTTAAAATTGAAAGCCTTAACCCTGATGCTGCAATTGTTGTGGCGCCTTCCGATCAGCAGATCCTGGATGAAGATGCCTTTGTTACTGCTATTGAAAAATCACTGCAAACCGCTGCTTCAAATGATTACCTGATAACCCTTGGCATAAAGCCATCAAGGCCTGATACCGGCTACGGCTATATCCAATACACTGATAACGTTATCAACGACGAGTTTCATAAAGTAAAAACCTTTACTGAAAAGCCTACATTGGAGATAGCTAAAACCTTTATCCAAAGCGGCGACTTTTTATGGAACGCAGGCATTTTTGTTTGGTCGGCCAGGACCATTGTTAAAGCCTTTGGTCAGTACCTGCCCGAAATGCATGAAATATTTGCCGATGCAAGGCCGGTTTATAATTCGGACGATGAAAAGCCTTATGTTCATAAGGCATACCAGCAATGCATTAACATCTCTATAGATTACGGCATTATGGAAAAAGCCGATAACGTATATGTATTGCCATCAGATTTTGGATGGAGCGATCTTGGAACCTGGGCATCGATATATGACCTGGCCGAAAAGGATTATGTAGGCAATGCCGTTATCCCTGCCGAAAAAGTGATCATGTATGATTCATCAAACTGTATGGTAAACGTACCGGGCGAAAAGCTGGTGATATTACAGGGCCTGCATGATTTTATTGTGGTAGAATCAAACAACTCCCTGCTTATTTGCCCCCGCGACCAGGAACAAAACATTAAACAGGTTGTAGCCGACGTGAAGAGTAAGTTTGGGGCGAAATATATTTAGATAATGGTGAATGGTTGATTAGGTGAGTTGAGAGTAGTTGCTTTTCATTCATCTAATCAACAACATGCCAATCACAAATCAGATGGCATTGAAATAATTATTTAGCATTGCAACCACTCACCTAATCAACCTTATCAACTGTTAACCGCGAAGCGTTGCCTCACCGCCTCGTACAAAATCACCCCGGTTGAAACCGATACATTTAACGATTCAATTTCCCCAAACATAGGGATCTTGGCCAGGTGGTCGGAGATCCGGATAATTTCATTACGGATGCCATCCTCTTCCGATCCCATAACGATAGCTGTAGGTACGGTATAATCTGGCGTATAAATATTGTCTTGTGTTTTTTCGGTACAGCAAACCAGCTGCAGACCCGATTCCTGAAGGAAGCGTACAGTTTGCATAAAATTATCATGCCTGCAAACAGGTATTTTGTACAGTGCACCTGCCGATGTCTTAATAGCATCGGGATTGATCTGCGCCGAACCTTTGGCCGGGATCACAATTGCGTGTACACCGGCACATTCGGCTGTACGGGCAATAGCGCCCATGTTCCGCACGTCAGTAATACTGTCTAAAACCAAAATTAACGGTGTTTCCCCTTTCTCAAACACTTCGGGGATAATGTTCTCTATTTTTTGATAAACAATAGGCGATATTACAGCAATAACTCCCTGGTGATTTTTCTGTGTTATGCGGTTTAGTTTTTCAACGGGAACCTGTTGGGCGGTTAGCTGGTACTCGTTCATGAGCTCTTTAAGCTCCAGTATCAAGCCGCCGCTTATGCCCCTTTGTATAAATAATGCCTCGATCTCTTTACCCGAACGAATAGCTTCCACTACCGCCCTGATACCAAAAACCATCTGATTGCTTTCGCGCTGAGGCCTCGAATTAAATGCCATTTTATGATTTGAATTTTGGCAAAAGTAGCTATATTAATTGATTAAGCCGTTATTGAACTGATAACCCTTTTCGGTTTAGCTCAATTTGCACCCTTATGCTATCAACAGTGCAAAACTTTATTAACATTGGTTCAAATACTTGAAAATCAACCTTTCCAAATTTCATTAAAAAGTTATCAACACCCGGGTGTGGATTAAAAAGCTTTAAATTATCACCCTGTGTATGATTATTTTAAAATGCCGATACACTATGTTAGGTGTTTCCTTTGCCGTTCGAACCATTTTTTGTATATTTTTGTACCCTTATGAGTTTTGATAATAACAACCAGTATAACAAGCCGAACACTTTTGAACGCCGAAGCCGGATTACCAATCCTACTCCTTTCATTGCAGGTGGCAAATTGCAGCCGCAGGCCACGGATTTGGAAGAAGCCGTTTTAGGTGCCCTTATGCTGGAGAAGGATGCTCTTTCGTCAGTTATTGATGTTTTAAAACCCGAAGTTTTTTACCAAACCAATCACCAGAAGATCTTTTCGGCTATAAAATTGTTGTTTGAAAAAACACAGCCTGTAGATATCCTTACAGTAACTGCAGAATTACGCAGGTTAGGCGACCTTGAAATGGTTGGCGGTGCTTATTACATCACTGAACTTACCAGCCGCGTTGCATCGGCCGCTAATATTGAGTTCCACTCACGTATCATCATTCAGAAATTTATTCAGCGGGAGCTGATCCGTATCTCTACCGAAGTGATCAACAGCGCTTATGAAGATACCAGTGACGTATTCGACCTGCTGGATATGGCCGAAAAAAACCTGTTTGAGATAGCACAAAGCAATTTACGCCGGGATGCCCGTAACATGGACGATCTTGTTCACGAGGCCCTGCGGGATATTGAAGCCCTGAAGGATAAAAAAGACGGCTTAACAGGTGTGGCCTCGGGCTTCACCAATCTTGACCGGATGACCTCGGGCTGGCAAAAATCAGATTTGGTAATTATCGCCGCACGTCCGGCGATGGGTAAAACAGCTTTCGTGTTAACCTGTGCCCGTAACGCCGCGGTTGATTTTGACAAGCCTGTTGTGGTGTTTTCACTGGAGATGTCGTCTGTACAGTTAGTTAACCGTTTAATAGCCGGCGAAGCAGAAATTGAGCAGGAAAAAATACGTAAGGGCACGCTTGAAGAATGGGAATGGCAACAGGTACACTCCAAAATTGGCAGGCTTGAAAAAGCCACATTCATTATTGATGATACCCCTGCCTTAAATATCTTTGAGTTCAGGGCAAAATGCCGCCGCCTTAAATCGCAATATGATATCCAGTTAATCATCATTGACTACCTGCAGCTGATGCATGGTAAATCCGACGCTAAAGGCGGTGGCGGTGGTAACCGCGAGCAGGAGATCAGTAGTATTTCACGTGCTTTAAAATCAGTTGCAAAAGAACTCAGCGTACCGGTTATTGCGCTTTCGCAGTTAAGCCGCGCGGTTGAGAGCAGGCCGGGTAACTCAAAAAGGCCAATGCTTTCGGATTTACGTGAATCGGGCGCTATTGAGCAGGATGCCGACATGGTACTGTTCCTATACCGTCCTGAATATTATGGTTTAACTGAAGATGAGGACGGCAACCCGACACAGGGCGTAGGCGAGGTAATTATAGCTAAACACCGTAACGGTGAAACAGGTACCGTACGACTGAAATTTGTGGGTAAATACGTTAAATTCACCAATCTTGAAGAAGATATGAATGGCTTCCCTCCTGCTGCAGGCAACGCTTTTGCAGGCCTTGCACCTTCACAGGATTTTGAAAAACAAAGCAACTTCATCATCCGTCCTTCAAGAATGGACGATATGGATGACGAGGCACCATTTTAGCCCCCCGGCCCCCTAAAGGGGGAGTTTCAGATATGATATTAAAAGAAGAAAAGGTTTGCCATGGCAAACCTTTTCTTCTTTTGCAGCGAACGAGCCGCCGTAAGTAAGCTCCCCCTTTAGGGGGCTGGGGGGCTTAAAATACCATTCCCAAAACCACACCAATAATAATCACTATCGGTGTTTTTATTTTGGTAAAATGCAGCACCAGGAAGGTACTGATCATTAATAAGTAAGCTATCCAGTTTAAACCGAATGGTCTAACCAGCAGGATCAACGCTGTTGCCATAAAGCCTACGGCTACTGCGTTGATACCGCTCAGAGAGTTTTTTATCCGGGTGATTTTTTTTAAGTCTTCCCAGAAGGGTACTATAAACAATATCAATATCAAACCGGGGGTATTAATACCTATAACCGCAACGATACTGCCAATCACCTGTCCCCAAATGCTGTAACCTTTATTGCCAAGCGTTATTCCACCCAAAAATGATGTAAAGGAAAAAGTAGGGCCTGGCAAGGCCTGCTGCAAAGCATAGCCCGACAAAAATTCCGACCTGCCTAAATAATGTTTTACCTCAACAAATTCGGTGTACATCAACGGTACAAGTACCTGGCCCCCACCAAAAATAAGGATGCCGTTACGATAAAAATTCTCGAAAAGGCGGATGGGCAAACTAAAAGGCGACGTTTGATTGATAATAGCACCCAAGGCAGCAAAAAACAATAATATGCCAATAAAATAGGCTACCTTATTGGGATTCACATTTGCGTAAAGCTTAACCCTCAGTTCATTTTCCTGCTGTTGGGTTTCCATTGCCGATGAAATGATGCCGCCAAGCAATATCAATATCGGGAAGGCATAGGCGTTTTGCAGTATCAGTGTAACAATCAATGAGCCTATTGCAAGCATGGTACTTATTTTTGTTTTCAAAAACTTGCTGGCAAACGTGTAAGTGGCATAAGCAACTATCCCCACCGCTATAGGCTGTACATAACTGATAACGTGGCTAAATTTGGCCTTATTAGCAAACATATTATAACTGATAGCAGCCATACACATGATAGCCGCTGATGGCAAAATCCAGATCAGGAAAGTAATGATGGCTAACCGCAACCCTCCAACCTTCCAGGCTACTCCTACCAATGTTTGGGTTGACGAAGGGCCCGGTAAAACCTGCGATAAGGCATTGAGCTCCATTAGCTCATCTTCGGTAACATATCTACGCTTTTCAACAAACTCGCGCAGCAAAACCGCTATGTGGGCCTGAGGGCCACCAAAAGCGGTAAAAGTATAGATCAGCACATCCCGGAGGAATAAAAGTTGCCGTTTTCTCATTTAGGTGATGTAGGAATGTTCAAGGCCAATAGTTCATTGATCATAGTCGAAATGTAATTTTTAGCTCAATATCCAACAAAAAACACTATGAACTATGAACCATTATCTATGAACTATAAAACTAATAATCGTCGTCATCGTCCTCTTCAAAGCCCATCGCCTGCCTGTAAACGGCTTGCAGTTCTGAAAAAGCATGATTATCGCGCTTTTCTTTGGTCACTTTCATGCCGTTTTCATAAGTTTTAATAGCATCATCCTTACGGTTCAGTGCTTCGTAAAGCTTACCTAAATGATAATAGGTACCCACATAACCGGGGTGGTTATTCACCAGATCTTCGTAATATGAAAGTGCCTTATCTGTCTCATTCAGACGCAGATATTCTGTTGCCAGGGCATATTTCAGAAACTCATCCTCCGGTTCATTTTTTATAAATTCCAACAGCTTATTCAATCTGCTCAACTCCATTTTAAACTCTATCTTTTTTAACTAAATTTGCAAAAACCTATTGATATGAAGATTCTGGTATGTGTAAGTAATGTTCCTGATACCACCACAAAAATAACTTTTACTGATAACAACACGCAATTTAATACAAACGGGGTTCAGTTTATACTTAACCCTTACGATGAAATAGCACTTGCACGCGCCATTGAACTAACCGATGGCGGCAAAGGTACAGTAACTGTAATTAATGTTGGTGAGGCAAATACAGAAGCCACCATTCGCAAAGCTTTGGCAATTGGCGCTACCGATGCGGTACGCATAAACGCTAAACCGCACGATGCCTGGTATGTAGCGTATCAGATTGCGCAATATGTAAAGGCAAATCCCTTTGATCTGATCCTGACCGGTCGAGAATCAATTGATTATAACGGATCGAAAGTTGCCGGTATGCTTGGCGAATTGCTTGATATGCCATCCGTATCTATCATCAAAAAATTAGATGGCGCTGACACTGAAGCAACCGTTGAACGTGAAATTGAGGGAGGTAAGGAAGTATTAACTATTCCCTATCCTTTTGTAGCCGGTACTGCCGAAGGTGTGGCTGAACCCAAAATACCTAATATGCGCGGCATCATGTCGGCCCGTACCAAACCGCTTGCTGTTATTGAGCCCGTTGAAGTTAAAACCTTTTCGGAAATTATTAGTTATGAAACACCTGCCCCACGCGGCCAGGTAAAACTCGTACCTGCCGATGACACCGCCAAATTGGTTGAACTGCTGCATGCCGAAGCGCGTGTTATATAAATTATGATCTAAATCACTAACAGATAACTATGTCAGTTTTAATATATGCGGAAAATGCCGGGGGCAAATTCAAAAAATCAATTTTTGAAGCCGTTTCTTATGCCCGCGCCATTGCCGATCAAAATAACACTACCCTCACTGCTGTTTCAATAGGCAACGTTGATGCCACCGAATTGGCTTTATTAGGTAAATATGGAGCCGATAAGGTGCTTAATGTATCTGGCGATAAATTGAAGGATTTTGTAAACCAGGCGTACGCCTCTGTTATAGCCGAAGCAGCTAAAAAAGAAGGTTCGGGCATTGTTGTATTATCCAACACCTTTTCGGGCCGTGGCTTAGCGCCAAGGATTGGCGTAAAACTGGAAGCCGGGGTGGCCGATGGGGCCGTTGCAATGCCGGTTCAGGATGGCGGTTCGTTTAAGGTTAAAAAGACAGCCTTCTCAGGTAAAGCTTTTGCAATTGTCGAGCTTACTTCGGCCATTAAAGTTATTGCGCTTGTGCCCAACTCTTATAAAGTTGTTGAAACAGGCGGCACCGCCCAGGTTGAGGATTTTAGCGTTGAAACCAAATCATCCGACTTTAAGGCCATGATCAAAGAGATAGTTCGTTCAAGCGATAAGGTTTCCCTTCCGGATGCTGAGATCGTTGTTTCGGGTGGCCGTGGCTTAAAAGGCCCTGAAAACTGGGGCATGATAGAAGAGCTCGCAGCACTTTTAGGCGCTGCCACCGCGTGCTCAAAACCAGTATCGGATGCGGGCTGGAGACCCCATAGCGAACACGTTGGACAAACCGGTATAGCTGTCAGTCCAAATTTGTATATTGCAGTCGGAATTTCAGGTGCTATTCAGCATCTGGCCGGGGTAAGTTCATCAAAAGTTATTGTAGTAATAAACAAAGATCCTGAAGCGCCGTTTTTTAAGGTAGCCGATTACGGGATCGTTGGCGATGCATTTGAAGTACTCCCTAAATTAATAGCAGCCGTTAAAGAATATAAAGCTTCAGCATAAATACAGGTGTGATGGGGAATAACATGAAAAAAATAAAGCTTGATATTGTCGGCTTATCATACAGTCAAACCCAATCGGGCGCATATGCTCTTGTTTTGGGCGAAGTAAGCGGTCGCCGCCGTTTGCCTATTATCATCGGAAGCTTTGAAGCCCAGGCTATAGCTATCGAAATAGAAAAGATGACCCCAAGCCGCCCGCTCACGCACGACTTGTTCAAAAGCTTTGCCCAGGCCTACCAGATTGAAGTTCAGGAAGTGATCATCTACAATTTGGTTGATGGTATATTTTATGCTAAACTGATTTGTAATGATGGGAAACGTTCTGTTGAGATAGATGCCCGCACCTCTGACGCAATCGCCGTAGCAGTGCGCTTTGACTGTCCTATCTTCACTTATGAATTCATATTGTCAACCGCCGGTATTGTCATAGAGGGCAACGATTTTGTTTACCTGGAAAATATCAACGAAACGCCTGAAGAAAAATCGGTTAGCACATCGGTGAGTGGCTATGCCTCCATCAGTACAGAGGAGCTCAAGACCAAATTACAGGAGGCCCTTGCCGAAGAATCATACGAAAAAGCCGCCAAGATCCGGGATGAGCTTAATAAGCGAAAAGCCTCCTGATTTCGGATTTGAGAATTTCGATTTCGGATTTATCTGGGTGCAGTTTTTAAAACATAATATTATCTCATCAATAACATATAACAGAAACTCAATCCCGGGTTTCTGTTTAACAAGCGTAATTTCTGTAATAGTAGCTTCCTGATTTACATTTATTTCACTACTTTCCGCTTTTAATTTAAATACTGATCAAAATTTTTTAAACCTGGTACCCATATGAATATTAAGTTGCGCTTAATACTGATGAATTTTATGCAGTTTTTTATCTGGGGGGCGTGGTTGCTTACTGTAGGCGCCTACTGGTTTCAAAATAAAGGATGGTCGGGTGCACAATTCGGCGCAATTTTTTCAACCATGGGTATTTCGTCCATATTTATGCCTGCAATTGCAGGTATAATATCCGACAAATGGATAAATGCCGAAAAGCTATATGCTACGTTCCATATTTTGGGGGCAATAGTACTCTTTTGTGTGCCAATGGTAACAAATCCAACCGTATTTTTTTGGGTTATATTGCTAAACATGTTGTTTTATATGCCAACGTTATCTTTATCTATAAAAGTTGCCTATTCGGCTTTAAAGAATGAAGGTAAAGACGTGGTTAAGGTTTATCCTCCCATACGCGTGTGGGGAACAGTTGGTTTTATTGCCGCTTTATTAGTAGTAGATGCAACAAAAAGCGAAACCAGCGCCAATCAATTTTACATTGCTTCTGCGGTGGCTTTAGCGCTGGGTCTATTTTCATTCACACTGCCTAAATGCCCTCCGTTGCTGGGCAAAACCGGTACAAAAACACTGCGGGATGCTCTTGGTTTAAATGCGTTCGAGTTATTTAAAACTCCTAAATTTGCTATTTTCTTCGCCTTTTCATTACTTTTAGGTGCAGCCCTGCAGCTAACCAATGCATATGGCACTACCTATATTTTAGACTTTGCAAAAGTGCCTGCCTATAAAGGCCTGTTTGCAGTAAAACATTCGGGCGCAATCATTTCTATTTCTCAGGTATCCGAAACACTTTTCATTTTAGCTATCCCTTTCTTTTTGCGCAAATTTGGCATTAAGAACGTGATGCTGTTTAGTATGCTTGCCTGGGTATTAAGGTTCGGTCTTTTCGCCTTCGGCGATCCGGCTGGTGGATTATGGATGATCGTTCTATCATGCATTGTTTATGGTATGGCGTTTGATTTCTTTAACATATCAGGCTCGCTATTTGTAGAAACTCAAACAACTCCCGAAATACGAGGCAGCGCACAAGGTTTATTTATGATGATGGTAAATGGCTTTGGTGCTTTTTTTGGAAGTATTGCAAGCGGTTTTATTATTGATAAGTTTTTTATTCATGCCGATGGAAGTAAAGATTGGCATGGTATCTGGCTTACCTTTGCCTGCTATGCTTTGGTAATAGCTATTGCGTTTCCGTTTATCTTTAAGTATAAACACAACAAAGCGCTTGTCGAAGCAATAAAACATGCATAGGTTATAAGAAAATCCAACTCTTGGAAACTGTTTAAAAATGCAAAATATTCATTGCCGTTGGTTTTAACCAACGGTAAAAAAGTTAAAAGTCCTGGCTTTAGCCTAATTATGCAAGCGGATTTGGGCTGAAGCACTCTCATTGCTGCTTATTATTCCGTTGGTTTTAACCAACGGCAATGAAGTCTTATCTACCTGTAAACTATATCCATCAATTTCAAACAGCTTGTTAGAGAGTCTTCTAAATTTGAAAAGTATACAAAACAAAAAAGGCCGCAATTTGCGGCCTTTTTCATGCATTTATAATGCGATATTATTTTACTGCATCAACAACTGCTTTGAAAGCGTCTGGGTTGTTCATCGCTAAATCAGCTAATACCTTACGGTTTAAGCCAATTTCTTTAGCGGCTAATTTACCCATTAACTGAGAGTAAGAAATTCCGTGCTGACGGGCACCAGCGTTAATACGTTGGATCCATAAAGCTCTGAACTCTCTCTTTTTGGTTTTACGGTCGCGGTAAGCGTACTGTAAACCTTTTTCAACTGTGTTTTTTGCAATGGTGTAAACCTTGCTACGTGAACCCCAATAACCTTTGGCGAGGTTCATGATCCTTTTCCTGCGTCTTCTCGACGCTACTGCGTTAACTGAACGTGGCATCTTGTTTGATTTTTGGTAGTGAGTGCCTGCAACTCGTGTGCCGGACTTAAAACTCTAATACCTGGTTTTAAAATTTGTGAATTACTTTCCGATACAAAGCATACGTTTTACGTTACCCATGTCGGCATCAGATACTAAGCTGGTTTGACCAAGGGCACGCTTACGTTTTGTCGACATCTTGGTTAAGATGTGGCTTTTGTATGCGTTTTTTCTTGCGATTTTACCGGTTCCAGTAAGCTTAAAGCGCTTTTTAGCACTGGAATTGGTTTTCATTTTTGGCATAACTCTATTTATTTGTGTTAGATATTAACGTTTCTCAACGTTTTATTTTTAAGCATCTGCACATCTATAATTTGCACATCTGCACATCTATGATTATTTTTTAGCGGCTTTCGGTGCAAGGGTTAAAAACATCCTTTTTCCTTCAAGCTTAGGCAATTGCTCTACTTTACCAACTTCTTCTAATGCCTGGGCAAAGCGAAGCAGTAAAATCTCGCCTTGTTCTTTGTAAACAATGGCGCGGCCTTTAAAGTGAACATAAGCTCTTACCTTTTCGCCAGCTTCTAAAAACTTAATAGCATGCTTCAATTTAAATTCAAAGTCATGATCATCAGTATTCGGTCCGAAACGAATTTCCTTAATAACCGTTTGCTTGGCATTGCTTTTTATCTCTTTAAGCTTTTTCTTTTGCTCGTAAATGAACTTGTTATAGTCAGTTACTTTACAAACCGGTGGTACGGCGTTCGGAGATATTTCAACCAGATCCAATTCCTGCTCCTGCGCTATTGCAAGGGCATCTCTTAACGAGTAAACTCCCTGCTCAACGTTATCACCTACAAGGCGAACTTCCTGAGCCCTAATGAATTGGTTTATGTTATGTTCGGCTTCTTTTTTCTTAAAAGGAAGCCTTGGTCCTCTATTGAAAGGTTTGTTTAATGCCAAGTTATACTGTTATTTCTTTAGTTATTTGTTCTTTAAAATCTTCAATGCTCATACTTCCCAAATCACCTGTACCGTGTTTACGTACAGAAACCAACCCTTCGGCAGCTTCTTTTTCGCCCACAACCAACATGTAAGGGATTTTTTTGACTTCAGCGTCACGGATCTTCCGCCCAATCTTTTCGTCTCTGAAATCAATCAGCCCGCAAATATCGGAATCTTTTAATATATCAGAAACTTTTTTTGCATATTCTTCATATTTTTCTGATATAGGAAGTATAATGAACTGTTCGGGCGATAACCACAGCGGAAAATTACCTGCACAATGCTCAATTAATACCGCTATAAAGCGCTCCATCGAACCAAACGGCGCCCTGTGGATCATTACCGGGCGATGTTTTTGATTGTCGCTGCCTGTATATTCCAATTCAAAACGCTCAGGAAGGTTATAATCAACCTGGATGGTACCCAATTGCCATTTACGGCCAAGAGCATCCTTCACCATAAAATCAAGCTTAGGTCCGTAAAACGCAGCCTCGCCTAATTCTACAACAGTAGTCAATCCTTTTTCGGCAGCAGCCTCAATGATTGCATTTTCGGCTAAAGCCCAGTTTTCATCTGTACCGATGTATTTAGCCCTGTTTTCAGGGTCACGTAATGATATCTGTGCAGTATAGTTTTCAAACCCTAAAGCCTTAAATACATATAGTACAAGGTCAATTACTTTCTTAAACTCATCCTTCACCTGGTCTGGGCGGCAAAATAAGTGGGCGTCATCCTGTGTAAAGCCACGCACACGAGTTAAACCATGCAACTCGCCGCTTTGCTCATAACGGTACACTGTACCAAACTCGGCAAAACGAACCGGCAAATCTTTATATGAACGTGGTTTAGTTTTATAGATTTCGCAATGGTGAGGGCAGTTCATTGGTTTCAGGAAAAACTCCTCTCCTTCCTGCGGTGTTTTTATCGGCTGGAACGAATCAGCACCATATTTTTCATAGTGGCCTGAAGTTACATACAGGTTTTTATGACCGATATGCGGTGTGATCACCTGCTCGTAACCTGCTTTTACCTGTGCTTTTTGTAAAAAATTCACCAAACGCTCGCGCAAGGCAGTTCCTTTAGGCAACCACAAAGGCAGGCCCATGCCTACTTTTTCAGAAAAAGCAAACAGTTCGAGTTCCTTACCTAATTTGCGGTGATCGCGCTTTTTAGCTTCTTCGATCATGTGCAGGTACTCAGTAAGTTCGCTGGCTTTAGGGAAAGTAACACCGTATATGCGGGTTAGCTGCTTGCGTGTTTCATCACCGCGCCAGTAGGCACCTGCAAGGCTCATAAGCTTAACCGCTTTTATAAAGCCTGTGTTAGGGATGTGAGGCCCGCGGCACAAGTCAGTAAAGTTACCTTGCGAATAAAAAGTAATAGCGCCATCGGGCAGATCCTTAATCAGGTCAAGCTTATACTCATCTCCTTTTTCGGTAAAGTACTCAATAGCATCAGCTTTGCTAACCGGTTTACGGATATACTCTTCTTTGGTTTTAGCAAGCTCAATCATCTTATCCTCTATCTGCTTAAACTCGTCAGAAGATAAAACTTTGTCACCAAAATCAACATCGTAATAAAAACCGGTTTCAATTGCCGGCCCGATACCAAATTTAGTTCCCGGGTAAAGCGCTTCTAAAGCCTCGGCCATTAAGTGGGCCGATGAATGCCAAAAAGTTGATTTGCCATCGGCATCGTTCCAGGTTAATAATTTAACGTGGGCATCCTGCTCAATGGGGCGGCTTGCGTCCCAAACCTGGCCGTCAACTTCGGCTGCTAATACGTTACGGGCTAATCCTTCAGAAATCGACTGTGCGATTTGCATGGAAGAGATCCCTTTGTCATACTGACGAACGGATCCATCAGGAAGTGTAATGTTAATCATCTACAACTATGATTTAAAGTTTAATAAAATTACGTTTAAACGGTCACCTACAAAGTGACCCTCATTTTGTGGGTACAAAAATAGAATTTTAAATAGCATTTAGCATCAAAGCAGTTTCATAATTTTAATTGGGATTGATTTAATGAAAATAAAACAGGCATCTTTATTTCTAAGCAAATAGAAAATAAAGATGCCTGTCGCTGCTTTATCGTAAATAGACTTATTTAAAAGCCTCGTTTGAAGGATTTGAGTTAACAGATGTTTCCTTAACCTTAAATTCAATTGGCTGCCCAACCATGATAGTTTTTATGGAGAACGGAATTTTAATGCCTCCATTAATGCCCTCATAATTACCAAACTCCACCGACAGGTCATTCGCCCCCTCAATAGTTTGCTTAAGCTTTAATCCCGTTTTCTGGCTGTAATAATTATGGACATGAATTTCGGTACCTATGTTGATATCAACCTCGTAGGCAAGTTCGCCATTTACAACCCGTAATATAGGCTGCAGGCTGATGTTTTGATTTATCCGTTCATAATCAAGCTCAGGAAACGGGCGGCTTTTAAGTTTAATCATTTTTTTAGCCACATCATCAAGCTGCAGGTCCCTGTTAACCTGTTTTGCTTTTATACTATCACCATTGAGTGTTACATGTGATACAACGAGATTATTATAGGAAGGTACCATTGCTTCCTGAAAATACTTATCAGGCATTTTGTAACGGGTCACCAATTGCACTTCGGCACCTTGAATACTACCGGTTGCAGATGTTTGCAGGTCACGAACATTCTTTAGCTTATCAGCACCACCAATAGCATCTAAATACGCCTTGATAACACTGCCCGCAGTTGTACCCTGTGGTATTGGCAGCCCGCTGTATGAGTTATTTTCGGGGTTAATATCAGGCAGGGTATGATCAGGATCGATAGTTGCATATGCGATTTTTGAAGTCGACTTATACGGGAACGTCCAGGTATCGCCCCGCTGCCAGATCTCGGCCGGAAGTTTTACAGTTCCAGTCTTTCCGTTTTCTTCCTTTATAGATATGGTAACCGGCAGGGCCATTTCTTCCAGGTTTTCAATAGTGATCATGGCGCCTTTTGAAGCATCGTTATCAGGGTAGGTAATATCTTTTATCCCTTGATCCAATTTCCAGGTGGTGAAAAACCATTCGTTCCAAAACCAGCTCAGGTCTTCACCCGCAGCATTATCCATGGTATGGAAAAAGTCCCAGGGTGTTGGGTGTTTAAAAGCCCAGCGCTTGATATAGGTTTTAAATGCGTAATCAAAACGCTCCTCGCCTAATACTTGTTCGCGTAAAATAGTCAAAGCTAATGCAGGTTTTTCGTAGGCGGCAACTGCCAAAAAATCTTCCTGTATCACATCGGGCACATTCATAATGGCTTCAGCTCCAGGGCTGAATAAATAGCCTGCACTTTTTTGCTGGTCGGGCTTTTCATAATATTCGCCTTTGTTAAATACTTTAGTATCAACATTATTAATAAAGGTATTAAAGCCTTCATCCATCCAGGCATATTTGCGCTCATTTGAGCCAACAATCATCGGGAACCAGTTGTGGCCAAACTCATGGTTGGTAACTTCCCATAAGCCTCCGTTTTGATTATTAGAACCGCAAAATACAATACCCGGGTATTCCATGCCTCCTACTAAACCGGCCACATTGGTTGCAACGGGATATGTATATTCAAACCATTTATCGCTGTATAGTTCAATGGCAGCTTTCACATATTCGGTTGAGCGACCGTATGAATCATTGCCTTTAGCTTCAACCGGGTAAACAGATTGTGCAAGCGCTTTTTTACCGCTTGGCAAATTAATCCGTGCAGCATCCCAAATAAATGCTTTTGAAGCTGCCCAGGCTACATCACGCGCATTTTTACATAGAAAATGCCAGGTAAGCGTAGGCTTTTTCGGGTAATCGTTATTATGCAAAATATCTGTGGAATCTTTAATCGTAACTGTTTGATCGCTTTTACGAGCCTCGGCCAGGCGATTAATTGAGGTTGGCGATAATACTTCGGCAGGGTTAAGCAATTCGCCTGATCCCGCTACAACCAAACTTGCAGGTGCGGTAATGGTATAATCAAAATTACCGTACTCAAGGTAAAACTCGCTTGCGCCAAGATAAGGTATGGTGTTCCATCCGGTTACATCATCATAAACCTCCACCCGAGGGTACCACTGGGCAATTTCATAGATCCAGCCATTTTTGGTGTGCTGACGGCCCATCCTGTCGGTGCCATATTCAGGCACATCAAAGCCATATTCAATCTTGATCTGCAGTTTGCTTCCGGCTGCACGTAATGAGTCCTTCAGCTTTATCTGCATGCGGGTATCAGTAATCAGGTAATCGGCTTTCAGCGTTTTTCCTTTATTGATGATATAAACCGATTTTATTTCGGCACCCTTTGTGTATGATTTATTTGCAAACCTGCCGCCTGATACATTGCTTGTTGCTTCGGCACGTGAATCTTCCTTGTATATATTCTGATCAACCTGGAGCCATAAAAAACCAAGTGCATCCGGACTATTATTGGTATAAGTAATTAATGTACTGCCTTCTATGCGGTGTTTAGCAGTGTCAAGCGTAACATCAAGCTTGTAATCGGCCCGGTTTTGCCAGTATTTTGAGCCGGGCGCACCACTGGCCGACCTGAACTCACCTCCCCTTTCGGGATAAAACATAGGGTTAAATACTTTATGCTGATCATACTTAGGGGCTGGCTGATCTGCATTTTGCGCTTTTACTTCACAGGCATAAAAGCCTAAAACCAATAACAACGCGGCTTTGTAGAATTTCATTAATTGTGTTTTAATTGTGAGGGAAAGATATTAAAATATATTTGAGTTGAAACGTAATTGCTTGGTTACGTAGTATCAGCCGCGTTTTTTATAGTAAAAATGAATAAACTATTTGGCTAAAAACACCGTTGATACATTGTTGCAAATCAATCCCTATTTTTTATATTTTTGCGGATGATTTACGGCATATATACAGCCCGTTGATCGCAGCCCTATAAATGGATATATCAGTTGTAGTACCTCTTTACGATGAAGTAGAATCGTTACCCGAATTAACCTCATGGATTAGCCGGGTAATGGACGAAAACCGTTTTACTTACGAGATAATTTTGGTTGACGATGGCAGCAAAGATGGATCATGGGAAATGATCAGGAAGCTTCAGCTGGGCAATCCTTTTATCAAAGGCATTAAATTCAGGCGTAATTATGGCAAATCTGCAGCCCTGAATACAGGCTTTATTGCGGCCAAAGGCAATGTGGTAATTACCATGGATGCCGACCTGCAGGATAGCCCGGATGAGATCCCTGAGCTTTACCGTCGTATAACTGAAGAAAAATATGACCTTGTATCCGGATGGAAGGCGAAAAGGCACGATCCGCTGAGCAAAACAATCCCAACCAAACTATTCAATGCTGCTACCCGCAAAATGAGCGGAATAAACAACCTGCATGATTTTAATTGCGGTTTAAAGGCCTATCGCGGTGTAGTGGTTAAAAACATAGAGATTTATGGTGAAATGCACCGTTATATTCCGGTGTTGGCCAAGTGGGCCGGTTTTACCAAAATTGGCGAACAGGTTGTTGAACACCGCCCCCGTAAATACGGTAAAACCAAGTTTGGTTTAAGCAGGTTTATCAACGGCTTTCTGGATCTGCTTTCGATATTCTTTGTAGGTAAATTTGGCAAGCGACCTATGCACTTTTTTGGCCTGCTGGGCACATTGAGCTTTTTTGCAGGCTTTTTTATAACCATTTGGATCATCGGCGAAAAACTGTACAATCTGGCACATGGCCTAACTGTACGGCAACCAACTGATAACCCATTGTTTTACATAGCATTGGTAGCTATTATATTAGGTTCTCAGTTGTTTTTAACCGGCTTTGTTGCCGAACTTGTATCGCGCAGCGCAAGCGAACGCAACCATTACCAAATTGAGGAAACAATTTAATTGAATGTGCAGGTATGCAGATTTCAGATGTGCAGATGAAATAATAAAAATCATCTGGCTCAACTAAAACAATCTGCACATTTGCACATTTGAAATTTGCACATCTATCTAAAAACATGTTTTTTTCCATCATCATTCCTTTGTATAACCGCCCGCAGGAGATTAAAGAACTGCTGGAAACCCTCACCTTGCAAACCTATAGCAATTTTGAGGTTTTGGTTATTGAAGATGGATCTGTAAATGATGCTGAAGCCATAGTAAATACATTTACAGATAAGCTCAATCTGCGTTATTTTAAAAAGCAGAACGAAGGCCAGGGCTTTACACGCAATTTTGGTTTTGAGCGTGCCAAAGGTGATTATTTTGTGATTTTTGATTCGGATTGTTTGATCCCTCCTGCTTACCTGCAAATTGTTAATGAGTCATTGACTGCAAATTACCTTGATGCTTACGGAGGTCCTGATGGCGCGCATGATTCTTTTACACCTACGCAAAAAGCCATTAGTTATTCCATGACCTCCCCTTTTACTACCGGCGGTATCCGTGGCAATAAAAAGGGCATAGGCCAGTTTCATCCGCGCAGCTTTAATATGGGGGTTTCAAGGCAGGCCTGGGAAAAAGCAGGCGGCTTTATTATTACCCGCCTTGGCGAGGACATTGAATACAGCATCCGCATTCATTCACTGGGTTTTAAAATCGGGCTCATCCCCGATGCAATTGTGTACCATAAACGGCGTACCAACTTTTACCAGTTTTATAAGCAGCTGCACTTTTTTGGAAGGGCGCGTATCAACATCTCCACGTTTTTTCCGCAGGAGCTTAAGCTGGTTCATTTTTTCCCGGCGGCTTTTACATTGGGCGTTATGCTAACTATTATTTTAAACATATTTAGCTCTGTATTAGCACCTATAGGTAATTTTATACTGTTGATTTTCACTTTGTTAATATTTTTCCATGCCTGGTGGAAAAATAAATCGTTAAAAATCGCATTTTTGAGCATTGTAGCTGCCTTCACACAACTTATTGCCTACGGGTTAGGATTTATACAGGATTTTTGGAAGCGGAAAGTTTTAAGTAGATCATAAGCAATATGTACCACCCCTTTTCTGTAGCGGAGACTATTAAAACCGCATGGAATATTTTAAAGAAGAATTTTGTGCCGCTGGTGGTTTATTCAGTAATCTCATTATTTATAAATGAGTTTGTTGAGTTTTTGAAAGCGTTTATTGTGCTTGATGACAGCATGGTCACTCAAATGGTGTTTATCTTCATCCAGCTCATCGTTCAGTGCTTCATTGGGCTCAGCTTTTATAAACTGATCCTAACCCTTATGGATAAGGCGTATTACGAGTTTGAGTTTAAAGATATATTACCGTCATTTAAGATGACATTTAACTTTGTTGTTATTGGTATTTTAACAGGCATATTCGTTGCAATCCTCGTGTTCTTTTACGTACTCGGTAAACGGAATTTGGGATATGACCGGCTTTTTGAAATTATTGAACTGATACTGGTTCTTTATATCAGTCTCCGTAGTATTTTTTGCATATGTTTTATTGTAGATGATGATTCATCTCCTATCGAATCTCTGCGACAAAGTTTTGAGATAACTAAGGATAATTTCTTTAAAACGTTAGGAGTATTTGCTATCATAATTTTGATACTTGTTATGGTTCTGATCCCGGTAATAGCAATTATAGGTTTGCTGGGTTTTGACGAGGATAACGGCGGCTTTGTTTTCCGTTTAGCATTTTATTGCTGGTTTATTTTAACCTTTCCTTTTATACAGGTGATAATCATGGTTACTTATCGGAAACTGGTTTACAGCCATCAGGATGTGGATGATGACTTATCAGAAACCAATTAAAATGGGACTTAAATCTGCATTAAGCAAGCTATTTGCCGCCCTGATTAACCGGGAGCTAAATAAAGTACGTAAAAACGCTGTTTCGCTCCAGCAAAAAACATTTACAGATCTGGTAGATGCGGCAAAAAACACCGGTTTCGGTAAAGACCATCAGTTTGAGCAGATCAACAACTACGAGGATTTTAAACGGCTGGTGCCTGTACATGACTATGAAGATCTTCGTCCTTATATTGACCGTGTAGTTAACGGCGAGGAAAATGTACTTTGGCCAGGCAAGCCAGCTTACCTGGCTAAAACATCGGGTACAACATCCGGGGTAAAATATATTCCTATCTCCAAAGAAAGCATGCCGGAGCATATCAAAGCTGCCCGTAACGCATTGCTTAGCTATATTCATGAAACCGGCAAGGCTGATTTTGTTGATGGCAAAATGATCTTCCTGCAGGGCAGCCCGATCTTGGCCGAAAAGCATGGCGTATCAACCGGCAGACTTTCAGGTATAGTCGCCCACCACGTTCCAGCCTATCTGCAAAAAAATCGCTTGCCAAGCTACCAAACCAATTGCATAGAAGATTGGGAGCAAAAGGTTGATGCCATTGTAGAGGAAACTTTTAATGAAGATATGCGCCTCATCAGTGGGATCCCACCATGGTGTCAGATGTATTTCGACAGGCTTTCGGCCAAAGCCGGCGGCAAAAAGGTGAAAGACATTTTCCCGAACTTTAAGCTGTATGTTTATGGCGGGGTTAATTATGAGCCCTACCGTGCCCGTATGGAAGAAAGTATCGGTTTTAAGATCGATTCGATCGAGACTTACCCGGCATCCGAAGGCTTTATTGCCTTCCAGGATTCTCAAACAGAGAAAGGGCTTTTGTTACTGGTGGATTCGGGGATTTTTTACGAGTTTATCCCATCCGAAGAGTATTTTAACGAGAACCCAATCCGCATCAACATTAAAGATGTGGAGCTGGATAAAAACTATGCCCTTATCATGAATACAAGCGCGGGTTTATGGGGATATAGTTTGGGCGATACCATTAAATTTGTTTCCAAAAATCCGTACCGCATCATTGTTACAGGTCGCATCAAGCATTATATCTCAGCTTTTGGCGAGCACGTAATAGGCGAAGAAGTGGAGCATGCATTGATGAGCGTAGCCAAAGAAGAAGGGGTTGATGTGATTGAATTTACGGTTGCCCCGCAGGTTAACCCGGAAGCTGGTCAATTGCCTTACCACGAATGGTTTATTGAGTTTGGTTCGGCCCCGGCCGATCTTCAGGCTTTTGCCATAAAAGTGGATAAGGCGCTTCAGAATAAAAATATTTACTATTTTGACCTGATTGAAGGTAACATTTTGCAACCTTTGGTGATCCAAAGCCTGCAAAAAGATGCATTTATCAATTACATGAGATCGGAAGGCAAACTTGGCGGTCAAAACAAAGTACCGAGGCTATCAAACGACAGGAAGATAGCCGATGGATTAAAGGGTTTTATAAAATAAAGATAATTGAGTAACCAGGTAAAAAACATTGCCATTCTTGGCTCAACAGGCAGCATCGGTACACAAACACTTGATGTAATAAGGTGGAACAGCAATTTATTCAGGGCATTTTTGCTCACCGCACATTCCAATGCCGATTTGCTCATTAGCCAGGCTATTGAGTTTGTGCCGGAGTATGCCATTATCTGTGATCAAAGCAAATACCAGGAAGTTAAACAGGCTTTAGCACATTTGCCAATACAGGTGCTGGCTGGTCACCAGGCTATTATTGATACAGTAACGCACCCGGAAATTACAGTTGTATTGACGGCCATGGTTGGCTTTGCCGGCTTGGAGCCTACCATTGCGGCTATTAAAGCCGGTAAAGATATTGCCCTGGCCAATAAAGAAACACTTGTTGTTGCCGGAGATATAGTAACGGCATTAGCTAAACAGCATGAAGTTAAAATATCACCCGTTGATTCGGAGCATTCGGCTATTTTCCAGTGCCTGGTTGGGGAGGATAATAACCCGATAGAAAAACTAATTATTACTGCTTCTGGCGGACCGTTTCGCGGCCGTAGTCTCGATTTTTTAGCCAACGTTACCCGCGAAGATGCCCTTAAACACCCCAACTGGGTAATGGGTGCCAAAATCACCATCGACTCGGCATCATTGATGAACAAAGGGCTTGAGGTTATTGAAGCTAAATGGCTGTTTGATGTTGAGGCCGATCAAATTGAGGTGATAGTTCATCCGCAATCTATTGTTCATTCGTTGTTGCAGTTCAGAGATGGATCAATCAAAGCGCAGTTAGGCCTGCCCGATATGAAGCTGCCGATCCAGTATGCCCTCACCTACCCCGAACGGATCCCAACCAATTTTAAACGATTCAGCTTTACCGACTATCCTAATCTCACATTTGAAAAACCGGACCTGGAAACTTTCCGTAATCTAAGCTTAGCGTATACTGCTTTAAAACAGGGAGGTAATATGCCCTGCATCATTAATGCGGCAAATGAAATAGCCGTTGCAGGATTTCTTGATCGTAAAATTGGCTTTTTAACTATGAGCAGCATCATTGAAGAGTGTATGCAGAAAATAAATTTCATTGCAAACCCTACCTTAACCGACTATTTGAATACTGATAAAGAAACACGCATCTTTGCGCAAAATTATATACAGCAATTGCCCTCAAAAGCATTACAATTTTAATATTACATAAATATAGATAATGAGTATAGTGATCATGGTGGGCCAGCTTATACTGGGCCTTTCAATTTTAATAATCCTGCATGAACTGGGGCATTTCCTGGCGGCACGGGCCTTTGGCATTAAGGTAGAAAAATTCTACCTGTTTTTTGATGCCTGGAACGTGAGCCTGTTTAAATTTACATATAAAGGTGTTGAGTACGGTATTGGCTGGCTGCCGCTGGGTGGCTATGTTAAAATAGCCGGTATGATTGATGAGTCGATGGATACTGAGCAAATGGCAGGCCCGCCGCAGCCCTGGGAGTTCCGCTCAAAACCAGCCTGGCAGCGCCTGATTGTAATGCTTGGCGGTGTTACGGTAAACGTTATATTGGGTATTTTAATATTCTGGGTGTTAACCATGCGTTTTGGCGATAGCTATATCCCTAATTCGGCTGCTAAATATGGCATTGTACCTGGCGAGGTTGGTAAAAAGATAGGTCTTCAAATTGGTGATAAAGTGGTTGCTATTAATGGTAAGCCGTTTGAACGCTTTGATGACCTTACAAGTCCGCAGGTGTTACTGGATAATACCGTGTTTACCATACAACGCGGTACGCAAATTTTACAGATCAACATTCCGCGCACGATTTTAAACGATCTGAATGATCATGACATAGAAGGCTTTATGAGCCGTCTGCCCCGTGCCAAATTTATTGTAGATTCTTTAGAGCCGGGCAGCAATGCTGTGAAAGCAGGTTTAAAAAAGGGTGATAGCATTGTAATGGCTAATAATCATCCAATTGTGTTTTATGATGAATTACAAGCTCAGCTGGTTGCCAATAAAGGCAAACAGGTTGAATTGGGCATAAAACGTAATCATGAACTGGTTACCCTGAAGGCACAAGTTACACCTGAAGGTAAACTGGGCTTTTACCGTGCAAAAACCGATTTTCCCGAAATCAAAACAATAAAATATGGCTTTTTTGAAGCCTTCCCTAAAGGAGCGGAAAAGGCATGGGAAACATTCAGGGATAATGCCAAAGGTATTGGTAAAATTTTCAGGGGTGATGTTAACCCGGGTAAAGCTGTAAGCGGGCCGGTAGCAATAGCAAGCCTGTTTGGCGGCACTGTAGACTGGGTTCACTTTTGGACATTGGTAGGCTTCCTTTCGATGGTATTGGCGCTCATGAACCTCTTGCCTATCCCGGCACTTGACGGAGGGCACGCGGTGTTCCTGATCATTGAAATGATCAAAGGCAAGCCATTGAGCGATAAGTTCCTTGAACGTGCACAAATTGTAGGCTTTGTGATATTGGTGACCCTGATGGTATTTGTTTTTGGTAACGATATTGTGAAGCTGATAATGAAGAAGTAGATTGTCGGAGATTATTGGTTGGCGGTTAGAGATTAGTTGCCTTCCAAAATCAAAAAATACAGAAATAAAACAGGCCTGTTAGTTGACAGGCCTGCTTTATTTAAAATTACTTTATTATCGTTTTTATACCGCCGGATCAAGAGGTTCAGGATTATTCGAAATATCAAATGGTGAACGCTCGTTCTTAAACACAGCCGCGGAAATCAGGCTTACAATGGCTCCGAAAATTGCATACATTACAACAACACCTACCACAGCAAATACAGCAAAAAATTTACGGGTCATATTTAAAGCTGTATCAATTTGATCCTGGCTTAGTTTACCATCTTCGGTCATCTTTTTCTGCGATGCCTCAATAATCTTATCAACCATTTCGGGACTCAAAATTGTGTAGTAAACGTATGTAAATATGGCTATGAACACCCCGGTGAAAATAGCATATAAAAAGCCTGACAAGAAGCCTTCTCCATAAGTGAGGTAACCTCCAAGCTGATCTTTGTATTCCTTTTGAGCAAGAAACAGGAGCGCCAGGAAAGGAAGAAAACTCAGGTATTTAAGGGATGAATTTGGATCGACATTCAGGAACTGAAACGCATAAGTTATAACTATTGAAGTTATCAGGTTAATTAATGCCCACTTCAGGGCTGGTTGTGATGGACTCGCTTTTTTTACTTCCATGATATAGGTGTTTAGTGTTTGGTTAAAATTAACCAATTATTTATTAATTATATCACGTGCATTTTTATTTTCAAATCGGATGACCTTATATAACAAAGCCGGCCTTTCAAGTTTGAAAGGCCGGCTTTGATCATATGGTTTAGCTTTTATTATCAGGAAACGACTCCAGCTGGCTCCCTCTTAAAAAAGGATGCAAAAATTATTGATAAAACAAACAAAAGTATAATGCTTATACCGAAGGACTGAATTTGCTGCCCGATGGTAACTGATCTTTCAGCATTAATGGCTTTTTTCATTTCCAATATTTTAGCATCAGCTTCTTTTTTCTCCTCCGGTTTTGTGGTTTCATCCTTCAGTTTGTTAAGTGCATTAACCATGGCCGTTTCGGTTTTCTGAACCATATTGGGTTCAATTACTTTTGCAAAAACCTGGTCTTTAATAATAAAAGCCATTAAGTACGAAATAAAAAACATGATAAATATTCCGGTAGCGGCCTGCCGCATTGTCCATATCCCTCCTATTTTGGCCCGCAGGTTCAGTGAAAATAACACTGCAACACCTAAAGGCAGCAGGTATGAAAACACCATTGAACCTAAACTAATAGCAAGCGCCGATTTAGCAACCTCAACCATAAAGTAAAAGTAAATAATGCTTATGGCTGATATTACCAACCCTAAGAATACTCCTTTGATCAATCCCTGTTTCTTTATCTTTTTATCTGTTTCTTCACTCATATAGTGACTTATATTTACTTAATAAACGCTGTATGTATTATTGAAAACTAACCAGAATTTCTAAAACGGCCATATCAAATTCTTTATTGACGGCATTATCAGCAATCTCCTTTTTCTCTTCATCTGATGGATCGATATTTTGGAAAAAGCACATCATCGGGTAAAATAATTCCGCAAGTTCTGAATCTTCAGGAAGTGTTGAAGCTACTTTACTGATCTCTGATACGGGGCTTTCAATAAGGATCTGATTTGCGATAACGGGCTCATAAATCCTGTATTCATCCTGGAATTCGTCCTCATCAACCAATAAAAACTCTTTCAGGTAATCTTCAAGTTCCGGCTCAATTTCCTCGTCTTCGCACTCGTTAAGGTATAGCAGCATGTTAAGCAATTCGGTACCACGGTCAAGCGTTTCTTCTTCAATGCTTTCCCATTCCGGAGTATCAAGATAATCTTCTTCCAGTTTTTTAACGTCGGCGCTAAAAAAGTTGATCATCAACAGGTCGAAGAAGATCTCGCGAAGACCTTCCACTTCCGGGTTTTCATCAAAAACTGCGTCCAGTTCATCTACTTTAGATAAAAAATCTTCGTCGGATGCAAATACGTCGGCAAACTCATCTGTCAGCTGAGTTGCATCAAAGCTGTTGTATTTTGAGAAGGCCTCAAGCGCTGCTACAAAGGCGATTTCTATTTTTGGATCGATCATAGGTATATTATTTAAAGATTTGTTGATTGTTGTAAGTTAACAATACTTTACCTTTTAAACCCTGCCCGATATAAGGCGAGTTTGCAGATTTAGATTTGTTATTGGCCACGGTATATTCCCATTCGGCATCAGCATCAAAAACTACAAGGTTAGCCTTTTCATCTTCGGCGATAACAGGCAATTCAACACCAAGTATTTCGCGTGGATTGACAGATAGCTTTTCGACGATCAATTCAACCGGCAACCCGGCTTTTAGAGCCAGGGGAAGTGCGGTTTGCAAACCAACCATGCCGTATTCGGCAACCTCGAACTCCACATCTTTAAATTCAATTTCATGTGGGGTATGCTGTGATACAATGGCATCAATAGTACCGTCTTTCAGGCCTTTTATCAATGCAGCAACATCATCGGCGGTACGTAGCGGCGGTTTAACTTTATATAAACTGTCGAAGCCTAAAAGGGCTTCATCGGTTAGTACCAGGTGGTGTGCGGCAACATCGCAGGTAACTTCAATGCCTTTACGTTTAGCCTCACGGATCAAATCAACCGAACGGGCAGTTGATATCGTAGTAAAGTGAATGCGCGATACGGTATATTCGGCAAGATAGAGGTCACGGGCAACCATCAGTTCTTCGGCCAGTGAGGGGATGCCCTTCATACCCAGCAGCGTACTGATCTCACCTTCATTAACCTTCGCTTTTCCTGCTATCGCGGTATCTTCAGGATATGAAAAAACCAATGCATCAAAGCCTTGCGCATATAACAAAGCCCTTTCCATTAAACCGGCATCCTGTACCGGGCGGTTTCCATCTGTAAAGGCTTTAGCGCCGCTTTGGTACATATCATACATTTCGGCAAGATCTTTTCCTTCACGTTTTTGAGATATGGTACCCAATGGATAAACATCAACCAAATTACCTTTTGAACGGTTAAGCAGATACTCTACCTCTGATTTGGAATGTACCGGCGGCTGGCTGTTTGGCATCAGTGCTACGCCTGTAAAACCACCGGCGGCGGCGGCGGCGGTACCGGAACGCAGGTCTTCTTTGGTTTCCAGGCCTAACTCGCCTATATTACAGTTAAGATCGAAAAAGCCGGGCGAAACATACTTCCCTTCGGCGTCAAACAGTTCGGCATCGGCATCAATATCGTCGGCTATGCGGGTGATAACACCATTTTCAATTAAAATATCGGCAACTTGTTGATGAAAGGATGATCCGGGATCAAGAATAGTGGCTGATTTGATAAGCAAATTCATTAGCACTGCTTTATGTGTGGATTTGTATCGAACTATCCCGCTTGAATAACACCCTGTTGATGAGGTTTATAAAACCTGATCAACAATATTTCTGCAAGCAGGAAGATCAACGCCAAAATTATACAAAGTTTCCATAATTGCGTGCCAAAATTTGATTCGGCAATAACGCTTTTTAATGAGCCGTTTCCTGCTGTTAATAAGGGTTTTGCATTTGGGAGTAATTTTTCAAGATCGGTTGGTGTAAAATAACTCATGTCCGATTCGGCCCTGTTGTCATTAAAAGCAAGCGTAGCCAGCGTGCTGTCTTGCTTCCGGAGCGAATAAATTCCTGGCTCACGCAACTGATCCGAAACATATAACAAGGTGCTGCCCTCCTGCTGTTTTACATCGGGAATAATACTTTGATCGCCCTTAGTAAGTTTGAGTAATTGTTTTTCGGTGATTTGCACAGGCGGAACCTCAAAATTATCATCAGTACCAAGGGTATAAAATAAAGGCTGGTCATGCCCGCTTAACAGCGCCATCCTGAAAAGCACTGGTACAAACAATGCATGCCTTGGCAAATTGCTAAAGTCTTCGTTAAGCGGTACGGTACATATATATACATTACCTCTTCCGCTACTATAGCCCTCCCAAAAAGGCTCGCCGGTAGCAAGGTTCATCAGGCTTTCCTGTTTAGTACTGCTTTTACTTAGCTGATAGTACTTTTTAACCAATGGCAGGTCGGGGCTTTGAGGGAAACTTTCAAACACATTTTTAAATACCTGGCTCTGCCTGTTGATGGAAGCTACTTTTACATCCTGGGTTACCAGCTTTTCAGGGTATCCTGTATTTAAGGCTAATAAAAAGGCCTTATAATTTGCAAGATCGGCCTCACCCGATGGAAATACAACCAGCGTCCCTCCTTTTGTAACATACGTTCTTAGCTGCTGTGCCAGGCCGGTAGCAATAGTTTTAATATCACTGATAATAATTATCGGATAAGTATTCAGTGCCGCATAATCAACATTACCATCAGCAACCCTTGTTGCGGCAAAGAAAGCATCAGATGCGAAAACTGCTTTTAAATAAGGATTTGGTGTACCTCCGTCTATCAGTAAAACGGGCATTTGCTGCTTTACATTAAAGCTGAAATAAAACTCGTTATCAAATGTAACCGGGTTGTCCTGCAACTGGATCTCGCCGCGTTGCCATCCGGCTTTTAAACCCGAAAACGACAAGGTATCGTTTTGAACTTCCCGGGCGTTGATGCTGAAACTGCCAAGCGCTTTCTGCTGGCCATTGATCAATATTTTGAGCGGGATTTTTTCTGCCTTTTCTGCAGCATAATTATGCAGGCGCACAACCAGCTTCTCACTTTCGCCAGGGCGATGTACGGCGCTAAGCAACCAAACCGAATCAACCGCTACATTAGGCAGGCTGCCCGCTTTGAGCTGAACAAGGTTAATGCTTATACTACTATCAGCTTTTACAGGTTTATCATTTTTGTTTTTCTGGAAATCGGAAATAATGAATATCGATTTTACGGCCTCCGGCTGGCTTTCCAATAAGTTTTCCTGCCTGCTGATGACTTGCTGCAGGTTCCGGCTTTGCGGACTGGCCATAACCGCATCAACAGCATCGTTAAACTCATCGCGGCTAAGCAACCGTTGATGCTTACCCTCAAAATCCTGTGTGAGTAATTGAAAACGGTCATTGATGTTATATGCGGAAGCAATCTCTTTGGCACGGCGTTTAGCTTCATCAAGCAATGAACCTTCGCGGTTAAGGGTTTGCATGGAGTAGGAATTATCTACAAAAACACTGATCACCTGTTGTTTACCTGCGTTGGCATTTTGAGCACCGGGGATATACGGACGGGCAAATGCCAGTACCAAAAACAGCAAAGCAAGTAAGCGCGAAGCCAGGATCAGCCGTTCCTTTAAATTGCGGCGTGAGGCCTGTTGCTCCTGTACTTCTTTCAAAAACTGTACGTTGCTGAAATAAACCTTTTTGTATTTACGAAAATTGAAGAGATGGATCACAACCGGAATGGCCAGGCTCAGCAACGCGAATAAAAAAGCGGGATATAAAAAATACATATTTTATATAGGTGGTTGTGCTATTTACAAATGTGCTAATTAAATTTATAAATATGCAGATGTGCAAATTTCAAATGTGCAGATGCTATTGGTATTGCCAGTTAGATGATAGCCCTTTCAAATAATGTTTAATTAAATATATTTGACGCATACATCAATCTACTTAAAATGGAATACAGAAAATTAGGCGAAAGTAAACTAAGCGTATCGGCAATAACTTTTGGGGCATGGGCGGCTGGCGGCTGGATGTGGGGCGGCAACGATGATCAGGAAGCTATTGACGCTATGCGCGCGGCTTATGATCTCGGGATAACATCAATTGACACAGCTCCGGTTTACGGTCAGGGTAAAAGCGAAGAGCTGGTTGGCCTGGCCATAAAAGAGTTGCCCCGCGATAAAGTGCAGATCCTGACCAAATATGGCCTGCGCTGGGATTTGGCAAAAGGCGAGTTCTTTTTTAAAAGTAAGGACAACAGCGGAAAAGACATTGACGTTTACCGCTATGCCGGTAGGGAAAGTATCATTGCTGAGTGTGAAAGCAGCCTTAAACGCCTTGGTACAGATTATATCGACCTGTACCAGATCCACTGGTCGGACAAAACCACACCTATTGACGAAACCATGGAGGCTATTTTGCGCTTGCAGGAACAAGGCAAGATCCGTGAAGCCGGTGTTTGCAATTATGATGTAAACCAGATGCAAATAGCTGCCAAAACAATTAAACTGGCGGCAAACCAGGTTCCGTTTAGCATGGTTAACCGTGCTATTGAGGATGAACTGATCCCCTATTGTATTGAGAACAGGAAAGCAATATTGGCCTACAGCCCGCTTGAACGCGGTTTGCTGACCGGTAAAATGAAACCCGGCCAAAACTTTGGCGAAGGTGACCACCGCGCCGGCGTTAAATACTTTACCGATCAAAATATCGAACGTACAAACGCCTTCCTTGCCAAAATAAAACCTTTGGCCGATGAAAAGGGCGCTACCCTGGGGCAATTGGTTATCCGCTGGACGATCAATCACCCCGGTATAACCATTGCATTGGTCGGTGCCCGTAATGCAGAGCAGTCTATCCAAAACGCAAAGGCCATCAACATTCATATCAACGGAGAAGAAATGGAATTTATCAATAACCAGTTGAATGATCTGGTTATTGTTGGGTAAAAAACTATTATCTTGCGAAGAGCTGTCAGGCTCTTCGCACAACCAGATAAACCTGAATCATGATTATTGATATTTTACTTTATAGTAACCATTCTACTTCAAGTAGCAACCCCACAATAACTGCTTTAGTATTGGGCGTCATAGGAGCAGTCCTTACCCTGGTAGGTGCAATAATGTATGATCGCCGCAAGAAACTCATGAAAACGGGCATACAAGTTGAAGGCATTGTATTTAGTATTGAACATGAAGTTAGCAGCAATGATTCAATGGGCCTGTATTATCCTGTTATCCGTTATTTAACATTACAAAACGAGTGGATAACAAAAAAATACGATATCGGTATCAGTGGCAGCTCTGCATACAAAGAGGGGGATTCGGTAGTAGTAATATATGACCCCAATGAAAATTCTGTATTTACCCTGAATGACACCACTTCCAAAATAATACCTCTCGTCTTTCTTTTAATTGGTGGAGCGATGCTTGTCGGAGCGATTGTTGTCTATGCAGTAAAATAAGACAGCGTAAGCAAAAATCAGCGAAATCAAAAAAAATCATTCCAATCAGCGGTCAATTTGCTTATCTTCCAATTATGAAAAAATCGCTGTTACTATTTTCTTTATTATTCGCGCTGAAATTATCTGCTCAAAACGCACAGCAGATCCACCAAAAGGCTATTTTAATTGATACGCATAACGATGTTATTTCAAGTGAACTGATAACCAAAGCTGATTTGGGTAAGCGGCAAAGCGAGGGGAATTTCGACCTTGTTCGTGCTAAGGAAGGCGGACTTGATGCCCAGATCTTTTCCATCTGGTGCGGCGAAAGTTATGGTAAGGGGACTGCCTTTGCTTTCGCGAACCGGGAAATTGATTCTTTATATGCACTTATCAAGCGCAATCCTGATAAAATTACCTTAGTACATAATAGTAAAGAACTAAAAAAAGCTGTTGCCGATAAAAAGCTGGCAGCGCTGATAGGTGTTGAAGGTGGGCATATGGTTGAGGACAGGATAGATTACATTGATAGCCTGGCTAAACGAGGCATGCGTTATCTTACCTTAACATGGAATAACAGCACTTCGTGGGCAACATCGGCACGTGACGAGGTGACAAAAAAAGACAGCCTGAAACATTTGGGCCTTACCGATTATGGTAAGCAGATCGTGAAGCACCTCAATGAGCTGGGCGTTATGGTTGATGTATCGCACGTAGGCGAACGCACCTTCTACGATGTGCTGGCTACAACCACTAAACCGGTTATTGCATCACATAGCTGTGCTTACAGTATTGACCCCAACCGCCGTAATTTAAAGGACGAACAATTAAAGGCACTTGCCAAAAATGGCGGCGTAGTGTGCCTTAACTTTTACAGTGGCTTTGTTGATAGCACATACACACCAAAAGTTATTCAGTTTCTGCACCTGCACAAGGCCGAACTCGATTCACTGATCGGAGTTTATCATGATGTTGACCTGGCCAATATCAGGGTAAATGCCATGTATAAAACCGAATCGGATAAAATAAGGCCGCCACTTGAGCTGCTGATCAAACATCTCGACTATATTGTTAAATTGATAGGTGTTGATTATGTAGGTATCGGTTCGGATTTTGATGGCGCCGAATCGTATCCGCTTGGTATGGATAGCGTGATTGATTATCCTAAGATAACTGAAGAATTGTTGAAACTTGGCTATGGTCAAAAGGACATAGATAAAATATTAGGGGGGAATGTGATGCGGGTATTGGCGGCCAATACAGGCAAATGATGTCACTTTGTTGACGATATGCCCTTTGCCTTATGCGCTTAAAATCGTAAATTCGCAACTCATTTATAATAAAATGTCTCAAGAAACTGAACACGTAAAATGCCTGATCATTGGATCAGGGCCTGCAGGTTACACTGCTGCTATATATGCTTCCCGTGCTGATCTTAAGCCTGTTATGTACACTGGTTTACTGGCAGGTGGTCAGCTTACACAAACTACCGAGGTTGAAAACTTCCCGGGCTATCCGCAGGGTATTATGGGACCCGAACTGATGGAAGATTTCCGCAAACAAGCTGAACGTTTGGGTACTGAAATTCGCTTTGGATATGTAAGCTCTGTTGATTTTTCAAGTTTGCCACATAAAGTTGTGGTTGATGAGGTAAAAACTATCACTGCCGATACCGTAATTATTTCAACCGGTGCTTCGGCTAAATGGCTTGGCCTCGAGTCGGAACAAAAATACAGTGGCTTTGGTGTTTCTGCCTGTGCTGTTTGCGATGGCTTCTTTTTCAAAGGCCAGGATGTAGCTATTGTTGGTGCAGGTGACACTGCCGCCGAAGAAGCTACCTACTTAGCCAAACTGGCACGCAAGGTTTACATGATCGTTCGCAGGGACGAGTTCCGTGCTTCAAAAGCAATGGTTCACCGCGTACTGAACACCCCCAACATCGAAATTTTATACAATACCGAAACCAAAGAAATTTTAGGCGACGGCCAAAGTGTTACCGGTGTTAAGGTGATTAACAACCAAACCAACGCAGAAACTGACCTTGACGTTACCGGATTTTTCGTAGCGATAGGTCACCATCCTAATACCGATATTTTTAAAGGCTGGTTACATATGGATGAAACCGGTTATATCATAACCCGCCCAGGCTCAACCGAAACTAATGTTGAAGGCGTATTTTGCGCAGGCGATGCCCAGGATCACATTTATCGCCAGGCCGTAACAGCAGCCGGTACCGGCTGTATGGCCGCTATAGACGCTGAGCGCTACCTTGCTGCCCAAGAGCATATAGTAACAGCTTAAGGTTAGTGATTAGAGATTGGAGGTTAGAGATTAGTTATCTTAGCCTCAAAAAAGCGACAATTAATACCTGTCGCTTTTTTTATTTGGAATAAATTACTAAAATTATTCCAATGTTCGCATTATAAGGGGCGACTAATTCGGCTTCAGACAAGTACCAATGAACTACTGAACCAGTGAACAAATACACTAACATTTTACATACTAAAACTTTTTATATTTTTTTAAAAAGTTTTATATTACGGGCTCATACTAACCTGATTAATAAATTATGTACAAAAATGCTTTTTTGATACTGCTTGCCGCGCTTGCAGTGTGTACCACCACCGTGAACGCGCAGGATACCAACCCAAACCTGGGCATTATCCCCGCTCCTGTTTCGTTGAAAAAAAATCCCGGTCAATTTATTTTGAGCCAGGCAACCACCATTCAGGCGGATACACCTTCGAATAAAGCTGTAGTATTTTTTAAAGATTACCTGGCTAACAACCAGGCCTATAATAAACCCGTTGTTACCAAAAGCGGTGCAAGCACAAACGTTATAACCCTTACAGCCACCGGTACAGAGGGTTTACCTGCCGAAGGCTACCGTTTAACCATTACCCCCCAACAGGTTATTGTTGCAGGTAAAGGGGCCGGATTGTTTTACGGTGTACAAACACTGCTTCAACTGATGCCTGCCGAACATGCTGCTACCATTAAGCTGCCATGCGTACAGGTTGAAGATTATCCGCGTTTTGGTTACAGGGGTGCTATGCTTGATGTTGGCCGCCACTTTTTTGGGGTAGAAATGGTTAAGAAATACATCGACCTGCTGGCTGCTTATAAGCTGAATACCTTTCACTGGCACCTTACTGAAGATCAGGGCTGGCGTATTGAGATAAAGAAGTACCCCAAATTAACCCAAATCAGCAGCATGCGTGCGCAAACGCTGATCGGCGGCTACCGCGACCGTACCCCGCAACAGTTTGACGGCACTCCTTACGGCGGCTTTTATACACAGGATCAGATCCGCGAGGTTGTAAAATATGCATCAGACAGGTTCGTTAACATTGTACCCGAAATTGAAATGCCGGGCCACTCGCAGGCTGCGCTCGCTGCATATCCTGAATTAAGCTGCGATCCGTCAAAAACTTATAAACCAGCCGAAACCTGGGGAGTATTCAATGATATTTACTGCCCTAACGAAAAAACGTTTGCCTTTTTGCAGGATGTTTTAACCGAAGTGATGGAACTTTTCCCAAGTAAATATATCCATATTGGCGGCGATGAAGCTCCTAAAGATGCCTGGAAAAATTCGGCTTTTTGCCAGCAGCTGATTAAAAAGCTGAAGCTAAAAGACGAGCACGCGTTGCAAAGCTATTTTATACAACGCATTGAAAAATTTGTAAACTCAAAAGGCCGCAGCATCATAGGCTGGGACGAGATTTTGGAAGGTGGCCTTGCCCCTAATGCTACTGTAATGAGCTGGAGAGGTGAAGAAGGTGGGATTGCTGCGGCACAACAAAAACATGATGTGATCATGACCCCCGGGAGCCATGGTTTGTATATCGATCACGGGCAGGGTAAACCGAGCCAGGAACCTTTGAGCATTGGAGGTAACGAACCATTGTCAAAAATTTACAGTTATGACCCTACTCCATCAGCATTATCGCCCGAAGAACAGAAGTACATTAAAGGCGTACAGGCCAACTTATGGACGGAATATATCCCTACCGATGCTAAAGTTGAATTTATGCTGCTGCCAAGGCTTTTAGCCCTTTCGGAAGTGGCATGGTCACCGTTGGCTAATAAAAACTATACTGATTTTGCCGATACCCGTTTGCCAGGCCATTTAGCGTGGTTGGATAAAAATGGTTTTGATTACCATGTGCCAACCGCTATCGGTGCAAAAGACACTGTAATGATAGGCAGTATGCTGACAGCCGTATTGAAACCATCAGTTGAAGGTGCTAAAGTTCATTACACTATTGACGGTTATACTCCGCGCGAAACAGACCTGATTTACACTATTCCATTGAATTTAGATGTGCCTGCTGACCAATACCGGGAGTTACAAACCATTGTAATCACCCCATCGGGCAAGCGGAGCAACGTAACCCGTACCTTAATTTATAATAAAGCACCAATGGCTGCCGTTAATTATACAGGTACAGCAACCGGCCTTAAATACCAGGTTTATCCGGGACTTTATACCAGTACAAACCAGCTTGGCGTAATGCCTGCCGACAGCGGCGTGACCAAAACCTTCAATACGGCCGATCTGCGAAAAAATAAAGGCAAATACGGTGTAATTTATGCAGGATTTATTAATATTGATGCCGATGGTGTTTATGGCTTCGCAACGTCATCTGCAGGTGGTTCAGTATTGTTGATTGACGATCAGCCGGTGGTTGATAATGACGGAAAACACACTATGAACGAGCAGATGGGTGCTGCACCTTTATTAAAAGGCTACCATAAAGTAACCGTAAAATATTTTGACCAGGGAACCGGTCCTGCAGCGTTAAAGGTATTTATTACTGCGCCTGGTAAAGCAAAAGCCGAGCTAACACCGGATACATTATATAACTAAGCAGAATTATATAACATATATGACTAACAGGTTTTACCTTTTTGCGTTTGCGATGGGCGCATTAATGGCAGGATGCGGCAGGCCGGAAACAAAAACGCCTGCCGCTCCTACGGCACCTAAAAAGCCGGAATTGATGGCGCCTTTCAGGTTTCACAAACTAATAGAGGTATCGCCGGGGCAAAGCTATGACGTTTTAAGTTGGGGCCGCGGTGCTGAAGAAGCCGGGGCCTTCATGATATTACACTCGGATTCGTCGGCTATAAAATATACCACAACAACCGGTGATCTTGATGGCGCTATCATTGATGTTTACAATTCGGATATGGATGTGGATGGTAACCCGGAGATCCTGATCCAGGCAAAATCAAAGGATACAGCCAATTATACATCCATCTACGCCTTTGAGTTTAACGATAATAACAGCAAAGCCAATAAGCTCGATTTTCCAAAGCTGACCAGTTCACAACGCAAAGGTTACCGCGGTAATGATAACTTTTATATCAGGGATGGTAAGTTGATGCGGGAGTTTCCAATCTTCAACGGCACAGGTAAAGAGGTAAAACCTTCGGGCGCTAAACGCCAGCTGGAATATGGCTTACGCGGCAATGAATTTACCGTAAAGCAGCTGAGCAAGGATTCTACAGATGTAAGCAATAAAGCTTCTAATAATCAACCTGCTAAAGCTGATGAGAAAAAATCATCGGATAAACAAAGCACTTCTTCTTCAAAATCATCGAAGAAAAAGCATAAGAGGCATAGGGAATAGTTTAGTTTGCGTTACAATCGCAAACCCAGATTAAGCGCTCGTTACAAACGAGCGCAAGATGAAAATAAAATCTCACAACCGTCATTGCGAGGCACGAAGCAATCCCCAACAGGCAGGTCCGCCCTGTAAAGTTCGCAATTGCTTCGTGCCTCGCAATGACGGTTTATCTATATATTATCTCTAAACACTTTGTGCATCGGGCTTTTTTACTAACCTCTTATCTCCAACCTCTAATCACTAAAAGCTACGTCTGTATCACACCTACATTAAAGGCCTTTTCAATTGGCGCATGATTAGCCGCCTCAATACCCATTGATATTACCTTGCGGGTTTCGAGCGGATCGATGATCCCATCAACCCAAAGCCGGGCTGCGGCATAGTAAGGGGTTGTTTGGGCGTTATACCTGTCTGTTATCTGTTTTAGCAATTCGGCTTCTTTTACAGCATCTACTTCTTCGCCTTTGGCTTTGAGACCTGCCGCCTGGATCTGTAACAGGGTTTTAGCTGCTTGTCCGCCTCCCATTACCGCGATCTTAGCCGATGGCCATGCGTAGATCAATCGCGGATCGTAGGCTTTGCCGCACATGGCGTAGTTACCGGCCCCGTAGCTGTTTCCCACAACAATGGTAAATTTGGGTACTACTGAATTTGCTACCGCATTCACCATTTTAGCGCCGTCTTTTATAATCCCGCCCTGCTCTGAGCGGCTGCCTACCATAAAGCCGGTAACATCCTGCAAAAACACCAGCGGGATCTTTTTTTGATTACAATTCATGATAAAACGGGTTGCTTTATCGGCCGAATCAGAATAGATCACCCCGCCAAACTGCATCTCCCCCTTTTTTGATTTAATTACCTTACGCTGATTAGCCACAATCCCTACGGCCCAGCCATCAATACGGCCCAGGCCGCAAATAATAGATTGCCCATAACCTTCTTTATAAGGTTCAAATTCGGAGTTATCCAGCAGGCGGAGGATGATCTCCATCATATCATAAGCTTTCTCCCGGTTATCGGGCAATATGCCATAGATTTCTTTTTCGCTGAGCTTCGGAGCTGATGGCTGGATCCGGTCGAAACCAGCTTTGGTATAATCGCCGGTCATGCTCATGATGTTGCGGATAGAATCAAGCGCGGCTTTGTCGTTAGGCTGCTTATAATCGGTAACGCCGGAGATTTCGCAATGGGTGGTTGCACCGCCGAGAGTTTCGTTATCCACATCCTCGCCAATGGCCGATTTTACAAGGTATGATCCTGCCAGGAAAACAGAGCCCGTACCTTCTACTATCATAGCCTCATCACTCATGATAGGCAGGTAGGCGCCTCCTGCTACACAGGAACCCATAATGGCCGAAATCTGGATGATCCCCATACTGCTCATGATAGCATTATTACGAAAAATACGGCCAAAATGCTCCTTATCCGGAAAGATCTCATCCTGCAAAGGCAGATAAACCCCTGCCGAATCGACCAGGTAAATGATGGGTAATTTGTTTTCAATAGCTATTTCCTGGGCACGCAGGTTTTTTTTAGCCGTTATCGGAAACCAGGCCCCGGCCTTTACTGTAGCATCATTAGCTACAACTACACATTGCCGCCCTGATACATATCCAATACCACAAACAACGCCTCCGGATGGGCAGCCACCATGCTCGGCGTACATACCATCGGCAACAAAAGCGCCAATCTCCAGCCATGGTTTATCTTTATCAATCAGGTAAGCCACCCTTTCGCGGGCAAGCATTTTTCCTTTCTCTTTTTGTTTGGCTGCTGCCTTTTCGCCGCCGCCCTGGTGTACTTTGTTAAGCCGGGTGTTTAGCTCATAAACAAGCTGCTTATTAATATCTTCATTTCTATTGAATTCGATATTCATAATTGGTTTTTAGATGGGACCGGTAATTTAGGAAGAATTACCTAATAAAGCTACGGCCCTATGGATTCTGACCGTCACATTACCTGATGCCGAATAGGCAGCTATATTAATATTATTTTAGTTTTAATGGTCTCATCCCCATTATTTCATAGTTCTCGTCGATAGTAATACTAAGTATTTCCGTTGGCGGTTGTGCTTTATCGTCGGTACGCCGATATCGTAAATTACCCCATATGGTATTACCCAACGTTAACTGAACACCTGTAGTACTCAATTCCCACTTATCATCTTTTACTTCCTTCTGCAATGCAGTCAACTGCTCGTTTGTTACCTGGCTTGCTATTTGTTTGGCTATGTATTTCCTTGCCTCATCAAAATTACCGGCTGCTAATGCGGTTAAAAACAGCTTAACTTTTTTATCCGCTTCAATTACCTTCTGTTTGTCAAGCTTAGGAGAGCCTTCATTTGTATTACTGTTTTTAACATAAAGCCTTATCCTCTGAGTTGGGGTTATTGTAACATTTCCCTGTTTTAAATATTTATTTGATAACGTTACATACATTTCAACTTCCACGCTATCCCTGCTAAAATTATCCTTCCGATCAAACTTACCACTATCTGTTTGTGCCAGGTCATTCAAACTGCCTGTAGTTGTTCCTTCGCCAAATTGTTTTTTTACCAACGCAAGCAGCTCCTGGTATTTTTTAATAAACGATTGAAGGCTATCAACTGAATGTTTAGAAGCCTGGTGAGTAAAATTCGTTTCGTCCCATTCATAAAGTACCTCGTAAATGGATGAATCTGTTTTTAACGGAAAATAATACACTAATAAATCCGGCAGCTTCCTATCCTTTTCTTTACGGCGGTAAACTATGGGTTGTGCTACATTACGGCCAATAAGGTATTGCGTTTCAATTTTAAATGGAATGCTCTTATTTGCTGTTTCCAGCTTTACAAGCTCGTTAACCTTTTTATGTTTGATATCAAGCGTTATCTGGGCAAAAATGGCAACAGGGCAAATGAGCAGGAGTATAAAAACAACAATAGCTTTTTTCATGTGACTTAACTTTAGGCTAAAAACAAATTTAACAAAGTAAATCAATATGCCAGTTTTTACTTTTAAGTATGAAGTTATCTGTTGTAAAGTAAAGGCTAAGTCAGGTTCCTGTTTTTGAACCAAACTTCTTCCGGCCTGGCGTTAAAACTATCCATCAGGTTTACCAATTCGATAGCATCGGCCGAGGTTATGATCAGGTCGCGGTTGGCCGGTTTCAGGAAACGTTGTTCAACCATTAAATCCAATTGCTTTAGCAGCAGATCGTAAAAACCACCTACATTAAGCAAGCCCACCGGCGATGAATGTAAGCCTAATTGCAGCCAGGTTAGTACTTCAAAAAATTCTTCAAGTGTGCCTAAACCACCCGGCAGGGTTATAATCCCATCGCACAGGTCATTCATCATTTTTTTGCGCTGGTGCATATTTTTAACAATATGCAGTTCGGTTAAGCCTGTATGCCCAACTTCTTTATCCATTAAAAATTGCGGAATAACGCCTATTGCCTTTCCTCCCCTGCTTAGCACAGCATCGGCTATTAAACCCATAACACCAACCTTGCCGCCGCCGTACACCAGGGAAATATCACGGCTCACCATTACTTCGGCCAGTTGATCAATGGCTTGTTTTAACATAGGGTCGCCATTAAAATTAGCGCCACAGAATACACAGATAGCTTTCATGCTCAATTATAATAAAATTTGTTTAATGCCCTGTTAAGGTTTTGTTATCTGCAAATTGCATCATAGCGACATCAATATTTATTTATATTTAGAAAAAAGATATCCAATGAAAAAAACCTTAACACTTATCGTTTTATTACTGATTACAGGTTCAGCCTTTTCCCAAAACATTGTAAGTCCTCAGGTAGATCAGGCTGATGATGCCAACGCTAAAATCGCCAAAATAGAAACTGATGGGCAGTTTACCATTGTAACTTTTGATTATATTGCTAACGCTGATAATGCATGGGTACAGCTCAATAAAGAGATCTACATACAAACAGATCAGGGCAATGAACACTATAATTATGTCAAATCAGAAAACATAGCTATAGTGCCTGCTAAACACGTATTTACAAAGGCAGGAGAACGGCTTTCTTTTAAAGTATATTTTAAAAAGATACCTGCTGATACAAAGTCTATCGATATTATTGAGAGAGCAGGATATAAAAAAGACGGAATTACTTTCCTTAACTTTTATGATGTAAGCCTGGTAAAACAAAGAGCATACATTACAGATGTTAAAATAACCGGTCCGAATGGAGGTTCTCCTTATCTGGCTTCGGGAGCTGATGAACAGCCTGATGTTAAAGATGGAATGATGGGAGCAATGAATGCGATGGGCCCGATGTACGCATCCATGGCAAAATCAGTACTTGATGCTCAGCTTGCCTACTATAAGCAACCCGGTAAAATAGCCGAAATAGCCAAATTAAATAAAGAATATTTTGATGCGCTTGTTAAAGTAGGTTTCAATTACGACCAGGCCTTAAAAATTATCACATCCAACAGCTTAATTTCAAAGTCATCATCTATTCCCGGCCAGTAAAGCAATTAAAACAAAAGAGCCTGAAAATACGGTAAACTTACGTTTGATGTATTTTCAGGCTCTTTATTTATGCAGTTTATATTAAGAATTACCTGCTCGTATAGTTAGGTGCTTCTTTAGTGATTGTAATATCGTGCGGATGGCTTTCACGCATACCGGCAGCAGTTATACGTACAAATTTGGCGCGTTGCAGGTCTTCTATATTAGCAGCACCGCAATAGTGCATACCTGCACGTAAACCGCCGATGTACTGGAATATTACTTCGGCCATGCTGCCTTTAAATGGTACGCGGCCAACAATGCCTTCAGGCACCAGTTTGGTTACAACGTCGGTTTCATCCTGGAAATAACGGTCTTTTGAACCTTTAGCCATAGCTTCAACCGAACCCATACCGCGGTATGATTTAAATTTACGGCCTTCGTATATGATAGTTTCGCCGGGTGATTCTTCAACACCTGCAAACAATGAACCGGCCATGATAGAGCTTGCGCCGGCAGCAATAGCTTTAACAATATCACCGGTTTGTTTAATACCTCCATCGGCAATAACCGGGATGCCACGGCCCTCAAGGGCTTTGGCACACTCATATACCGCGTATAACTGTGGTACACCTACCCCGGCAATGATACGGGTAGTACAAATAGAGCCGGGGCCAATACCTACTTTAACAGCGTCGGCACCGGCATCTGCAAGGGCGATAGCTGCATCGCCGGTGGCAATGTTACCGGCTATTACCTGCAGGTTAGGATAAAGCTTTTTAACTGCCTTAACCATATCAATAACTCCTTTTGAATGGCCGTGAGCGGTATCAACAGTAACTACATCCACACCGGCGTTAACCAGGGCTGTTACACGGTCAATATTATCGGCAGCTACACCAACGGCAGCACCTACGCGTAAACGGCCGTATTCGTCTTTACAGGCGTTAGGGAAGTTTTTAACTTTTTGAATGTCTTTATAAGTGATCAGGCCTACCAGTTTCCCATCTTTATTAACAACAGGCAGTTTCTCAATTTTATTACTTTGCAATATGTTGGCAGCATCACCCAGGGTAGTACCCTCAGGGGCAGTAATCAGGTTTGTTTTGGTCATTACCTGGCTCACAGGAACGCTCATGTCTTTTTGGAAACGAAGGTCGCGGTTAGTGATAATACCTTTCAGGTTATGATCTGCATCAATAACCGGGATACCACCAATGCTAAATTCCCTCATGATCTGGAAAGCATCTGCAAGCAGTGCGTCTTCCAATAATGTAACAGGATCCTGGATCATGCCGCTCTCTGAGCGTTTCACCTTGCGCACTTCGTCGGCCTGAGCCTGGATGGTCATGTTTTTGTGCAAGATCCCTATACCACCTGCCTGTGCAAGGGCAATAGCCAGATCAGCCTCGGTAACAGTATCCATAGCGGCCGAAAGAATAGGAATGTTTAACCGGATGTTTTTAGTTAAGTAAGTACTGGTATTTACTTCGCGCGGTAAAACTTCTGAATAAGCCGGGAGTAATAAAACGTCGTCGTAAGTTAATCCTTCGGCAACAAATTTTGATGGGTCTAACTGCATAGCAAATAATTATTTTGGAGTTATTATTTGCCGGGCAAAGGTAATAAAATATTTCGGATTTCGGAATTTCGATTTCGGATTTATTTAAAATTGCCTTGGGATGATAATTGGTAGCCCCCTCTAAATCTCCCCCGGTTGGGGAGACTTTTTATCTTTTAGCCCTCCCCATCCGGGGAGGGTTGGGTGGGGCTTAATACTTACCTACTATGACTTTATAAAACTGATCGAAATTAAAATAGGTATTAGCCAGTTGGATCAGCTTATCTGAAGTTATGTTTTTTACAGTAGCCGCGTACCTGTCGTAATAATCATAATCCAGACCTGCAAAATAGATAGTTTTAAACTTGTCGGCATGTGAAAATACATTTTCCAGGCTACCCAGTAATGAGCCAAGCATGTAATTACGTACTAATGATAGTTCTGCTTCTGGTACCAGTTCAGTTTTCAGCAGGTTTATTTCTTTTTCAATTTCGGTAACGGCAAGTTTGCAAACGTCTGCCCCAACCTCGGTTGCTATAAAAAATGAGCCGCCTTGTTTAAATGAGGCCAGCCCTGAGCCTATGCCGTAGGTATATCCTTTATCCTCGCGGATATTAGCCATTAACCTTGAGCCGAAATAGCCACCGAATACCGTATTTAAAACCTGTAAGGGCTGAAAGTCCTCGTGCGAGCGATTGATGATGGGTGTGCCTATCCTGATTGCCGATTGCAATGCTTCCGGTTTTTCTGTAAAATAAAACAGATCGGTTGCGGCTTTAATATCCGGCTGGGTTATAATAGCATTACCTGATGTATTTTCCCAGCTTTTATCAAATGTATCAGTAAGTAGTGTTAGCGTTTCAGGTTCAACTTTACCGGCTATAATGATAGTGCAATTTGATGGCTGGTACATATTTTTGTAATGCGCCAGTATATCATCATACTGCAGGGTTTGGTAGTCGGCCATCTCCGCAGCATAACCAAAAATGGTATCTCCATAAACTGCCCTGTTAAACAGGCGGCGCGCCACTACATCATTTTTTTGCAGGCTAACCTGTAGTTTTTGTTGTTGGTTGCGTTTAAAAGTCTCCAGTTCTTTTTCGGGGAAGATGGAATTGTTCAGGATATCAGCAATAACCGGCAATGTGTGGTGCAGGTGCTTGTTTAAGCTATACAATGTAACCTGCGAGTTTTCGTAACCATAATCAACCTGCAGGAAAGCGCCATAAAAATCAATTTTATCGGCAATCTGTGCAGCGGTTAAAGTTGTGGTACCATCTGTAAGCATGGAGTTTACAGCCATATTAAGCAAGGGCTTTGCCGGATCAAAGCTAAGGTTACCAAAAATCCACTCTATACGTACCAATTCCTGGTCGCCCGAGTTAAAGCAAAAAATGTTGGCGCCATTGCCAAGCTGCTGATGCTCCGGCTTAATCAGGCTAATATTATCGATAGCCCTGAATTCTGGAGCTAATTTTCTGTTGATCATGTGAATAATGTTTGGCCTTGATTTGCATGATTTAAAGATTTCATGATCCGAATAAATTCAACAGATCAGGCTAATCCCAAAATCCAATAAATCAAGTTTCTGTTACTTCTCTGCTAAATAAATAAGCGTTGATGAATTATCTTTTCTGAACAGTTTATTGGCTTGTTCTTTTACCTGTACAGCACTTACAGCAAGATATCTCGCTGTTTCATGATTGATCAGGTCGGCATCGCCAAGCAGTTCAAATGAGGCCAGGTTCATCGCCTTATCTAATAATGACATTTCTGAAAATATCATTGTTGATTCGGTTTTGTTCTGAACTTTGGTAAGTTCATCTGCGGGGATCTCTTCTGCTTTTATTTTCTCCAGCTCTTCCCATAAAGCAGCTTCTGCCTGTTCAACGCTGATGCCTTCAAGCGGTTTACCTTCCAATACAAATATGCCTTTATCCAAACTGCCGGTAATGTAGGCATGCACTTCGCTGAAGATCTGTTTTTCCTTGATCAATGATTTGTACAGCCGTGATGAATTGCCCCGTGAAAGGACATCAGAAAGCAGTTCAACTATATAATAATCATCATCCGTACGGGTGCCCATCTGAAAAGCTATGTACACATCATTGAGCGGTACTTTGGCAGTCACAGTTTCGCGGCGGGCTTCCTGTTGTTCCGGTTCCTGCGGCAGGTTGCGGTGATATTTTTCACCTGCAGGAATAGGGCCAAACCATTTCTCTGAAAGCTCTTTTACCTGCTGGGTTGTTATATTGCCGCCTACTACCATGATGGCGTTTTGCGGATTGTAATGTTTCTTGAAAAAGGCTTTTACATCTTCAATCCGGGCATCCTCAATATGTTTAATGGTTTTGCCGATGGTTGCCCAGCGGTAAGGATGCTTTTTATAAACCAGCGGACGAAGCTTTAACCAAACATCGCCATAAGGCTGGTTCAGGTAGCGTTGTTTAAACTCCTCTATAACCACGTTACGCTGCACTTCAAGGCTTTTTTCGCTAAAAGCAAGGCTTAGCATGCGGTCACTCTCCAGCCAAAACGCAGTTTCCAGGTTAGCCGATGGCAGGGTGATATAATAGTTGGTGATATCGTTGCTGGTAAAGGCGTTATTTTCGCCACCTACCCTTTGCAATGGCTCGTCATAAACAGGAATATTTACTGACCCGCCGAACATCAGGTGTTCAAACAAGTGGGCGAAACCGGTTTGTTCAGGATCTTCATCGCGTGCGCCAACATCATACAGAATGTTGAGCACGGCCATTGGTGTAGTATTATCTTCATGTACAATAACCCTGAGGCCATTGTCAAGTGTAAATCGGTTGAATTTAACCATGTATCTATTAAATTGTTAATACGGATAGCAAATGTATAACTTTTGACGACATTGAAAGTGAATGCCAAAAACGAACAAGTGTTTTAGGTTAGGCATCAGTATTTTTTTACTTTTAGGCTACCAATGACCCGCGACGAACTTACCCAAAAAATAGCGAATACCATAGGCAAACTTAAGGTGCTTGAGTTGAGCCGCATTTTAACGGAACAGCGGTTTGATTTGCGCGATTTGATTGACATTACCTTTTACCCCGATAAGCCTCTCGCCTTCCGTGCGGCATGGCTCCTGGAAAATATGTTTTTGAAAGACCCTGAGGTTTTTACCAATAACCTTGAATATTTTATTCAACGTTTACCAAAGGTTACCAATCCCGGCTGCCAAAGGCATTATGCCAAAATACTGATGCACGCAACTGAAGAAAAAGAGCAATCGCCCGTCAAACAAAAGCTGAACAGCCTTGAGCTTGAGCCTGCTGTTGAACAGCTTTTTGACTGGATGATAAATCCAAAAGTAAAAATAGCAGTGAAAGTATTTGCCGGATGGGCTTTGCTCAATTTGCGATACCGGTATCCCTGGGTGGCCGATGAACTGCCTGCACAGCTTGAATTTTTAATGCGTAATGGTACAGCAGCTATCCAATCGGCAGGGAGGAAAATGATGAAGGAGTTAAGCCCCTCTAAATCTCCCCTGAAGGGGAGACTTTGAAAAGGCTTGTTTTTTTAAAAGCCAAAAGCCAGCAACAAATATCCCGCTGTCCCTACAGAAATATTTGTTACCGACTTTTAACTTAAGATTTTCGACTTGACTTAGGCCGTAGGCCTGTCTTCGCCATGCAGATTGTGGCTTACCTGGCCGTGGTGCAGCTTGGCAGCCAAAGCCGATGAGCTGTCATCGGCATAAGCCCCATAGGCATTTACCAGTACGCCTTTTAAATTATATTTTGATGATGATACCGCATATACTATCGACATATCCGAGGGGTTGCTTGCCCCTTCAAAGCGATAAAACTCGTCGATCTCAAAATCATCTGCGGTCATGCGGATATCTTTTTCTTTATCATCAATCGTATCGCCATCAAGGCTCAGGTTGGCTGTATATCCTCTCTTCAGGAGGTCGTTAGTGGCATCCACTAAGGTTTCATAATTTTTCATGGTGATGTTTTTGTACAGGTAAACAGATGATGACCTCATTGTCACCTTTTATTATCATAACTACAAAAGCAACAAACTTGTTTGAAGCAGGGATATAAAAAAGTCCCGTTGCCACCGGCAACAGGACTTAAACTAACAAATTGAAATTCTCCCTTTCGGGGAAAGGTCTGTTTATATTTACTGGGCTTTAGCCAGCCATAATGAAGCGTTCAGGTGAAATGCAGGGTGTGATGTAAAGCCCGACGGTGAATCGCCCGACCAGCCGTTAAACAAGCTGTCGCCGGTATCGCCGGTGCCGTCATCAGCATCTGAACTATCGCCAATCCAAACTACACGACCGCTTCCATAGGTTGCCAATAATGCCATGGCATTGGCATTGCCGCCATTGGTAGCGCTGTTGCGCCAGAATAATCCCTGTACGCTTGAGTTATTGGCCGGGAACAAAGTTGCTGTTGAACCATCGTAAAAAGCCATTTTTGAAGCCGTACCGGCCGCACCGTTCAATACTTTTTGGGCATCAGCATTGGAGCCGGTGTAAACGTTGGTAGACGGGCTTTCGTTAATATCAACGTAGTTAATGTTAAAGCCGAATGGGTTATTGTTATTGATACCGTTATTGGTCATCAAATCATTCCATACCCTTGGCGAATCATAGCCATCGCCGTCACGATCTGATGGGTTATAACCATTAGCATCAGTACCTGCAGTTGTTGCTGCAGTATGATCTGCTACCATGAATAAGCCGCCGCCATTTGCCACAAAGTTCATAAGGGCTGTTTTTTCGGCAGCAGTGAATAAACGGTTAGGTTCACAAACGATAAATACGTCATAGTTGCTCAAATCCTGGGCTCCGCCGCCACCATAGGTAATTGCTGTGCCTACAGGCAGTGTTTCAACAAGCTCACCACGTTTTACCAGTTCTATAGCCCATGATGAAAGGGCGCCCTTCCAATAAGTTTCGGCAGTGGTTGAAGTAATACCTGTGTATGATGGCGTTGGGATACGTTGTGCTTTGGTTTCGGTAGTTGTACCGCCGGTATAAATTGGCACAGCTTCGGTACCGTCGGCGTCTATCTGCCAGTCGGCGCTACCTGCATTTTCAAGATGGCTTGCATCAAACAGGAATTTTTTGCCTGTAAGTACTGTGCCGCCACCACCCGTACCACCACCTGCGTTATCATTGATGGTGATATCATCGATATTGATGCGGTTTGTGCCACCGGTAAGTTTACGGATCTCTAAACGTACATTGCCGGTTTGTGTAACTGTAAAGGTTGAAACTGTTAATGTTGCTGTAGTGGTAATTGCAGAACCCGACTGAGCCCATGACGAACCGCCGTTAATTGAGTAGAACAATCCCCATGTGCTTGGGCTGTCGCCGTTATAAGTGGCGCTTTTTATGGTAACTGTGCTGATACCGGTAGTAACATCAAACAGCATGGTGATTTTACCTGTGTTGCGTACGCGGGCGCTCCATGAACCAGCTCTTTGGTCGGCAGCAAGGTTGCCGATCAGGGCATCGTACATATTCCATGAATTGCCTGATAAGGTAACATTGTCGCCGCTTGATGAACCGCTTGGCGATACATCATAAGCGGTTTTAGGACTGGTTGAGCCAACCTCAAAACCTTGTGTTAAGGACACGGCTAAGGTTTTGATTGTTTTTGTGCTTGTAGCAGTTTGATCAGCATCTTTTAATGCAGGCATCTGGCCATTTTTTTGACAGCTTGCCAACATGCAGGTTGCGGCAGCGGCACATACCCACATGCGTAGATTAAGTTTTAACATAATGATTTTTTAGGTTTTAATGTATAAGTTAATAATATTAAATTATACGGTAAAACTGTATAAAAGTTAATTCGTAGGCATTTCTATTTCGTTAACATATCATTAAATAAATGTGTTTAAACTTATAGATGGGTTATGGTTTTCAGGAATGCATAAAAAAAGAGCGCCCCGTAGAACGCTCTTTTCATTATATATAGAGTTATTAATTGTTGATTTTTACTTAGCTGCTTCGGCAACCTTCGGTGTATTCAGGAACACAAAATTGTTATCAAACATATCAATTTTAATAGTGCTGTCTTTATCTACCGTCCCTGCCAGGATCTGTTTACTCAGCTCGTTCAAAAGCTTTTTCTGGATCACACGTTTTAACGGACGTGCACCAAATTGCGGATCATAACCTAACTGGGCCAGCCAATCCAAAGCTTCATCGGTAGCATCAATGGTAACACCCATTTCTGCAAGGGTTTGCTGTACCTGCTTAAACTGAAGCTTAACAATGTCATGAATCTCTTCGCGGTTAAGCGGTGTAAACATGATAATCTCATCTATCCTGTTCAAAAACTCCGGACGAATAGTTGCCCTTAACAAGTTAAACAGCTCGTTTTTGGTTTTTGCTATCAGTTCATCCCTGTTTTCATCTTCCAGGTTCTGGAAGTTTTCCTGGATAATGTTTGAACCGATGTTAGATGTCATGATGATGATGGTGTTTTTGAAATTTACCACGCGGCCTTTGTTATCGGTTAAGCGGCCATCATCCAAAACCTGCAGCAGGATGTTAAATACATCGGGGTGGGCTTTTTCAATTTCATCAAGCAGCACCACACTGTAAGGCTTGCGGCGTACGGCCTCGGTTAACTGCCCGCCTTCATCATACCCAACATAGCCCGGAGGCGCTCCTATTAACCTTGACACAGCATGCCGTTCCTGGTATTCACTCATATCTATCCGTACCAACGCGGCTTCGTCATTAAACAGGTACTCGGCCAAAGCCTTTGCCAGCTCGGTTTTACCTACACCGGTTGTACCCAAAAATATGAACGAGCCAATTGGCCTGCGCTTATCCTGCAAACCTGCACGGCTGCGGCGGATAGCGTCACTTATTGCCTCAATAGCTTCCTCTTGCCCGGCCACGCGTTTATGCAACTCGGCTTCAAGGTTAAGCAGCTTTTCACGTTCGCTCTGGATCATTTTGCTTACAGGGATGCCTGTCCAGCGGCTTACCACACCGGCAATATCATCGGCAGTAACCTCCTCTTTCAACATCCGGCTGTCGCTCTGATTTTCGAGCAGGGCGGCTTTAAGCTTTTCAACTTCGGCCTGGGCTTCTACTATAGTGCCGTAGCGTAATTCGGCCACTTTGCCATAATCACCGGCGCGTTCGGCTTGTTCGGCTTCCAGTTTATAATTTTCAATCAGCTCAACTTTGGTGTTGATACCGTCAACCAAGTCTTTTTCACCTTTCCATTTGGCACGTAACGAATCGCGCTGCTGCGACAGGTTGGCAATCTCTTCGCTTAGTTCGGCAACCTTACGGTCGTCTTTTTCACGTTTGATAGCTTCACGCTCAATTTCAAGCTGCATGATGCGACGCTCCAATTCATCAACCACTTCCGGTACCGAATCCATTTCTAAACGAAGCTTTGAAGCAGCTTCATCCATCAGGTCGATAGCCTTATCAGGTAAAAACCTGTCGGAAATATAGCGTTGTGACATTTCGACAGAGGCGATGATCGCTTCGTCTTTAATCCTCACTTTGTGGTGGGTTTCATAGCGTTCTTTCAGCCCGCGTAAAATAGATATGGCATCAGCCGTATCCGGTTCTTCAACCATAACCTTTTGGAAACGGCGTTCTAAGGCTTTATCTTTTTCCAGGTATTTCTGGTACTCGTTAAGTGTGGTTGCACCAATTGAGCGAAGCTCGCCACGTGCCAGGGCCGGTTTTAAGATATTGGCCGCATCCATAGCGCCTTCTCCCCCGCCAGCACCTACCAGCGTATGGATCTCATCAATAAACAGGATGATCTCCCCATCGCTTTGAGTAACTTCTTTTATAACGGCTTTTAATCGTTCTTCAAACTCACCCTTGTATTTGGCACCCGCAATCAGCGCACCCATATCCAATGAATACACTACCTTGGTTTTCAAGCTCTCAGGCACATCGCCTTTAATGATCCTGAAGGCAATACCTTCGGCAATGGCTGTTTTACCAACACCTGGCTCACCAACCAATATCGGGTTGTTTTTGGTACGGCGCGAAAGGATCTGGATAACCCGGCGAATTTCATCGTCGCGGCCAATAACAGGGTCCAGCTTGCCCGAGCCTGCGTATTCATTAAGGTTACGGGCATATTTGTTAAGGGCATTGTAAGTAGCTTCGGCGTTTTGATCAGTTACTTTGCTATCGCCACGTAATTCTACGATGGCTTTTTTCAGGTCTTTTTCATTAACGCCCGAATCTTTCAAAATAGTGCTCACCGCACCACCGGCTGCCAAAATGCCTAACAGCAAATGCTCAACCGATACAAATTCATCCTTAAATTCTTTTAAATATCCGGAAGCTTTTTGCAAAGCCGAGTTTGCTTCAGACGAAAGATATACATTGCTCCCGCTTACTTTGGGGAACGATGCGATCTGTGCATCTAAAGTATCATTTAACCTGTTCAGGTTAACATTTAGTTTCTTTAATAAATAGGTAATTACGTTTTCATCAACCAGCAATAAGCCTTTAAGCAGATGTGCGGTCTCAATTGCTTGCTGTTGGTTACCAACAGCAATTTCAGATGCCTTTTGAACGGCTTCCTGAGCTTTTATGGTAAAGTTGTTAAAATTCATAGTGATTAGCTGTGATCAATTTACCTGCCATTTAACCTATAGTGAAAAAATGTCATTCAATTACAAAACCGAATGGCACTTTGTCATATTTATGTTACATTAAAGAAAAATAATTTCATAGTTTTGCTATAATCTATACCGTAAAAGCAGGTGAATACCCATTTCTTTTTTAACAGTCTTCCAATAAAATACAGATCGCAATACCGCGATCATTATACTTACCAAAACCTGGTAGCTATCAGGGGGGCAAGTATGATATTCTTGCTGCTTAACGTAATTATCCGCATCCTTTACCTTGTATTCCCGGTTAGTTTAACCAAAGCACAAAACTTTCCCGAATTTAACTCCAGCAACTGGGTTTTCATTGTTATCACCCCGGTTTTTTTAATAGCCAGTAACCTTTTTATAGTTGGTTTTAAAAGGCATAAAAAAGCTACAACAGGCATGTCGCTGCTTGTGTTTTTGTTTGCGCTTTATATAATTGTGTGTGGTATGTATTCAAGCTTTATCGCCACATCCGATCCAAGCAATGCACTTACCTTGTATCTTGTAGCGCTAAGCCTCATCAGCGTGATTGTTGTTTTTGAATACTATGAAACCGTATTGCTGCTTGTAGCCGTTGAGCTTTTTTTTACTTCCCTGCTATTTTACAGCCAAACGCCGGCTACTGATATGCTGTATAACCAGTTGATCTCGGCTATCCTGATATCCGGCTTTTATTTTATCTCCAGGTATTTTTTTACCTATAAAGCTAACTACTATCTGCAGGTAATCGAGATCCGCGAAAAAAACACCGAAATAGAGAAAGCAAGTGAGTTTAAAAACCAGGTATTAGGTATGGTTGCCCACGACCTGCGTAACCCGATAGCTGCGGTTGAATCAATTGCTATGATGATGGAACTTGATGATATTGATGAAGAAACACAGGATAACATTAATATGATGAAGGCATCATGCGTAAAAGCCCGCAGCATTATTGGCGATTTGCTTGAGGCTGCCCGAAACGAGAATATTGCGGTTTTTGAAACCCAGGATATTGAGCTTAACCAATGGCTCAATAACATTGTAAACGAATGGAACCTGCAACAAAGAAACAATGTCAATATACTGTTGATCAGCTCGGTAAGCGCGGTTAATGTGCGCATCAACCACGAAAAATTTCACCGGGTTATTGATAACCTGATCAGTAACGCTGTGAAATTTTCAAAAGACCGGGATCGGGTGGATATTCGCTTATCCCAACAAAGTAATGTAGTAACTATAGAGGTGCAGGATTATGGCATGGGCATCCCGGCCGCCATGCTGCCGGAGATCTTCAACCGGTTTTCAAAAGCAGGCCGAACCGGTTTACGGGGCGAAAAGTCGACCGGGCTTGGTTTGAGCATAGTGCGCCAGATTATTGAAAAGCATAAAGGCATCATCAATGTTACCAGCACCGAGGGACAGGGATCAACATTCAGCATCACGCTGCCGGCAACCAATCATTTTTGAGAAGTTGGTGAGACTGTCATTTGACATAATTACTTAACCTTTCATCAAGGTCATCTACGAGACCTGTCATGTCTGCACCATGTAAGTTCGGCGTTCTAAATATCCCAATAGATGTTTAATGCAGTGAACCTCAGGGCCCTGTGTGATAGTCCCTGTGAGGACAGGAATACGATGCATTTTTGATACTTTTTACTTCATTTAATTAAGTTGTTTCAATCGTTTCAATGATTGAAACAACTTCGATAACTACTACCTTACCTTCCTGAAGCGCTTTGAAAATTTTTTCCTTTAATATTTCAGTAGCTTCTATGCTATGTAGCACCTCATCAGCGCCTTTGTCTTTACCCGGAAGCAAACAACCATCTGTATCCTTTGGATAGTTGCCTACATGAATCTCAATACCGGTGAAGCCCGGCACATTTTCCAATAATGGCAAGTATTTTTGGTGCTTTGGACTAAAGTATTTAACTATATTATAAGTTCCTGCAGGGATAGCGGTTTTGTGCGGAACCTTAATCGATTGGATTTGAGCAAGCGTCATTTTGCTGTTCAGTCCCCTGTCGACATCCTCCAGTATGAAACATTCAAATAAACCATTTATTGATAATTCGCCAATAGTTGATTGTTGGGTTTTGATTTTGCGTTCAAGCTTTAAGTTTAGGTTCATAATGCTGTTTTTAATTGTATAATAATAGCAATTAAAACACTAATTGTCAATTATTTAAAAATAAAAAATGCAAGAGTCTTTATTAATTACTCTTCCTTTAACTTATAAAACCTGTTATCAAAGTTAACTAAAAACAGTTCGGTAGTGGCGCGAGTAAGCGCTGTATAAAACCAGCGCAAAAAATCCATGTTGATCATTTCGTCGGTTACGTAGCCCTGGTCAACAAAAACGGCATCCCATTGCCCACCCTGGGCTTTATGGCAGGTAATAGCATAGGCAAATTTTATTTGTAGTGCGTTATAATATGGATTAAGCTTCAGTTCGTTGTGCATAGCCCTTTTATTGGGTAAATGCTCATAATCCTTCATTACTTCCTGGTAAAACCGTTTCTGATCGTCCTGGCTCAACGCAGGCGAATCGGCATAAAGGGTATCGAGCAGAACCTTGCAATCAAGGGTGGGATCTTCGGCATAATCAATAAATTCCAATTGCACATCGGCAAAACGAAAACCGTACATATCCTCGGTACGGCGCACTTTTACTATCCGGGCAATATCGCCATTGGCTATAAATGCTGTACTGTTCTCATCCTTATCCTGCAGCCAAAAGTAATTGTTCTTTACAATCATGATCTGATCGCCGCCGGTAAGCTCCTCTTCGCGGTACAAAATACGGTTGCGGATTTGCCCGTTATACAGGTTGGCGTTTTTGTTTGAGCGGCAAATGATAAGCGTACGATCATAACCATATTTGCGGTAAGCGTACTCCAATCCTTCAGGCAATCGCTCACCCGTCATCCTGAAAACATCTTTAAAGCCTTTGGTAACAATTTTAGGCGGCTCAATGGTTTCCGTCCGGATCAGGTCGCGGATATTGGTGGCGTTAAACAATATGCCCGAATCTTTTTGCTGACGCAGCACCTCAGTAAGCTCATATTTAAATATGGTGATGCCAAACTTGCCGTTCATCACCTGCTCATCAAGCGCGGGGCTGTTATCGGCACCTACAGGTGGTAGCTGGGCCGTGTCACCTACCAATATCAGCTTACAGTTTTTATCGTTATAAACGTATCTGAGCAAATCAAATAATAATGAAACGTGGTTGCTGCCCATGGCTTCATCCGAGATCATGGAAGCCTCATCAACAATAAAAAGCGTATCGCTGGCCAGGTTATCGGCAAGGGCAAAGCCATCATCAATAGTTAAAGCCGATTTTTTACGGTAGATGCGTTTATGGATAGTAAAAGCCTTGCGCCCCGAGTAATTGGTAATAACCTTAGCCGCCCGGCCTGTCGGCGCCAACAGCACCGCTTTATAGTTATAATACCTGAGCGCTTTTACCAATGCCCCTACTATGGTTGTTTTTCCGGTGCCTGCATAGCCCTTCAGAATAAAGCATTCATCGCCTTCGGTGCTTTTTAAAAAAGCATGCAGCTTGCTAAAAAGTTCCGTTTGCTGGCTTGTTGGCTCGTGCGGAAATGACTGACGGATATGATCGGGACTTGACACCCTGCAAAAATGATGATAAGTAATTTAATTCAGTAAGATTAGTTTTACATTTGAGCCATGGAATTTGACGAAAACAAAGAGGAAAGCTATAAAGAAGACGATTACGTAGATATATATTCAAAGCGTGCTATATTTTGGTTTTCGCTGTTCAATTTTATATTTGGCGGCGTATTGCTTATCATTAATTTATACAGCGCAGGTTACAAAAGGGCTATCCCGCCGGTAATAGCTTTTATGGCTGTATTTTTTTATGGATCAAATCTTGCGGTCGCCTACTCGGGTATTAATCTGAAGTTTGTTGTAGATGCTTTAAACATAGCTTCAAAAGGAGGTCAGCCAACCCCGGAGCAACTTAAAGCCATATTGTTATTGGCCGGCTTGAACATAGTAATAGGCATTATAGGAGCATTGATACTTACCCAGTATTTCTTTAAAAAATCATTCCCGGATGATGATTATTATCCAAAGCCTGTTCTACAGCCAATATTGATCATGATATTGCTTTATTTTTTGCTCCGCGTGGCTATGTAGCGGATATAGGCTAAATGCTTGATTGGTTTAGGGGAATACCGGTTTCGGAATCAAATCTTGTTCCTTACTTCAGGGCGTGGTAAAATTTTAGGCTCGAAATGTTTTCTTGCCTTAAACTCTTTACCCTCACTCTCAACAGCTTTTTTATCAGCTTCGGCCAGTTGCTTTTTTAAAAGCATATCCTGCGGCCGTTGTAATTTATAATACCAGCCAGCTGTGCCTATTATAAATAATATAATGCCTAAAAATAACAAAGCGTAAAAATATCGTGTAAATTCATTGTACCTGTCCGCAAACTGTGTTATCCTATCGTTAGTGGCCTCTTTATCCTTCGTGTTCCAATCCGAAATTATAGTAAAAAGAGCATTTGATTCATTGAAATACTCCCTGTCTGATTTTTCATAAAAATGCTCAAAGAAGCTTTTTAAGGTGCTTTTAATTTTAGTTTGATCGGGCTCTTTAGCAATATCGTCAAAAAGCTGTTTAACCTCAGGCTTCTTTTTTGTGTAAGCCGATAGTAGTTTCAGGAGTTGATCTTTAAATTCATGATTAGATGTATTTGGCGCTAATACAAAAGTTCTAAGCTCCTTTATCAGCGGCTGATTTTCCGATTCGGGGAAATTTAGGATCTGGCTGAATTTCGATTTAATCACTACGTTAGTAGTATCATAATGCCATTCTGTTCTGAAATTCTTAAACCACACTTTACTGTCCGAAACTGTAAAAAACTCTTTCTCCTTAAAAGTTTCGTAATATTTATAATTGTACAGGTTATCGCTTTTTGACGAATCAATTATAACGTTCCGTGCCTTCAGGGAGTCTAATTTCTGGTAGGTTTGCTTTTTATCATATTTATCTAAGTGGCTATCGCTGTAGTAAAATGAATAAACTATCAATACAAGCCCGAACATAAATGCGAATTTGTAAAGACTGTCCGTGGGGAAAGGTAGGTTGAACATAATGTAAGGGATTGTATATAAGTCAAATATAACTTAAAACGAATAACAACCTGCCTTAATTACAATGTATTTATCAGCTCCGGATAATACCTCCGGCAGTTTAATTTTTATCTTATTATAACAATACCTAACGGACATAGAAATTAAAAAAATGCTACTTTTGTTAAACAGGCATGAACGAACACAATTATACCTACCACGACGATAACTTTAGTTTAGATAAAACTGAAGACTATGTTTTATTAATTCAGGTTGAAAACAATTCGTTTTCATACGCCATTTGTGAAAACGGCAAATTAATTGCATGGGCCGAAAATTATCCCTTTGATGAGCTAAGCGATCCGCAGGAATTATTGGATCTCTTGTCTGCCAAATACAAGCAAATGATTGTAGGTTTACCAGCTCACAGCTTCACGCTTGTACCTGCCGAACTGTTTACAGCTGAGCGCCTGCCAAACCTGGCCCGTTTCCTGGATGTGAAGCCTAACAGCAAAGTTGTTGCTCAAACATTAGATAAGGAAAATATTATTATATACAACACCAGCGAAACAATTGTAAATGCGGCTGAAGAATTTGGCATCCGCAATACAGTTTTTACATCAAAGGGCTGGTTAAGCGCTATTGCTCAAAATAGCCCGGGCAATAATAACCTCTACCTCAATGTTGAAAAGGATAAGGTTGAGATAGCTCATTTTTCATTAGACAAACTACGTTTTTACAACTCATTTGATTTTAATAGCGATGATGAGCTGGCTTACTTTGCTGTGCTGGTTGCCAATGAGCTTAACCTCGATGCTAAGTATACCAGCCTGTTTGTTAGCGGCAATATTGAAGCCGGCAGTAAAAGCCTAAGCCGCCTGGCCGAGTTTTTCAGGAGGGCCGAAGTCAATAATTTACAGGTATTAGAATTGCCTGCTGAGGTTGTAGCACACCGGGTATTATCAATAGCGGCTCTATCATTATGCGCATTATCGGAGGCAGTTTAAAAGGCTTAAGGCTTAACCCACCTAAAGATCTTCCCGTTCGCCCTACAACCGACCTGGCAAAAGAGGCTTTATTTAATATCCTGCTCAATCAAATAGAGTTTGAAGATATTAAAGTGCTTGACCTGTTTAGCGGTACCGGCAACATTTCGCTTGAGTTTGCTTCACGCGGTGCATCGGAAGTTATATCTGTTGACAGGAGTATCCATTGTGTTAACTATCTTAAAGACACCTCGCGCCAGCATAAGCTTACCCAAATAAAAACTTACCGCGAAGATGTATTCAAATACCTGAATATAGAAACCGAACAATACGACCTGATATTTGCCGATCCGCCATATGATCTGAACCGGATCCCTGATCTGCCAAAAGTTATTTTTGAGAAAAAGCTGCTTAAACCTGATGGGGTGTTAATAGTTGAGCACCAATCACTACAAAATTTGAGCAATCATCCTGCTTTTGTAGAACAGAGAAAGTACGGGCATTCGTCTTTTTCATTTTTCAGACCAGTTTAACGATCCGCCTCTAAAACTACTATCCCTTTTTCTTTAAAACCCTTTAATCGTTCGGCGCCAGCATCTGTAATAATTGCATTAATTAAATCTAAGCCGGCAAAATGGAGATAGGTTTCTTTTCCTATTTTGCCAGAATCGCACAGGATATAGGTATACGCACTGTTTACGGCAAAGGCTGTTGTTATTGACGCCTCATGTTCACTATTGGCAAATAACCCTGCTTCCGAAATGCCGTCAATACCTAAAAAAGCTTTGGTTGCCCGGTATTTTTTAATATGTTCAATAGCCATAGTGCCGTGTACGGCCTGCCGCTCTTTATCCAGTTCCCCTCCTATTATGTTGACACTTACTGCGCAATCCTGCAGCTCATATATCACAGGCAGCGAATTAGTTATCACTTTTATCCTTTTGTTTTTAATGAACTGGCAAAGTCTGAAAACAGTGCTCCCGCAATCCATAAAAATAACATCCCCGTCATTAATTTGTGATGCCGCCTTACGGCAAATGGCATCTTTAACAGCTGCGTTTTGAGCACTTTTATTTACAAAGCTATACGGCTTTTCAAGCGGATTAACCTTGGTTGCACCTCCGTGAGTACGGTAAAGCAATCCATCTGCTGCTAACTGGTTCAAGTCGCGCCGGATGGTGATTTCGGAAATATTCAGTTCGGCAGCTAATTCCTTTATATCTACCTCTCCGCTTTGATTGAGCCGCTCAATTATTTTTTGTTTTCTTTTAGGAAAGTTCATTTTATTAATCTTATTTTCGTTCAAAAATAATCATTATCAATCAAAAACGATCAATAAAAATGAATCAGATCAAGATCCTTAACACAGATATTTTATCAGATAACTGGTACGTACTTAAAAAAGTGACTTATGAGGTAACCGAAAACGATGGAAATACCTCAGTGCAGAGTCGTGAAGCTTATGACCGTGGCAATGGTGCAACCATTTTACTTTATAATAAAGCACAGGCATCGGTAATATTAACCAGGCAATTCAGGCTGCCAACCTATATCAACGGAAACCCCGACGGAATGCTGATTGAATGCTGTGCGGGCCTGCTTGATAAGGACAATCCGGAAGACTGTATCCGTAAAGAAACCGAAGAAGAAACCGGCTATAAAATAACTGAGGTTAAGAAAGTTTTTGAAGCTTATATGTCACCAGGTTCAGTTACCGAAATTCTTTACTTTTTTGTTGCCGAATATGCCAAAGAAATGAAAGTTAGCAATGGCGGCGGCCTTGCTCACGAAAATGAAAATATTGAAGTTTTGGAGTTAACGTTCAGCGAAGCCCTGCAAATGGTACAAACCGGAGAAATAAAAGATGCCAAAACAATTATGCTTTTGCAATATGCACAATTAGCTTCGCTGGTTTAGTGTTGATTTAGTTAATCAGGTGAATGGTTCGCGCCTTTTAGATATGCTGTGGTTTTGCTAAATAATGCCAATAAAAGGCAAAAAAATAAATTTCACTTAAGCAACCCAATCAACTATTCACTAATTTTACTGCATGAAGATAGCCCTTTTTCCAGGTTCCTTTGATCCAATTACAAAGGCACATGTTGATATTGTAAAGCGATCGGTTGAGCTGTTTGATAAACTTTATATAGGCATAGGGGTAAACAGCAGCAAGAAAGGACTTTTAACAATTGAGCAGCGCGAACAAATGATCAGGGCTGTTTTTGCACATGATGAACGGATCCACGTAATAGCCTACGAAGGGCTTACTGTTGATTTTTGTAAGAGCATAGGCGCTGCCTACATGATCAGGGGCATCCGTACAGTATCTGACTTTGAATACGAAAAAGCAATAGCCCAGATGAACCACTCACTGGCGCCCGATATCGAAAGCATATTTATTGTAAGTAAACCGGGCTACTCATCCATAAGCTCAACCATTGTACGCGAAATTATCAGGTATAATGGCGATGTGAGCCAGTTTATTCCGAAAGAGGCATTACCTTATTTGTAACCAGCTTTTCTTTATGCAGTACATCCATTATGGATGGAAAAGTATTTTCAACTATCGGTTCAATATGTTCATGCTCAAACCAGCGCACATCGGTAATTCCTTCTTCTTTTTGAGGTTTTAGCTTTTCTTTGCCTTTGCTTTTCATGGCAAACCAATGCGTTTTCTTAAGCACTACTTCACCGCGGTTCACATATACGTGGTAGGTTTTGCAAATTTTTTCTCCCAGTTCGCTAACTTTTATACCGCACTCCTCCTCTACCTCACGCACTGCTGCTTCTTTTACCTTTTCGTCTTTTTCTATTTTGCCTTTGGGCAGGTCCCACTTATTATTACGATAAATGAATAAATATTGCCCCTTAGTGTTCATAACCAGGCCACCTGCCGCTTCAATAAGTGTAATATTTTTTTTAACCGTTTTAAAATATACCCTGGCATTAGCAGTTTTTATGTAAAACAACTTATTGGGGTTGGCAAGGATCCAGGTGTATATAATTTTCAAGTCAAAGGTCTCTGCATCAAGCCTTTCAAAATTATCTGCATGCTTTGGTTCAGATTCTGTGAGCAGGATAACCTTTTCGTTAATATAAATTCTGTATTTTTGAGCCATGTTTACTAATAATGAGATCGAACAACAAGTAGCCGAATTCCTGCTGCAAATTAAAGCAATTAAATTACAACCCAATAATCCTTTTACATGGGCATCGGGCTGGAAATCTCCAATTTACTGCGATAACCGCGTTACACTTTCTCATCCAACCATCCGCACCTATATCAGGCAGCAGTTAGTTGCCGCCATACAGGAAAAATTTGGCTCGGTAGGCTGTATTGCGGGAGTTGCTACAGCAGGTATTCCGCAGGGAGCTTTGGTAGCCCAGGAATTAGGCCTTCCTTTCATTTATGTACGTTCAAAACCCAAAGAGCATGGCACAGGCAGCATGATTGAAGGTGATGCCCCTACTACATCTGGCAAACGTGTTGTAGTAATTGAAGATTTGCTTTCAACTGGTAAAAGCAGCCTGCAGGCTGTTGAAGCCTTACGTGCCGCAGGTTATGACGTTGCAGGCCTTGCAGCCATATTTACCTATGGTTTTGACATTGCCGAAGAAAATTTCAAACAGGCTAATTGCCCTTATGTAACCCTGTCAAATTATAACGCACTTATTAAATATGCTGAGGAGCATCAGTTCATTAATGAAAAAGATGTAAACCTGCTTAAACAATGGCGCGAAAACCCATCAACCTGGGGCGAAATAGCTGCAAATTAAGACCGCTGATTTTTTTTGATTTAGATGATTACGCTGATGATAAATGGGCAGCGTAATTTTCTCAAATCAAACGCCTTATATCTCATATCTATCCATGAATACATTCACCAGTACAATAAGCATTAACAAGCCTTTAACAGAGGTTTACAACTTCCTGGCCGATTTTAATAATCACCAGCAACTGATGCCCGAAAATATCCAGGAATGGACATCTACCCGGGATGAAGCACGCTTTAGTATCCAGAATATGGCCAAGCTTGCTTTAAAAATTGAGGAGCGTACTCCCGATCAGCTGGTAAGGATCATCCCGGCCGAGAAGCCTCCGTTTAATCTTGAACTAAAATGGTCGTTATCTTTCAATAACGACCATACAGATATTTTATTCACCATTAGCGCAGAGCTTAGCATGATGATGAAAATGCTGGCATCAGGTCCGCTTCAAAAACTGGCCGACCATGAAACACAAAGCTTGTTTAATATCTTAAACTAAACCTGCAGCATTGTTGCAAAGTTTATATCAGTATACTTTGCGTTTTTGTGTATTGTTGATGGCTATTACCACATTGATGATAATTAAGCCTATAATTAATGCTCCCATGACCATTGTTAAATAATTTTAATAAATTGTTGTACTAAATGTTAGTCAAAGGCTGTACCATGATGCTATAATTGGTAAAATGTTACCTTAAAACGCATTAAATACATTTTTAGTTTACATTCAATTATCATTTCTGTGTAATTGTGTGCCCACGAATTAAATTTGTGGGGAAAATTGCTGGTTCAAAAAATCCCCATCCATAATATCGGCACGGATTATCGTTAAAATGAAGATTTTACCGTATTTTTGCGCCAAATTATAGGTGCAGCATGATCACGGTATCCAATCTTTCTTTACGTTATGGTAAGCGTACTTTATTTGAAGACGTTAACCTTAAATTTTCACAGGGCAATTGCTATGGTATTATCGGCGCCAATGGGGCGGGTAAATCAACATTCCTGAAGATTCTTTCGGGCGATATTGATCCAACCAGCGGTTCGGTGAGTTTTACTCCTGGCGAACGCATGGCTGTTTTAAGCCAAAACCACTATGCTTTTGACGAATTTACAGTTCTTGAAACCGTAATGATGGGACACAAGGAAATGTATGCCGTCATGAAAGAAAAAGACGCCATTTATCTTAAAGAAGATTTTAGCGATGCCGACGGCGAACGTGCCGGTGAACTGGAAAACCTTTTTGCTGAAATGGATGGCTGGAATGCCGAAAGCAATGCCGCTACCCTATTGAGCAACCTTGGCATTAAAGAAGAATTTCACTACCAACTGGTTAAAGATCTTGACAACACACAAAAAGTACGCGTGCTATTGGCACAGGCACTTTTTGGTAAACCTGATATCCTGTTACTGGATGAGCCTACCAACGATTTGGACATCCATACCGTAAGCTGGCTGGAAGATTTCCTGGCATCGTATGAAGCTATTGTATTGGTAGTATCGCACGACAGGCACTTCCTGGATACGGTTTGTACACATGTGGTAGATATTGATTTTGCTAAAATGACCATTTACACAGGTAACTATACCTTCTGGTACGAATCGAGCCAGTTAGCTTTAAAACAGCGCTCAGATCAGAATAAAAAGACTGAAGAACGGGTTAAGGAGCTACAGGAATTCATCCGCAGGTTTAGTGCCAACGCATCCAAATCAAAACAGGCAACCAGCCGTAAAAAAGCGTTGGACAAAATCAACATTGACGAGATCCAGCCTTCTAACCGAAAATATCCTGGAATTATATTCAACAACTTAGGCCGCGAGGCTGGTGACCAGATTTTGCAGGTTGAAAATCTTCAAAAATCCCTTAACGGCGAAGTGTTGTTTGGCAACATTAGCTTCACTGTTAATAAAGGCGATAAAATTTCCATCATATCTCAAAATAGTTTAGCTACAACTGCCTTATACAATATTTTAACAGGCAGGGATACTGACTTCAAAGGAACTTTTAAATGGGGTGTTACCATTAACGCGGCGGATATCCCTATTGATAATGCCGAGTATTTTAAAGGAAAAAATGACAATCTTATCGACTGGTTACGTGAATATTCGCCAGGTGAAAAAGATGACCAGTTTATCCGTGGTTTTTTAGGCCGCATGTTATTTTCAGGTGAGGAAGTATTGAAAAAAAGCAACGTACTTTCGGGTGGCGAAAAAATGCGCTGTATGTTTAGCCGCATGATGCTGCAACAAGCTAACCTTTTAATGTTTGATGAGCCGACCAACCACCTTGACCTTGAATCGATCACAGCACTTAATAATGGGATGAAAGACTTCCGCGGTACCATCCTGTTCACCTCGCGAGATCATGAACTGGTTGAAACCGTGGCCAATCGTATCATTGAGTTAACACCGGGCGGTTATATTGATAAACTCATGACTTATGATGAATATATTAACAGCCCTGTAGTACAGAAACAACAGGAAGACCTTTACGCTGCAGTATAATAATCATCGAAGAATTAAAGAGGGCCGATAGTATAAATACTACCGGCCCTTTATATTTTATAACTTATCACAAGCTAAACCTGATGGCCTGCGTTTCGAGCTGATTAATAGTAGATTCGTCGCTAAACAGGTAAAAATGATCTTTAGTATACGAATATTGAACATTTAAGCCGTTTTGGGCAATAAAGTCTTTAACAACGCTTTCGTACTGCAGCTTGTTAATTTTGAGTAATTTTCTTTTTTTCATGAGGAATAGATATTAAGTTTTACAATTTAAGCAGCTTTTGTTAAAATTCCAACAAAAAAATCATTATTTTGTTATGAAGTTGTTACTAAATCTTTTTAGCTAAACCCGGAATCAAAATAAATATGAAAGCTGATCTAAAAAAGGCTATCACCCCAGGATTATAATTTTACAATGAGCAGATTAAAATAATTGATAACAAAGCATATTTATCACAAGCAGGAAGAAAAATAATTTGCATATTTGCAACCCGGCAAAATTAGCCACATGACTCCGTAGCTCAGCTGGTAGAGCAAATGACTCTTAATCATTGGGTCGAGAGTTCGAATCTCTCCGGGGTCACAGGAAAAGTTCAGGTACTACCTAAATTTATTGTAAAATTTAAAGCCCTCTTTACGATGATGTATAGAGGGTTTTTTGCTTCTTCAGTTTTCGGTTCAATTCAACCCCGCCGAAAGCAAAACCTAAGCGATTACTGACCTTTATCTAATCCATTCTATAAATCCTTGCTTTTAAATCTTGAATTATAGGTTCTATAAGCCGTAAAAGGCTTTCTAAATGTTGAAAGTATTTCCGCTCAGGAATTCGGAAAAAAGTTAGGTAGTACCTTACTTTACTGTAAAACTTAAAATAAACTCTTACCATTACCCTGAGCATTTTTCTATTTCCTGATATACTAATTTAAAGAGCAATTAGAAATTTCAGATAATAAATATTCAGTCACTTACCTATCAATTAAATGAATTCCGGTATTCATTGGGTGAATGCCCAACGTGCTGTTTAAAGAAACGGGTGAAATGTGAGGGATACTTAAAGCCAAGCCCATAAGCGACCTCGCTTACTGATTTGCGGGTATCAAGTATCAGTTCTTTCGCAGCATCGATCAGTTTGAGCTGTATGTACTCCTGAGCTGATTTTCCCGTTTCTTTTTTTACCAGGTCTCCAAAATATTTTGGAGACAGGTTGAGTTGCGCTGCACAATACGAAACAGATGGCAATCCCAGGTTTTGCAGCTTTTCCGACTGGAAGTAATCGTTCAGTAATCCCTCAAATCCAGTCAATAAATCTTTATGAATATGTTCTCTTGTGAGAAATTGCCGGTCATAAAACCGAACGGAATAATTAAGGAACATTTCGATGTTACTTACGATCAATGTCCTGCTGTGCTTATCAATTGGGTGAGCTAATTCATATCGGATCTTATTAAAACACTCCAGCACTATTTCTCTTTCTGCATCCGAAACGTGAAGCGCTTCATTAACATCGTAAGAGAAAAAGCTGTATTCGTTAATGCATTTACCAAGATGGGTCCCGCGGATCAAATCAGGATGAAAGAACAATCCCCAGCCTGTCGGCTGTATCGTATTTTCACTTTCATCAAAACCAAATACTTGCCCGGGTGCAATGAAAAGCAGTTTTCTCTCTTCGTAATCATAATGACTGCGGCCATATTTTACCTCCCCGCACTTCTCGTCTTTTAAAAAGATCATGTACACGTCCGAAATATAACGTGCCTCTTTTACGGGCTTCGATAGTGACTGGTCAAGAACACTAACTAACGGATGCAGGGTCTTTTGCCCCCGGTCGTTATTGATCTGAGTCACACTTTCAATTCTGAAGGGATTTCCCATGACTTCGGTTATTTGAAGTGAAATTAGATTAAGTATTGCAAACAACCTTACAAAGATACTCCTGAACAGAAATAATGGTAAGAGAAACAGGAATCTGTATAACTATCTGATGCAAAAGTATGGAGAACTTCGCCGCTTAGAATGATCTATCGAATCATTTGAAATAGTTCTGCAAATAAAGTCACCGGCAAAAGTCTGACGGCAACAATAAAAACGCAACTTCTTCAGATCTGAGTTCATTATCATTTTTAAATACTAAATTGCTGTAAAATGTGATGCAACAGTCCTCTTCTAATGCAATAGCTATTTTTCAACTAAAATGAACACCGATATACTTTATACCCATATCCGCTCTTACGTTCAAGTATCCCGGGATGAATTTGAGCTCTTTTTTAACCTGTTTAAAACGGTTTATTTAAAAAAGGGTGAGTTCCATTACGTAGCCGGTAAAGTTCCCAAGTATTGGTCGTTTACTTTAAAAGGCTGCTTACGTGAATATAGTATTGATAACCAGGGCGATGAGAAGATTTTTCAATTTTATGAAGAAAATGCATGGGTTGGCCAGGTTGAAAGTATGATGACTCAAAAGCCGACGAACATGAACCTGCAGGCATTGGAGGATTGCGAGTTGTTATCTATAACAGGCGATGATATGTGCAGCACCGCAAAGATACCCTGGATACAGCACTTCATAATTCAGAAGAGCTTTGCTGATAATGCCGCTATAGCGGAAAACTCCAACCGAATTAAATCGGCATCACCAGAAGAGTTGTATTTGGAAATTCTTAAGAAAAGACCATCCTTATTGCTTCGTGTTCCACAGCACTATATTGCAAACTTTCTTGGCATGCGCAAAGAAACGCTAAGCAGGGTTAGAAGAAGAGTTGCCCACCTGTAGTTTGTTGATCCAAGTCATCGACATTCAATTTCCATCCCGGTAATTTTACATCGAAAAACGATCACCTCCATGTTATCGATGTTTTTGCGCTTTATAAGTACGACTTTATAAATCATTGAGTGACTGACCGTTTTTTTGAATGACAAATTTTTAAGAAAGAAATTAAATCAATGAAAAAAATAATCTATAACCAATACGGCGGTGTCGATGTCTTACATTCCGTAGAGGTAAATAAACCAATTCCGGACACGCAACAAATTTTGGTTAAGGTAAAAGCAGTTTCTATTAATCCTATTGACTGGAAGATTTTAATGGGTGAGGTTAAACTGATGTCGGGCAAGAAATTCCCAAAATCTATTGGCTGCGACTTCTCCGGAACAATAGAAAGCACAGGTACGGGTATCCAAAAATTTAAAGCTGGGGATGACGTGTTTGGCGTAACAAATCCTTTTAAAGATGGGGTACTGGCAGAATACATCGTGGTGAATGAGAAAGAAATTGCTAAGAAGCCTGCGGATCTGTCATTTGAGCAAGCTGCTGCAATACCAACAGTTGGACAAACAGCATTACAGATGCTCACTAATAGCCTAAAAGGGAAGGAAATTTTGATAAATGGCGCGTCAGCCGGAGTGGGTATGTTTGCTATTCAGATTGCTAAAAGTCAGGGAGCGATTGTAACGGCTGTTTCAAGCGGAAAAGGTCAGCACTTGTTAAAAAAATGGGGTAGTGATTATGTGATTGACTACAACAAAGAAAAAGTGACGGATTTAAAGAAAAAGTTTGATGTTATCATTGAACTTTCTGCAAAATTACCTTTCAGCCAGGCTAAAAAATTAATGAAGCCAGAATCAACATATTTTACCGTAACTCCATCGCTATGGAATTTTGCGCATTCATTTTTAAATAATATCGTATCTAAAAAGAAACACGAAGTTATTTTAATGAAATCAGATACAGAAAAGTTGAATCGCCTGGCAAACGATACGTTAAACGGTTTTGATATCCACATTAGCAAAACCTATCCCATGTCAGATTATAAGGAAGCGTATAAGACTGTCATCAAAGAGGGTGCTTTAGGTAAAGTAGTTTTTAATATCCCATCTTAAAATGCCCGTTTTAGCAACTATATTTTGACGGGCACAGGCCTTAATGAAACAAGTTCATAAGGCCTTATTTATTGGGGCAAACGTATTGCAAACAATCTTGCAGAAACACTCCTGAGCAGAAATAATGGTAAGAGAAACAGGAATCTGTATAACAGTCGTGAGCGAAAGTATCAAGAGCTTTGTTCCTCAATACGAATAATCATTCATTGCAGCTGTCAAAGGCTCATTAAGTAAAATAAAAGTCCTTAAGAAACATCGAATAACAACGAAAAACCAATGAAATTATCAAATAACAAAATATTAATAACCGGCGGAGCTACCGGCATAGGTCTGGGATTGACTGAAAGATTTATTCAGGAAAATAACCAGGTAATTATATGTGGCAGAAGGAAAGAAACGCTGAAAGAAGTATCAGATAAATTCCCGTCAGTAATAACAAAAGTTTGCGACTTATCGGAGGAATCCGGACGTACGGAACTTTATCACTGGATTACTGAACACCACAGTGATCTGAACGTATTGGTAAACAATGCAGGTATTCAAAACTGGATGGATATTTCAGATAAGAGTTTTTATGGTAAAGCGAAAAACGAAATTGAAATAAATGTTATAGCTCCCTTACATTTAACTTCACTCTTCACAGAACTCAAATCATTGGACACTGTCATAAATGTAACTTCTGGATTGGCATTTGTCCCCCTTACAAAAGTACCCGTTTATTGCGCCACAAAATCTTTTTTTCACTCGTTAACCATATCACTAAGGCATTTGCTAAAATCAAAAAACATAGAGGTCATCGAATTGATCCCACCGGCCCTCAACACTGACCTGGGCGGCAAAGGATTGCACAGCGAACACCCTTCTGTTGGTGATTTTATTAATGCAGTGTTTCAACAACTAAAAGAAGGCAAAGATGAACTAACTTTTGGATATAGCGAAATGCTATCGAAAGCAACACCTGTTGAACTACAAGGTATGTTTAAAAGGATGAACCCATAAGAAGACCCTAATTAAAACACTTAAAAACAGGTATCTGAATAATAACAGAGGCTGATCAATTTATTTTGGTACAGCCTCTGTTAATTTAATTCTAAAGTTTTTTTCAATGCCCCTGGACTTTCCGAGCTATTTCGCAGTCTCTGTTCAGGATTACATACAGGCAGCGCCAAGTTGGATTTTAACCTATTTTCTTGACGTTACTTGTCGTTTTATGTTTCAATTATTTCATTAATTCATAAACCGGGCTTATCAGCGTCGGTTCCGGCTTTTTCGATACCGAGACTTTCATTAACATGCGTACTTTTGGTGTCACAAAAGCACAGTAATATTCAATATTACTGTGCTTTTTTTGTATTAAATAATTTACCGATAGTTTTGATGGCCTTTTCAGTGAAGGTAAGTTGGGGTTTAACAGTATCAAAAAAATCTTCACTGAATTTTATATCCTTGTCTTCCTGTAATAGCCTTTCTGCCATTTCAACAGGATCGAAACTTTCGGAACGCTTAACCAGATCTTCAAATGCAATTTTGATCTTTTCAGTAGTCATGATCAATGGGACAACGTTAATATTGGCAAGTTTTAAGACCCCAATGTAACCGAAATCTCCCATTTTAAAACTATATCCGTCCCATCTATTTTGACACTGTTCCCACAACCCGAATTCACTGTTGTCAATTATTATCGCCTTATGTACCAAATCTATTATCAAGGCTGCAAAAGCTTTGTCTTCTTCTTCGGTTGGTAGCGGATGCTCTTTTTTATTTAATAAAATATCCACAACACCTTCGCCATAGTTTAAGATGCCTGCTAAAGAAACGTCTCCTAATTGAGTTATATGTGTTCTAATTGGAGTTTTTATAATTATTACGGTGTTACCAAATTCACTAACCTCATCGTTAATAATCTCATCTGCTGTGTTTATTGGTAATGGAAATTGCTCTTGTAGTGAAATATAATTAATATTTAAGATCTGTTCGATATCATACATTTTGTTGTAAACTAAATTTAAAGACCAGTTTTTCCATTTGCCTCGAAGTTCTTTTAAATAAAACTCAGTTGCTGATGTTGTACCGAATTCTAAACTCCAAAAGTAGAGTGATTTTTTATCGATATTAATAATTACACATCCCTCAATCCAAACTTCATCCAGTAAAACATTCACCAACTTACATGATCTTACAAAATCTATAAAACGCTTCTCTCCAAGATAAAGATCGGAGGTTATGCAATTAGCTCTCCAGTGATTATAATGAATAGCTTGCTGAAAATTTTCAATAAGTATATAATTTGCTCTTTGCCCCATCTAAATTATTACAGTTTGCTTAAAGCTACAATTTTCTTGCATACATCTATAAGCTATCAGTATTAACATTATTTCCCAATCTGTTATGCTTTAATTTTCGAAATCTGCATCTGTTATCTCTTTATTTATACTTATAACTTTGTAAAGTCAATTCACATGGAATACGGTTAAGTAGTTCGCGGTCATTGTGAGAGACGCTTTATAAATACAACAAGCATACCAAGGAATAAAAACATGAAAGTACGAATCGCATATATCGAAGAACCGCCATTCTATTGGACTGACGAAAACCATCTTGTAAAAGGTGCGGATATCGAATTGGCCGAAGTAGTACTGCGGGCAATTGGCGTAATGTCTATCGAATATCAGCTTACCACGTTCGAGGAGCTTTTACCAGGTGTCCAAGCCAACCGGTGGGATATGAACGTGCCTATTTTCGTTACGTCTGAACGGGCAAGGAACGTGGCTTTCAGCGTGCCGGTTTGGTCACTTGGCGACGGATTCCTCGTGCACCAGGGCAATCCGAGGGCTCTGACAAGTTATGAAACGGTGGCAATGAGCGGCGATACTCTGCTTGGGCTTATTCCAGGTCAGGTACAGTTCGATGCTGCAAAGTTGGCGGGTGTGAGAGACAGCCAGATCGTGATGTTCAATAGCCAACCAGAAGCAGCTGCCGCATTACTGGCCGGAAAGATTGATGCATTCGCAGCCACAGCGGTTGGGAACCAAGTTACAGCCAATGCCAACCCGAGACTGGAAGCAGTCCCTTTCAAGAATAGCAAAGATGGAAAAGTACCTGTCGGCGCTTTCTCATTTAGCAAGGGGAATCATGGTCTTCTGGAGGCAGTGAATGCACAACTCCGGGAGTACCTGGGCTCGGCCGACCACCGTACACGAATGGCGAAATATGGAATCACCCGAACCGAGATTGACAGTGTTGTGGCGAATAAGGGCACGAAATAACAGATCGATTAAGAAAATCCGGAATATAAAATCAAACTTAATACAGCCAATTTCAACCCTGACCTTGCCCACTGATAAGCACAAAGGATAATCAATTCATTTTCCCTAAATTTGGTCAATAAATTATCAATGAGCTGGACTTGTCCGAAATGTGAGCGGGAGTTGCCCAAGCCGGAGCAGCGGCATTATTGCGCCCGGGTCGGCCTGGACACTTTATTCAAAGGCCGTCCTGCGGAGCTGGTGCTGGTATTCGATAAGATCTTAGCCGAGGTGGCGGATTGGGAAGGTGTACTGGTAGGCACTACGCCGAACTGCATTGTTTTCACCCGACGATTGACCTTCCTGGTGATCCGGCCAATGAAAAAGGAGCTGGACATTAAGTTCTATTCCAAAGTGCCCCAGCCCGAAAAACCAATATTTAAAAGTATAGCCGTCGGTAATAAGTTCGAAAACCACATCCGTATTTCCTTGCTGGATGAACTGCGGCCCGCTTTGTTTAACTACCTGCGGGAATCCTATCAGCTATTGTGATACCTCACTCCCACCTGTTACTTCTACAGGTTCAAATCTTAGTGTTTTAAGTTTTGCCCTAACCTCGGCCAGGTTGCGTTTATATTCAAGAAGCCTCTTGGTTAAACTTTCAACCTCATCTGTTAGCAGCTGCTCTTCTTTTAACAATAAATCAAATTCCAACTGTTCTGTCATAAGTAAGATTTAATAAAACTTCAAAATATAACCCCTCAATAATGCTCATGAATGACACTTATTTTCTTTTTCCCGGGAGGTCTTAACACCCTACGGTGCTTACCAGGCCGATATATTTGCCTGAAAGCTTCGCTGGTATTTCCTTTTACGAAATAAAACAACTATAGGTTGTATAAGTTTTCCTTTTCGGCAATTTTTATTCGTGTCTTTGAAGGCTATTATGTCAATATCAGTTTTAATATATTCAACAGCACCGGATTGTGATCATCTTTCCTCCAGTTTACATACAGATCAGTTTGGAACGGAAGCCGGATAAACCTTAAACCCGGACTTTCGTGATACATATAAGAATCTGGTAATATGGCTACGCCGAGGCCTTTTCTTACCATAGCAATGATGGTTGAACCAAATTCAGAGTGCATAAAAACATCGGGGACAAAATCAAAAGATTGAAACAACTGCTGGATAATATCGCTATAACTGCTGCCCTCATCTTTGACAGGCAATATAAATTTTTGCCTGGCAAGCGTTTCTTTTGACAGATCGCCGGCAATTTGGTACGGATGGCCCTCCGGAACCACGATAGACAAATGATCTGTATGGATTTTTTGGGACCTGATCCCCGGCGCGTTGTTATTGTCCCTGGTGATGATGAGGTCTATTTTATAGTTTCTGAGAAACTCCTGCTGGTTTTCATACATTAACTGCACCAGCTCTATCTGGAGTTTGGGTAACGCTTCAGCTATCCTGGCCATAATGTCGGGCATGAGCGAGCCGGATATGGAATCCGGATGAGCGATCCTTATAGTTCCGCTCTCGCCTAAATGGATTTGCCGTGCAAACTGATGCATGAATTCAAGTTTATTCAACTCTACCTCCCATTTTTCTTTCAGGAAGCTGCCTGCCGGAGTTAGTTTCACATTTCGCTTATTACGCTCAAATAACTGCAAACCCAGTTCCCTTTCCAGCGCCTGGATATGACGGCTTAGCGCAGATTGTGTAATATTCATCTTTCCGGCTGTATTCCAAAAATGCAATTCCTTTGCAAGCGCTAAGAAATATTTGATCTGCTGTAAATCCATTAATGTAATATATGCATTAATAGATGATAAAATAGCATTTTATTGCATTTAATTGCAGGATATATTTGCCCTATGGAAACTCTTAAGATCGATCAGCTGACGGTGGCAGACGTAGCTGTACTTCAACAAATTGGCAGACAAACTTTTTGCGAGACCTTTTCAGCGGTTAATACCGGGGAAAACATGAATAGCTACCTTAATGAAAGTTTCTCTCCCGGTAAACTAAAGGCTGAACTCAGTAACGAATCATCCCTGTTTTACGTTGCCCTTGCGGGTACCGAGGTACTTGGTTACCTGAAGCTAAACCTTGGGCAAGCTCAAACAGAGATCAGGGATAACCAGGCGCTGGAGATTGAGCGGATTTATGTATTGCAGGCCTATCATGGAAAAAAAGTGGGGCAGCTACTGTACAATAAGGCTATCCAGGTTGCCGAACAGATTAACGCCGCCTATGTATGGCTTGGGGTATGGGAACATAACCACCGGGCAATCAGCTTTTATAAGAAAAACGGCTTCGTAGAATTTGACAGGCATATCTTCAGGTTAGGAACCGATGAGCAAATAGACCTGATGATGAAAAAGAACCTCGTAAACTAATCAAACTATGGACAAAAAAAACAGTTTGCTTTTCCTGCTGATATTAGGAACTGCTTTTTGGGGCATATCATTTTCTGTAACCAAACTGGCTATCGGGCAGGCTTCTTCGTCTACTTTTTTGTGCTATCGTTTTTTAGCCGCTACCGCAATACTTTCGGTGATATTCTGGAAACACGTCAGAACGATCAACTGGGATGCTGTAAAGACAGGAATATCCCTTGCCATTCCGCTCACTGCCGGTATTTGTTTGCAAACATTGGGCATTAAACACAGTAACGCTTCGCAATGTGCCTTTGTTGCAGGTATGTGTGTGGTCATTATTCCGCTGCTGAAAATCATCTTATACAGGGCAGTCGCCCCCGTTAAGATCTGGATCGCCGCTTCAATTGCCATGATCGGTTTATTCATTATTTCGGTCAAAAGCGACCTCTCCATCGGCATCGGTGACTTGTATACTATTGCCGGCGCTGTTGCTTTTGCCGTTTACCTAATCCAAGTAGAGAAGCATTCCAAATCCCGGAATATTGTAAGCACCATTGTACCTATGTTTGCAACCTGTACGGTTATTACCTGTTGCCTTGCATTAACAGACACCAATGCCGGCTGGCTACCGGAAAGCAGGTCATTCTGGACAGGTATCGTATTCTGTGCACTGTTTTCCACGGCATATATGTACACTATATCCAATATCGCCCAACGCTATATCAGCGCCGAAAGGGTATCTATCATTTATCTTTTCGAACCTGTTTTCGGTGCAATAGCAGCCTTCTTTATTTTAGGTGAAGAGCTATCATGGCGGTTGCTATTGGGCGGCTGCCTGATCCTGGCAGCTACATTGATCGCCGAACTTAACATTTCCGGATGGGCGGTTTTGCTCAGACGTAACCGTTAATAATTTCGTTATAATTCAACCATTGGTCAGTATCTGTATAACTATTTCAGGACTAACTAAAACCGACCAATTCATGTTCGGTTTTATTACAGTCGCTATTTTTCAATAATATACAATCATTTATATTTCAACTAATTATAAATTTGGAATGTGTATTGAGCCAGATTAGGCAGTTTGAAGAATTATCTGTTCCATATTAATATTTATGACCTTCTCCTTGGGGGATTTATCTTCGTCGGCCTGTTTTTTGCGATGTTGCTCTGGTTTGTCAAAGGTCAGTCCCGAAATGCAAACCGTTTTCTTAGCCTTATCCTGATCATTGTTGCCTCGTGGATGCTTTGGCTATTATGCACAGACATCCGGCTGGAAACTTACTTCCCTCATTGGAACAGACTGCCCCTTCAATTTTCGTTGGCATTCGGTCCGCTGATTTTCTTTTATGTACGTAAAATAACCCGGCCCGATCATAAATTTATCTACAAGGATCTGTTGCATTTTAGTCCGTTGCTGCTTGAACTGGGTGCCCATGCATCAGAGGTTAATGAAACTTTAAAGATGGCGGCTGCACTGCATTTGGGCCCCATTTTAGCATTACTGGCATTTATTTCGGTTACAATCTACCTGTATGCTTCCCACAGGCTGATAGAGAGTTTTTACCAGCGATTAAAATTCATTGGAGGCGACCGGCACCGGATGGAATTGCGGTGGCTGCATAATTTATTGACAGTTTTTACGATATTTTGGCTCTTGTGGATCCCCCTTGCAGCCGCGGATTATCTTTACTATCATCAATTGAACTTGCATGTTTATTATCCTTTGTACCTGCTTTTAGCGGCATTGATTATCCAATTGGCGGTCGTGGCGTTTTTGAGGCCGCAGGCTTTTGTGGCGGCCGAGATACCATCATATCCAAAACCATCACAACCTGCCGAACTAAGGCAAAAAGGGATCTGGCTGAAGAAAGCCATGACATCAGGTTTGTATTACCTGGATCCCGAACTCAATTTACGTTCGCTGGCCGGGAAGCTTGGGCTTCACCCCAATGAATTATCCCGGATCATAAACGAGGCGCTCAAAAAAAGCTTTAACGACTTCATTAATGAATATCGTGTGGCGGAGGTAACACGAAAAATGCAGGATCCGGCAAATGATAGAATAACACTTTTGGGTATCGCATATGATTCCGGTTTCAACTCTAAAAGTACTTTCCACCGCATTTTTAAAGAGTTAACCGGTAAAAGCCCGGCAGAATATAAAACCGCCCTGAAAAAAGAACTCCCAGGTTATAATTTGAGACCTTATTCCGCAACAGTAGCGATAACTTCGGGTCACAATGCCATTCCGGTATGGTCTCGTGATAAATTAAATCGCAATTATATGTTTCGTAATTATTTGAAGATAGCCTGGCGCAACACGTTGCAAAACAAGGTTTACAGCACACTGAATATTGTTGGTTTGGCAGCCGGCATGGCGGTAGCGCTCCTGATCGGTTTATGGGTATTCGATCAGTATTCCTATGATCGCTTTCTGCCCAATTATACACAATTATACCAGGTTGAAATGAACCTGACCTCACAGCACAACGGTACATCTACCCAAACGTCGATAGCACTGCCGCTGGCTGATGTTTTGCGAAAAGAGATCCCCGGAATAAAATATGTAGCCGAATCTGACAACATAGGCCGGATGAACCATAATCTTTTGATTGGCGATAAAAAACTCTACCTGGGCGGAGGCGCGGCATCTCCGGAATTTTTTAAGATATTTCAATATCCCTTTGTAAAAGGCGATGCCAATTTAGCTTTAAAGGACATCTATTCTATTGTTTTGACAGAATCAACCGCTAAAGCTTTATTTGGTAATGCGGATCCGATGGGGAAATATATACGGTTTGATAATGTACAGAACTTCCGGGTAACAGGGGTTATTAAGGATATCCCTAACAACGCAACAATGCAATTTAGTTATATCATTCCTTTTGCTTACATGGAAGCCACACAGGATTGGATAAAGGTTGCACGCACCAAATGGACCTACAATTCATTTTCGGCCTATGTAGCGCTGGAACCAGGCGTGACTTATGAGCAAATTGCTCTGAAAATACGGGACATCGTTTCTAAAAGAAGCCCGGAGATGCGGGTATCAAAGGCTGAGGTTTTTATGTACCCTTTAAAAGACTGGCATTTAATTACCGATTTTAAGAACGGCAAGCCTGTGGGCGGTTTTGTGGAATATGTAAATCTGTTTAGCATCATAGGCTTGCTGGTATTGGCGATAGCCTGTATCAATTTCATGAACCTTTCAACAGCAAGGTCTGAGAAACGGGCAAGAGAAGTTGGTGTTCGCAAAGCAATCGGCTCAACGCGTATCGACCTTGTTTACCAGTTTTTAACAGAATCTGTCCTGATCACATCCTTATCATTCCTGCTGTGTTTGCTTTTTGTTCAGCTGGCTTTGCCATCGTTCAACGCGTTAACAGGCTCCTTGATCCATATTCCGTATGGAAGCGTTAGCTTTTGGGGCTTCATGATCGCTTTTGTACTGGTAACCGGTTTAATAGCCGGAAGCAAGCCGGCGTTTTACCTGTCCTCATTCAGCCCGGTTAAAGTGCTGAAAGGGACTATCCAGATTGGCAAATGGGCCTCACTACCAAGAAAAGTGTTGGTAGTGGTACAATTTACCTGTTCTATTGCATTGATCATAAGTACAGTGGTTGTTTATCAGCAGATACAATACGTTAAAAACCGGCCAACTGGCTACAGTGCCGACAGGCTGATGATGACAGATATGAACGGCGATCTTTACCAGCATTATGATGCCTTAAGAAATGACCTGCTATCATCCGGACTTGTAGAAAGCGTGGCATCATCCACCTCGCCGGCAACGCAGGTGTATAGTCATTTTTCATTGCAGAAATGGCCGGGTAAAAATGCCGGGGACGAAGAGGTGAATATTGGTGCTATATGGATATCAAAGGAATATTTCCAAACCCTGGGGATGACTATGGCAGCCGGGCGCAATTTTTCGGGTGACTTCAGAAATGATTCGCTGAATGTGATTATTAATGAAGCCACCGTCAGGCGTATTGGTTTAAAAAATCCGGTCAATCAAATGATAACCTGGAATGGAAGCGACAAACCGGTACGGATCATTGGTGTGGTAAAGGATGCTTTAATGGAATCGCCTTACAGCCCGGTAGCACCCGCTATTTTTGGTCATAATCCAAGCGGGTTTGTGATCACTTATCGCCTGCCTAAAAATGCGGACATCCATACTTCGATAGAAAAGATCGGGAAGGTATTTGAAAAATATAACCCAAACTTTCCTTACCTGTACAAGTTTGTAAATGACGAATATGAGCACAAATTTAACCTGGAAGTATTGATAGGCAAACTGGCAGGTGTATTTGCCGGCCTGGCCATATTTATATCCTGCCTGGGCCTGTTCGGGCTTGCTGCTTACATTGCTGAACAGCGTACTAAAGAAATAGGCATCCGTAAGGTATTAGGCGCATCCATAGCCCAGGTGTGGATGATGTTATCGCGTGATTTTGTGCTGCTGGTTATAATCAGCTGTGCCATCGCTTCGCCGCTTGCGCTCTATTTCCTGGTACAATGGCTCAATAAATATGAATATCGTATCAACCTTGGTCCGGGGGTATTTATTGCGTCGGGTATAGCGGCTGTTATTATCACCCTGGTCACCATCAGCTTCCAGGCAATAAAAGCGGCGCTGGCAAATCCGGTAAAGAGTTTAAGGAGCGAATGATCAGTTTCGCTGCTGATTAGGGAGCCGGATTATAACCCGATGGATTTTTTTGCTCCAATTACAGAAACAGTAAAGCAGCAGTTTAGATTATAACCATACCTAACAGGGATGCGCTAATTAAAGCAGATTTTTTAAGTACAAAGAGGCAGAAATCTGCCAAATTGATATAACTTGCCATTATAATCATAATGAACAAACAGATCAGGTATCTGAAGGTTCAGGAGATTTATTTTTAAACATTTGCTTATGAACCTGGGATTAGATCAAAAGGTAGCCGTTGTGTTAGCGGCAAGTAAAGGGCTTGGAAAAGCTTCAGCACTGGCTTTATCTGCAGAGGGCGCAATTGTTATCATTGGCTCCCGTAACCTGTCTGAATTAAATTCAGCCGCAGACGATATCCGGTTGCAAACCGGAAACGAAGTGGTTTGCTACCAGGTAGATGTTACTGACAGTGAACAATTAGCTTCATTTATCAACCAGGCAGGAAGCATATACGGCCGGATTGATATATTGGTCAATAACGCCGGCGGGCCTCCGTTCGGGAAATTTGAAAGCTTTGACGATACGCAGTGGCAGCAGGCTTATGAGCAAAACATGCTTAGTTTTGCCCGGACATCCCGATTGGTGTTACCTTTTATGAAAGCGACAGGCGGTGGTCGTATTATCAATATTGTTAGTGGTTCGGTCAAATCTGTATTGACAAATTCAGTGCTGTCTACCGCAATGCGCATGGCAGTGGTTGGCATGGCAAAAATGCTGGCCGACGAATTAGGCCCTTATAATATAACGGTTAACAATATTGCACCGGGCCTGATCATGACAGACCGGATCAAACACACCCTGCCTCAAAACATAGATCCGGAGGAGGCTATTAAAGAAAAAACTAAAAGCATCCCGCTTGGACGTATTGGTAAGCCGGAAGAATTTGCTGCGTTGGTTGCATTTCTTTCATCAGCCCAGGCTGCCTATATCAGCGGGACAACCATACAGATTGATGGAGGCGCTAATCGTGCTATTTTTTAAACAAAGTTTTAAAAATTAGCTTTACCTATTGCACAGATCAATTAGCGATTGCAGATCTTAGATGAAATTATCAGGAACCGGAGCTATCAGGCTTGTGATTTTTTTTCCGTACAGGGAAAATCATACGATACATAAATGCCTTCAGGATACATTCCGAAGGCATTTATGTTTGGCAGCAGGCCGTTGGCCCTCCTTGTAATACTGTTACTCGCCCAGCTCCAGGCAATCAACGGCTCTCTTTTCCACCACTAATCGTCATCATCAGCTTTTTGAACGGCCTTTACAAAGGCTGCGCGCACCGGTGTAGGTACAGGTGTATGCTCCCCTTTAATGGCTTTCCAGATCATAGTGTTCATGATCTCATCGGGCACACGGTCAACTACCGAAAAATCAAGCCCTTTGGCCATAGCAGCAAGCTTTGTTCCTTTAGGGTTAAGCTCATTGAGGTTGATGTTGGACGGAAAGCTTTTAAACGGCGTGCTGTTGGATGTTTTATCAAAACAACGCCACATTGCGGCGGCCGAAGCATCATACTGGGTCATGGGTGGCAAGCCAAGGATCAGCTCTATAGTACGCAACACAGACGAGGTGGAGTACATAGTATGATCTACAAAGTTACGCTTTACAAAGCCCCCTGCAATATAAGCGGGCGAGCGATGAGCATCCACATGATCGGGGCCATTCTGGGCATCATCTTCCACTATAAATATTACGCTGTTTTCCCATATCGGGCTTTTGCTAATGTGCTCTACCAATTTACCTACTGCAAGGTCATTATCCGCGACATGTGCAAAGGGTGTGGGCCTGCCTGCAGTGGTACCTTCAGTATGATCAGAAAGCATACGTATGGTATTTAGCCGTGGCAGTGCATTGTTCCGCATCAGCGAGTCAAAATCATGCTCCCATGCCTGGTAACGCAGGGTGTCAGGATCTCGCAGATCGCGGGTAGGATACGCCTTTGCATAGTGATCTTTCAGTATAGGTATTTGCGGTGTATTATCGGCGTTAATAAACTCCCCGTAAGTGCGGAAAGTTACATTAGAACGGTTGGCCTGGTCCCAGATGTACAGCTTGTTTTTGGCAGTTAAACCAACAGCGCCCGGGCCGCGGCTGCCATAGCTGGTAGGCCAGTTCTTTTCCATATAATCTGTAGCATAGGCGCCCAGGCTCCAGTTATGGCCATCTGCACTTACCTCGCCATCTACATAAAAATTATCCAGTAGCACAAAATTTTCGGCCAATGCATGGTGGTTTGGTGTAATACGTTTGCCAAATAGCAGCAGACTGGTATCTCCGTTACCTTTGGGCATGTCGGACAATACCTGGTCATACGTCCGGTTTTCCTGAATGATATAAAAAACATATTTAATTGGTGACGCAGCGCCCACTTTAGCCGGAACGGGATTACCCGCTTCGCTATAAGCGCCTGTTTCCTGCTCCCGATGATAAGGCGTATTGTGAACTACTGCCTGTGAGTAAACAGGCAGTTCTTTTTCGGTTGGCACAGGGATGATACTCAGGGTACCCATCAACAACCCTCCGCCAATGTATTCGGTTCGCGCTGGCCTAAAGGGGTCGCCGCCATGCAATACAACGGTTTGGTTTTTGGCCACAGGATTAGGCCCGTGCGGATTAGGAAGCGATGAAAAGCCTTTGGCATTGGCCACGTACAGTTTATTATCTATAACGCGCACAACGCTGGGATACCAGCCTGTTGGCACAAACCCAAGCGACTGGCTGGAACCTGGCTTTGTTACATCAAACACTGCCAGGCAGTTATTATCGGCATTAGCGATATATAGGGTTTTGCCGTCCTTGCTCAAGGCCACCGAGTTACTGGTGGTTCCGCTAAGCGGCGTGGGTGATACCGCCGTGTTCAGGGTTTCCAGCACTTTAGCCTTGCGCACGTCAATTACCGATACAGTATTATCATTTGCATTGGCTACATACAGATATTTCCCGTTCCGGGAGATGCACAGGTCATTCGGGTTATCGCCTACAGTAATAGCGTCGAGCAGCTTGTTTTCTTTAGTGTCAAATATGGCCACTTTATCGCCGCCCCAAAGGCTGATGTATAGTTTTGACATATCGGGCGACAGCAGGCAGGTATAAGCTTCGGTGCCCAGTTTGATTTGCCGAAGGACAGTTTTTGTTTTAAGATCAATGAGGTACAGGCTGTTATCCAGCTTGGTAACAACATACAAAATACTCCGTTTGTCATCAAGTGCCAGGCCGGTAGGCGAAATTGATGCCGCATTGCTTTTTTTGCCCCATGCTTCACCCAGCTTGATGGTATCGGCTGCCACCAACTTATCGTTAGTAATAGCATAACGGATAATCCAGTTGTTATCGCCGCCTGATGCGTAAAGCGACTGCTCATCTGCACTGAAAACAAGGCCACCCCAGGCTTTACTGATCAACACTTTATCCAGTTCACGGTCTGTACGGGCGTCCAGCAGTTGAATGGTTTGAACGCTTTGACCGTTGTTGGTAACCGCAGCGTAATGCAGGCTCTTGCTTACGGCAATATTTAAAGGAAGATCACCCAGGGGCAGGCTTTTACCAACGGGCGTTAACGACCACCCGTTGGGTAGTTTCACCCTTTTATTTTCAACAGTGGCAAGATTTTGCGCCTTCACAAACCTGCTGCAGGTAAGTAACAGGATGGCCAGGCAAAGAATTTTGTTACGTGACATAGTCATGGAAATTAAATTTTATCAATTGCCGGCCGTTTGGTAAATATGAGGCCTATTGCTGTTCGATTAAGCTTTATAAAAATGCTGTACAGGTTAATACAGCTCACAAAACTCAACAACATAAGACAATTGATGTCGCGGTAAAAGTAGACCACCAATATTAATATATTATTAAATCGGGGAAGCAGATGCTTCCTGTATTGTAACAAAATCAATGGAATCTTTTAGCCAGATGTCCCCCATATCATGTAACTGAGCGTTCCGGTCTGTTAAGACTTCAGGGCCAGGGCCTCCCCTTCAAACACGATCCCCGGCCATCCATGAGCCATGAACTGCCGGATATTCTGATGATCTGTACCATCGGGATTTGCCAGTACAGCCCTGTAATGTTCTGCAAATAAGTAAAGCGTGTCTGCAGCATTCAGGTTGTTGATTTGAGCAAAAGTAAAAACCTTAGCACTGCCCTGGTTTTGTGTGGCTTCATTATATACATCACCATTTTTAAACGCGGCAGGCTGATGCATGTAGTAGGTTTCTATAAACCCGATAACTTCAGTAAATGTAACAGTGCCTTCTTTTAAGGCGATAAGTAAGTCAGATAATTGTTTTTTCATTCTGAGAATATTTTTGCGAAAATAAAATTCGCAACTGAGATTTCATTAATAATCTCAGTTGGCTTTTTCTCTTCAAGAAAGCAGAGCGTTTTTATTTGTTTGCTAATGATGTTGAGAGGATAAACACTATTTGCAGATATATTTTGCATTTTATTTTCCGGGGCGCGAAATAGCCCCATCACATTATTTCTTCTCAAATTTCCATGCATTCAACCCCAAAGTATAACCGCCTTTTTTATTGAGCGATGAGCAAACTAACCTTATAGATGCCGGGCTTTTGATATCTGCTTTGCTATCCTGGCTTTGAACTTCAAGCAGTTTGTTATTGCTGTAAGCAGCCTGCAACCGGCCGTTAACCATTTTTATGGTAATAAGTTGCCAGCGATCTTCCAACGGCATTAAACTATCATATTTAGCCTTGTAAATACTTGTTCCGTTTACTAATAAACTTACATCGCCACGATAATAGGCTGATAGTAAAAACACTTTTGCTATTACTTTTTGTGCTTTATCCAATATCTCCAGGTAAACACCGTTCTTTTCATCAAAGCCATTACCGGTTCCTATATTAACACAATTCTGTGTAAAATTAACAATGCCCGATAATGTCCAGGAATTGAGGTTAGCTTGCTGACCAAAATCCCGGCTTAAAACGGCCTGCTTATTTTCCTGCCGGTAATCGATATAAATATCGGGGAAGGTTTTGCGGTATGTTTTAATATTGGTGTGCACATTCCACCATTGCACATACCTGTTCGTGCTGTCATCCATCGCCGGCGTCCTTTTCCAGCCATAGCGGTTATTCTCGAGCGTGCTGTTAAATGGGAGGTCGTCCATAAGTTGAATAGTTGATGGAGCAACGGATGGCTTTAAACTATAAAATCGATCGTCAGGAATTACCTGTTCATGTTGGCTGGTACTCGTCCAATAAAGTTGTACACCCTTTTTTAAAGTTACCCCTGCCGGGCATTCCAAACGTACAGCATAGCGTGTCCCTTTATTTAACCCGATGCCTGAAGCTCCTTTTTGAGGATCTATTGATTTCCCGTCCACCCATAACCGGCAATCAGCAATGCCATCGCCTTTTAAAAAGAATTCGTATTGCTCTGAATATAAGGGTTCCACAAAACCGTTATAACTAAGTGAGGCCCCCGAAGCTGTCATGATGCTTTTGGTTGATAAGCCATGGGTGTTAACAGCTAAATTGATGGGGACAACCTGCTCCTTGATGGTTGATAACCCACTGATCTTCCAGCGATGCAAGCCTCCATGGATACTTTCGTCGTTATGATACAGATAAGTATCGCCATTGGGCAATTTTACTACAGATGCGGCAAAGCTGTTACCTGCCATTTCGGCTGCTGCTTCACCTTTCCCGGCTTCGGAGCCGGCAACACCAAACTGGCCTATAAATAAACCATCGTCATAAACCTGTGTCCATTTGTTTACTTCGCTGTTTTTCCAAAACTCACCATGATAGCCCCAAAAAATACTGCGCCCGCTTGCTATGGCAACGCAGCCGGGATAATTGGTATGATTACCAATATCAAAAGCCCCATCCGCAGGGAATGGGCCGCTATATTCCTTTGTAGTGCTCATGGCAGTTCGCCAAAGCAATTTATCGCTTCCAGCTTTTATTCCTCCCAGGTGCCAGCAATTGGCGATGGTGCCATCAAATAATGCAATAACACCTGAAGAGGTGATCTCGCCCGATCTCAATAATGTATTATTGCCATGGTAGCCCGGGTCTGTCGGTTCGGCCGGCTGGGTTTGCGCTATAGTATTTTCAGGTCCCCATATAGGGTCGTTATCCGGGGTAAATTTCAAAAGTTCTCTTTTTGTAAAAACAGTTGGTACTCCTACCCTGAATGTCGAAACCCTGCGGAGCGAACCATCCGGATATAGCTGCGAATTATTCATAGGGATATCAACGCCGGTTATTCGCAGCGGCCCTGTTTTTGGCAATTCAACCAGTTTCCACCTAAACAATGAATTGATCCTATAATCCAGCAAAGCATATGTTTTACCATTACTTAAGGTTGAAACCCCTCGAAGCCTGTTGTATTTATCGTCATATTCGGGCGGTATATTGTGCCCCCAGTTACGCACCAGCTGCCACGAACCGTTATTGGCTGCCAACGGCTTGCTGTAATCTACCTTAAATTCAAGAAAATCAGAGAACACGCGCGACGGATCATTACCATCAACAAACGAACTGTAGGATGTTTGCAGGTACATGATCCGGTTAATAAACTTCCGGTCGGCTGTGAAATGTTGTGCTCTTAAGTTGCCCGCATCTTCCACCCAAAAACTCCCATCGGGTTGAAAGGCAATAAAAGTACCGGGGCCTTTAGCTTCGTTGAAATAAAATTTATCATTACGCACATTCGGATCTGTTGCATAACCGCCGGCAATGCCATACGTCCATAATGGGGAGCCGTTATCAACCTGGAATGCTTTTAATTGCTGGCTTTCCCCCCCATCGGCAACAACCAAGGTTTTGCCATCGGGATTTACTGCCGATGCTATGGGATATAGCAGTCCGGCCGGTGCAACGTGTAGTGAAATTAGCTTTCCGTTGGCATCGACAGTGAATTTTTCGATGATCCGTTTACCATTTTTAGCGTAGATGAGCCAAACATGATTATCATCATCCGCAGTTATATTTAACGGAGTATCAAATGATTCTTTTTGCACAAGAGTGCCCGTTGTTTTATCGAGCACATGCAGCTCATTCAGGTTTTTATGCGCTATAAAAAGATACCTGCCACGTTTCTGGACAGCAAGGCCGGAGATTTCGGATTTATCATTACTTACAACATCTATAGCGCTTTTATACTTTCGGCCATATTTTGTGGCCTGGGGCTGGCCTTGGGCAAAGCTGATTTCCGAATCGCCGGTTACTTTGGTACCAAATACCATCCAGTTGTTGATGATCCCGGCATCGTTACCAGCCCAATAAACATTTAAACCATCTGTGGCAACATACTTTACGGATAACCCTTTGCCCAGTATCATCGATTTTTTTTGAGGGCTATGGATATTAAACTTGAAGGTACTGCCGTCCTGTTCATTGTACCCAACCGCAAAATATGCATTGTTACCACTGATAACCATTCCATACATCCGCTCAATAGCATGGTAAACCGATGGCCCGGTAAATGAATCAGATGTATTGCCGATTACTCCTTCCCATTTATAATTTACACTGTTTGACAGCACTTTAACCATATAGCTGCCATTTGCAGCAAGGCGGCCATCGTCATCTAAACCGTCCCAGCTATATTGATGGGTACCTGCATTATAGGTTATGCCACTCCAAAGCGTGCGAACCAGGGTTCCGTCCTTTAAATATACGCCGGCACTTGTTTTTGCTTTACCATCAAGTTTAAAAACAAAAATGTTTCCGGTTTGTGCAAGTGCATGCTGTGTAAGCAGAAAACAAATTCCGGCAAATAAAGCAATGACACTAAAACAGGTTTGGGCCTTTTTTATAAACTTATTGGTTACCATCATTAAACAGCTCTGTAATAATACCATGTGTACTACAAAGCTATCTCAATATCGTTTGTGGAAGTGTACTTTATTAGTGACATTGTATTGTTTTTGTTGATGTAGTCATAAACAGGGCCGCCTTAAAGCTGAATTACTGACCAGAAGTCCCTCTCCATTCTATCAGAATTTTTAAGATGAATTATATTTTCAATTCTATAGGCGGCTGTATATGAGCATAATCTTCCAGAAAAAAGCCTTTAATACCGCCGTCGTCGTTAAAGGGGATTTGGTCTACATTAAGTTCATCACCACCAAAATTTAGTTTATAAAGCCGTGTTGTGTTTCCATCTCTGTTATCCCAAACAGTTAAGGTAGGCGCTACCCCATCATCTTCATAACCTATTGCCAATACCTGGTGGTCGCCAAGGGGCGAAACACTGTCGCTAAATAATAATCCTATAGGGCAGGCAGCTTCGTTATCCAATCTGTTTTTAATTTTCCCCCATTCGTCTTTAGTACGATCTAAAATGACCTTTTTGCCCCCAAAATCAAATATGCCGATTTGTGAACCCAATAAACCGCCAAAAGCTGCACCAATCGGTCCTTCCAAACTTCCAACAGCAAGCCCTAATGCAACGTTTCCTGCGACAGAAGCAATAGGTAGCACATGCAGCGTAACCGACCAATCTAACCATGCCATCGCATTCATGCCTATTGAATCAAGCAACCTGTTGAATATATAATCGCCTAAGACGCCGGTAGAGGGTGGCGTTTTTATTGAGGAATTTATTTGCCAATTGGAAAGATAGAAATCATAACCGGCAAAAGCCATTCCTCCGCATCTTCCAAATGTACCGGCGCTCCCTACAATGTTATCAAATACAAGCTTTCCGGCTATTTCTTTCAAAACAAAATCAATTGCAGCTTCTGGTAAACCAACTGTTATAGAAGGGCCTAAATCAAGGGGGCCTATATTTACCGGGTCGAGATCAACACTTAAATCATTTAATGCATCTTTAAATGGTTTTAAAACCGAGTCAAAAACAGAACTCCATGCCCCTTGTAAACGTTCCCGGATCTGAGCTGCATTTTCTACAGTCATTTGAAAGCTGTTTGCAAAAACAAATGCATCCGTAGAAGCTTTAAAGGGCCCCATTTTAATACGAAGATCTGTAAGCGAACGAACCGGCAGTTGAACAAAGGGCTGATTTAAATTATTAATAATACATGGCTTTCCAATCTTCCTGTAATTTAATCCATCGTTGATACTTGACGTCTTTGGCATAATGAAAAATGTTTAAACTATTTTTACAGATTAACTATTTATTAATGTTGATTATCAGTAATTTAGCTAAACTTTAATTAAGCATTTATACAGCTAATGCAACACAACCAACATTGGTATTAACCCCTTACCCCGGCTTAAGGGGGCCAATGCTTTTCCTATTATTGCCCCAAAAGATTTAAGGGGATCAATGGCCTTCATTGCACAACCCGGGATGTCTGATGTAGTGAGCATGTCGCCGGTTTCTATTGGAGCTATATCTGCATCAACTTTACAGTATACCTTACCCATCATTGCAACAGGCTTTCTGTTTATACTGTTGCTTTGTTTGTCAAGTATAATTCCGGGTTTGTAATTGCCTGCGCCGGATAACACACCAACTACCTTCTTATCATATGCCTGAGTACTTGGTGCCAGCATACCTGTTGGCGTTAATACCATTACCTCACCGGGTACTGTGTCTTCCGCAACATCAAAATCTTCTGCAAAGTCGGCATGGCCGCAAACTATATCATTGTGAGCTGTTAATGTACCGGTAATTGTTACGTCGCCTTCAAAAAAACCGGCAAGTTGCCCGCCTTTTCCATGAACACCAATACCGCTTGCACTTAACCCGACTACCCCCGTTCCTTTACCGTTACAGGTTGAGAGAATACCATGAGAATTAATTGAATTACTTTCAATACCCGGTGACTCCACAGAACTTGTACGCAATCCGGCAAATGTTCTGCTGGAGCATCGCAAACCATAGTTTGTATCGCTTTCGGCTTCCATGCCACGCCCGGTAGTACCCTGGCCGCGAACCCCGGGGCCGCCTGTTCCATTAACACCTAATACGCCCGCCTCGGTTTTGCTGTGGCTTTCGCCTTTTACACCAATATTTTGCTGACTTAAACCGGCTACTCCCAAGCCCACCTCGCCTGTTCCAAAAACCCCAACAAATGATTTACTAATTCCAATAACTCCTTTGGATGTTACACTCTCGCCTACTACACCTGCCCCGCTATCGCATATGCCAAGAACGCCAAAACCACCGGGTCCTTTATTCTCACCTTTAACGGCAGGTATGCCTGCGTCTAAAGATTCTACGTTTAAACTATTCTCTGCCATTTTTATTTTTTTAATATTTTGTAATCCTTTTGCTTTAAAAGGGAAACGATAAATCACTGTTAATTAAGCATTCTATCCGATGATGTTTGAAGTAACGATCTTAATACTTTTCATGAACACGGGTAGTTTGCTTCATCAAAGACATACCTATATCGTGCAGGGTTTCAGATGTATTTTCTACAGAAATAGTCTCAGCCAGCATAGTTAAAAGTGCGCCATAATATGATTGTTCATGCGGGGGCAGAGGCTGAGGATTGAGCATCACTTCATCACCACCCATATCAAAAAATAATGACCCGGGCAGTGGAACATAATTAGGCTTTGGGTGCAAAGGCCAAAATTCATCATCATAATCAAAAGACTGTATGCCAGCCTTAAAAAGGCTTTTACCTGAAGTGTTTAATTCTTTAGCAACATGCGGGTCTTTTACTTTCTGAGCTATAGCTTTAACTACCGAAGCGGCAAAAACATTGCGGGAGCTTTCTGAAATTAATGGAACATGAGGCTTTAATGCATCAATTGCTTCAGGGCGCAAGTGTGCTAAAAATACGAGCTCTACTGTTTGAGATAATAAATTCATGATTGACTATTTAAGTTTAAATTTTTGTTTTGTTTTTTTGTTTATTGAGGAAACGGTACCAAGCAAAACACCGGGATTAATAATATGGGTATCAAAACCTTCTGCAGTCCAGATACAGAAGTTAATCCGCACACTAATGACTATCCGGTAATTTAAAATTGAGTAAAGAATAGTATTAATAATCGTATATTATCTCCAATATATTTTACGGAGACAATAGCCATTTAAATTGTTAAAATCCGGTAAGCATTAAATAAGATAACTCTACCTTATTGGCCGGTTCTTCTGTGAATAACCTTTTCAGCTTGTTGAGTAGTAGCAGTAGTATAGATAGCAGGAAACAGGGCGAAAAGAACAGGAGCTTCTGTGTTTTAAAGATAGGTAGTGATTATTTGTGCGGTTGCAGTATTAATACGCGATTATTTACGTATTAATACTGTAATGATTTTCTACGTGACTATTTTACAAATACTGCTCTCTCCTCATACCTGATAAACACCCGGATCAGTTTTATTTTGAATTACCTAATTTTACATCATGCAAAAAATTGGTTTGGGCGGCTCGTGCCACTGGTGCACCGAAGCAATCTTCCGCTCGCTGAAAGGCGTTGGCAGTGTTGAGCAAGGCTGGATTGCATCCGATGGAGAAAACACAGCACCGTCCGAAGCCGTCATCGTTCATTTTGATCCGGCCGAAATCAACCTGGAAACTTTGATCTCCATTCATTTGCATACCCATAGCTGTACTGCAGAACATGCAATGCGCAGTAAATATCGTTCGGCGGTTTATACTTTTAATGAAGAGCAGGCCAAGGTAGGAAAACAAGCCATTAAAAACTTACAGGCAGATTTTGAACAACCAATCATTACTATAGTATTACCCTTTCAAACTTTCAAACTCAACGAAGAACATTATTTGGATTATTATTATAAAGATCCATCCAAACCCTTTTGTCAAAACATCGTTAGCCCAAAATTGAAAGACCTATTAAGCCGCTTCAGAAACCAGGTTGATGAGGCCAAACAAGCCCACCTGCAAAACTTGTGAATTGTAATTTAAAAAACCATTACGCCATGTAATATGTTTTAAAATCACCAATCAACACCCCATGCCTCCCACCTACTGGTTAACCCGTTTCATGATTCTCCGGCTGCTCGGTATCATTTATGCAGTAGCCTTTTTGGTGACTATTAATCAGATCATCCCCCTGATAGGCTCAAACGGATTACTGCCTCTCGATCTTTACTTTAACCACGTAAGCGCTGCACTTGGTTCAAGCGGTGCAGGCTTTGTTCGTTTGCCTTCTGTTTTTTGGCTGGCCCATTCAGATACAGTTTTATTGTGGGCTGCATGGGCTGGTCTGCTGCTTTCGCTTGTGGTAGTAGTCGGCTACGCCAATGCGCCGATGCTCGCTGTGCTCTGGTTCCTGTATTTATCCTTTATCCATGCAGGGCAGGATTGGTACGGGTACGGCTGGGAGATTCAATTGGCGGAGACAGGGTTCCTGGCAATTTTCCTGTGTCCCTTGTGGGAAATGCGGCCATTTCCTAAATATGCCCCGCCCCTGCTTATTATTGTACTTTTCAGGTGGCTCATTTTTCGCATTATGCTGGGTGCCGGTCTCATCAAATACCGGGGTGATGCTGTGTGGCGTAATGGTACAGCACTCCATTATTACTTTGAAACACAGCCTATTCCCGGCCCGCTCAGTCGCTGGTTTCATTTTTTACCCCATACCCTTTTAAAAACTGGCCTATGGTTCAACTGGCTGGCCGAACTTATCTCGCCCTGGTTTACTTTCGGTCCACAGGTGGCCCGGCACATCGCAGGCGTGGTGATCATTTTATTCCAGCTGGCGATCGCTGTAAGCGGTAACTTGTCCTTTTTAAACTGGCTCACCATAATCCCTGCATTAGCTTGTTTTGACGATAATTTCTGGCGAAAGATACTTCCGCGCACGCTCGTTATTAAAGCTGAGGCTGCAATAGCCGGTGCACAGGAATCAAGGCCGATGGTTACAACTTCATGGATTGTTGCGGGGGGAGTCGCATTATTAAGCATCCAGCCTGTGCTTAACCTACTCTCTCCATCCCAGGTTATGAATACCTCCTTTGATCCACTGGAACTGGTTAATACTTACGGTGCATTCGGCTCGGTAGGCCAGGAACGCTTTAATGTAGTATTTGAAGGAACGGCAGATGAAAATCCAGATGATAACGCTAACTGGAAGCCTTATATTTATCAGGGCTTGCCGGTTTTGCCCAATCAGCGGCCACCACAAATTGCGCCTTACCAACTACGCCTCGACTGGCAAATGTGGTTTGCCTCAATGTCATCAGCAGACCAGTATCCATGGACCTATAACCTGGCCTGGAAACTGCTTCATAACGATCCCGGCGCGGTAAGCTTGTTTGCAGGCAACCCCTTTCCAAACAAACCGCCGCGTTACATTAGGGCTGTGCGTTATAAGTATACCTTCGCCAATCCGGGTAATCCACAAGGCTTTTTCTGGAACCGCCAAAAAACAGATCTTTGGCTCCCGGTAATGTCTGCAAATGATCCTCAACTGATCGCATTCCTTAAAAGTGCAGGCTGGGTCCCGTAAAAATTACGGGATCATTGTTTCAGCATCGCACTGAGTGGTTTTGTACGGCAAAAAAAATCCCGAAAATTAATCTATCCGTAAAAATGTCTAACTGAAATCCCTATCTGTCCGGTTCGGGCCATCTGCCATTTTTCCAGTGTGTGTGTTGATGTACTTTTGTTATGTCCAACGATCAGTAAAACATCGGAGGAAAACTTACAAAACAATTATCATGGAAAACATAACAAATTTTAGTCGTCGCCGCTTTCTTAGCATCACCGCCCTAACCGTTGCAGCAGCAGAATTTGGCGGCAGTGGATTATTAAAAGCAGCAACCAGGAATGCCGATCAATCAGCTCCGCGGAAAAACTTTTTTTCCAATGCTACTTTTGATAACATCAAACAGGTAAAAACCAGTTTGCTTGACATTGGCTATGCAGAAAGTGGTCCGGCAAACGGACAGCCTGTAATACTTCTTCACGGATGGCCTTATGATATTCATAGCTACGTTGAAGTATCGGCCATACTTGCAAAATCAGGCTACAGGGTAATAGTACCCCATTTACGCGGGCATGGTACAACGCAATTCCTTTCGGCGCAAACATTCAGAAACGGGCAGCAAGCGGCATTAGCTACAGATGTTATTGCACTAATGGACGCGCTGAAAATAGACAGTGCCATAATAGGTGGATTTGACTGGGGAGCTCGTACTGCCAATATCGTGGCTGCATTATGGCCCGAACGCTGTAAAGCCATGGTATCTGTAAGCGGCTACCTGATAGGCAGCCAGGAAGCAAACAAAAAACCATTGCCACCAAAAGCAGAGCTATCATGGTGGTACCAGTTTTATTTTAGTACCGAGCGCGGCCGCATAGGCTACGAAGCCAACAGGCGCGACTTTAACAGGCTGATCTGGGAAACAGCTTCACCTAAGTGGAAATTTGATGATGCTGAGTTTGAGCAATCAGTTCCATCTTTTGATAACCCTGATCATGTTGCCATCGTGATCCATAATTACCGCTGGCGCCTCGGCCTTGCCGAAGGTGAAGCCAAATACGACGAACTTGAAAAAAAGCTGGCAACAATGCCCCCAATCATTGTCCCTACCGTAACCCTTGAAGGCGATGCCAACGGCGCCCCGCATCCTCAGCCTGCTGATTATGCCGCCAGGTTTAAAGGTAAATATGCACACCACACCATTAACGGAGGCATTGGGCACAACCTGCCGCAGGAAGCCCCACAAGCTTTTGCCGATGCGATAATGGAAGCTGAAAGTTTTTCTAAATAAATTATAGATAATAAAAGTAAACCGGCTGCAATTGTACCTTTTGAAAAGATACAATTGCAGCCGGTTTGTTTATTTATCGTTATTACTGCTTCCGCTGTCTTTAAGGTCATCGTTATTGATGGTCTTTTTAGGCTTTTTAGGTTTGGCCTGGGTAAGGCCGCCTATGCGGTAGCTAAACCTGATCTCAAAACTCCGTATCTGTGTTATGCTAACAGCTTGCTGGCTGATATTGCCGGAGTTAACCACTGTAGGTACGTGGAAGCCATTGGTGAGGAAGTTATCGAGCCCTATACCTATACTGCCCTTCTTTTTTGCGAAATACCTGTTAAAGCTAACGTTGTACACGCCGAAACCTCCCTGGTAGCCTTGCAATTGTATCTGGCGTGACCGGCGGAATGTAAAGGCCTGGATTGAATATTTATCCGACAGATCATAACTGCCGAATAAACGGTAATTGGCTACCCAGCCTTGATTGCTGGCATGAAACAGCGGATCAGGATCCTGATTATCCAGGCTGAGGTGGTACAGATCGACACCTCCATTGATGCTTAGCTTGTTAATTGGCGACAGGTTGAATGAAAGGCTTAATCCGTAAGCATCCTGCTTGCCCAGGTTTTGGTACGAAGTCCTTACCGTATCGCCACTGGTGGTTCTGATAGTTTGAATAGCATCATTAGTACTGCGCATAAAAGCAGATAGATTGACGCTATTATTTTTGATATGGGTACTGTAGCCCAGTTCAAAGTTATTGGTATATTCGGGCGAAAGTGCAGGGTTACCAACAGTAATATTAAGCGGGTTTGATGCCTGGATATTAGGATTTAAAAATTCAAGCGATGGCCGCTGGATGCGGCGGGTAAAACCGAATTTGATCATATCCCCATTATCAAACTTGCGGGCCAGGTTTACACTTGGCACCAACACCCCGTAGTTAGGAATACTTACGGACGAACCGCTGTTAAAATCGGCCGTAATATTGGTGTACTCGTAACGGGCACCTGCTTTGAGTGTATAATTTTTAATAGGTGACAGCGTATAAGACAGATAACCGGCCGCTACATTTTGCTTATAGCTGAAAGCGTTTGACAAATTAGCTGATGAGATAGGCTGATAGTTAAGCGAACCATCGGCAGCCGAAAAATAAGTGTAATCACTGCTTACTGTTCTGATAATGTCTTTAGCGCCAAACTCAAGCAGTTGATTTTTGAATGTAGGCGTTTGGTAATCGGCCTCAAAAGTGAGCTCTTTATTTACACTGTTATTGTTGTTTTTGAGGCCACCTGTTACAGAGCCATTGCTTTGGTCGAGGTAAATATTCTCGAAATTGTTATTCCGGGTATTCTGGCTGTATTCGGTAAGGATACTGAACTCCCGCTCAGGTTTCTTGCCGGTAAGCGTATAAGTAAGTGTGGCATCCACCTGGTTGGAGTTATTGGTGATCTTATTTTGCTGCAGCATGGAACTGGTAAGCTCGTCATTAAGATAACTCTGCGTCAGGAAATTATTCTGGGTAGAAGGCCGGTTGTTTGCGCCGATCACTACACCCAAACTAAGCGAGTTGTGCTCGCTGATATCATAGTCCATACCCAGGTTATACCTGCCGAACAATGATTTATTTTTAGTTGTGGCGCTTTGCGTAGTCAGATAGGTATCGTTTGAAGTAAGACTGCTTACCGTTTGACTGTTGGTAAAAGAACCGGGGGAATTGTAGCTACCGCGGCCAAAGCCACCTACCGAAAAGTTAAACTTACCCACTTTATAACCACCATTGAGACCAAGGCCCGATCCACGGGTACCGGCTGTACTGTTAATATTAAGCGTAAGCCCTTGGAGCGTATTTTGTTTCAATACAATATTGATGATCCCTCCGGAACCTTCGGCATCATATTTGGCCGATGGCGAGGTGATCACTTCCACACTCTTGATCAGGTCGGCCGGAATTTGTTTCAGGGCATCCGCAACGCTGGCCGACATCATGGCCGATGGCTTACCATTGATAAGCACCTTGATGTTTTGACTCCCCCTTAGGCTTACATTGCCATCCATATCTACCGAAACCATCGGTACACGCTTCATAACGTCAGAAGCATCTCCCCCACGTGCGGTAAGGTCATTTTCGGCATTATAAACTGTACGGTCAATCTTTTCTTCAACCAAAGCCTTCTTTGCCGTTACCTGAACTTCATTTAGCACTTTAGCATTAGGACTCAATAAGATGCGGCCCAGTTTTTTTGTTTCACCTTCAGCCAGGTTAACACTTGATATCGTTTTATCAGCATAGCTCAAAAAACTGATCTTGATGCGGTAGGTGCCGGTATTTAATTTCCCTATTGAAAATTTACCATCGGTAGCTGTAAGCGAACCAGATACAATTTTGCCGCTAACCTGGTCAATAATAGTTACAGTAGCATAATCAACCGGCTTGCCACTTACCGAATCAAGTACGATACCTGAGATACCGGAAGAGAATTCGGCATTGTTAAGTGCTATTTTGTTTTTTGTACGAATGCTGGCTGAGGCAGTCAAAAACGACATGAAGAGCAATATAAAGAGAGATAATTTTTTCATTACAGGTTTTTATTCTGAGCAAAAGAACCCAAAATGAAAAACTTCATAAACTGTAATAGACCGCGGGCAAAAACTAATCGACGTACACGTAATAGTGATCGAAGTTTGTGTCGCATTGACACATCAAAAAATCGATCGTTTAATTAAAATATTGAATGTTAGTTTGTAGATTTAAACATTATGAGAAACCAAACTACCACCAACCAAAGCAAAACCTATAGACTTATCCGCTTGCAAATTATTGCGGCATTACTGCTTCTGATAATTTCCGGGGCCAAAGCTCAACAAACAAAAGATCCGGTAGTGATAGGCCGATGGGATATCAGTTTAGAAAAAGGCGGCAAAAGCTTGCCTTCATGGCTGGAAGTTCAAAAATCAGGTACCCACACCCTGATCGGCCGTTTTACATATGCCTTCGGGAGCGCGCGCCCCATATCAGAGGTTAAGCCACATGATGGAAAATACAGTTTTTCTATCCCTCCTCAATGGGAAGAAGGGAACCGCAACATGGATTTTGAATTTGAGGTTAAAGGCAATGAATTAACCGGAACAATGGTATATACCGATGGGGTTACCTATCACTTTACCGGTGTTCGGGCACCGTTAATGACAAGGACTAAGGCGCCGGTATGGGGCAAACCTGTTAAACTATTCAATGGTAAAGATACCAAAGGCTGGCATACTGATGGAAAGAACCAATGGACAGTTGAATCCGGCATTTTGAGAAGCCTGCACTCTGGCGCAAACCTCATTACCGATCAAAAATTCGGCGATTTTAAATTACATATTGAGTTTCGTTACCAAAAAGGCAGTAACAGCGGCGTTTACCTGAGGGGCAGGTACGAGGTACAGGTAATTGACACCAAAACCGGCGAACCGGAACCCATCAATAATCAGTTCAGCGCTATTTATGGCTTTCTGTCGCCCAACAAAATGATGGCAAAAAATGCCGGCGAATGGCAATCATATGATATTACCCTGGTAGGGCGCTTAGTTACTATTGCAGCAAACGGTACCACGGTGATATGCCAGCAGGAGATTCCGGGTATTACCGGCGGCGCTATCGACAGCAAAGAAGGCGAACCAGGCCCGCTGCTAATCCAGGGGGATCACGGCCCTATAGATTACAGGAACATCATTATTACTCCGGCTAAATAAAATTACTTGGGCCATTTAAAAACAGAACTTTATAGCAAACTCTGCCAATTGTTTTAAGATAGTTGGCAGGGTTTGCTTTTAGCCCGGATACAGGCTTAAATTGTATATTAACGGGTAACAAGTTTATAAGCTACTACTTTTTTAGCAAAAAATGTGGGCACATATAAAATGCGATTAATGGTATCATAACCCAGATCGGCAGTGTTTAACTTTTGCGCTTCCGAATCAAGCAAAGTTTCTACTTTGCCATCGGCTGTTACATAAAATATATGGCCTGCCCAGCAGGTAATTAAAAAATCACCATTACCAACAGGTTCAAGACCATCGCCGCCGCAGCTAATTGTGGCTATTGGTGTTAAATTGCCTTTACTGTCTGCTTTTATAAACTTCGGCCCGCTCATGATATAAAGATCGTTACCTATGGCTTTTAGCCCGTTTACGCCAGTTACCTGCGTTAAAAAAGTTGTTACTTTGCCCTTTTCAATCCTGTGTATTTTTAAGGTTTTACTGTCGGATACATAAATTATCCCTTTTGCATCTACTGTAACGTCATTTAAAACTTTAGCACTGTCAACAGGTATTTTGTTGATCACCTTGCCTGTCTTAATATCAACAACCACAACTTCCGAAAGATCGGCCACATACAATTGGTTGCCAAACCTTCCCAAACCCTTGGGTGAATTTAAACCGGTGGTAAAATTAAGATCCATGATCTTTCCATCCAGCCCTATTTTGGCAATTCCTCCCTTGCCATCAGCCGCGCTGGGGTTCCCCTCAATTTGTGATACATACAGGATCTCTTTTTTAAAATCAGGCAAAACCGATTCAGGGATCCGTACAACGGTATCAGTTTCCCAAAGCTTTTCTAACTGGTGCGTTTGCGCAATAGCGCCCTGTACCATAAATGCCAGTAAAGCAGGCAGTGTGCATTTAAATAAAGGTTTCATTGCAAATTGGTTTTTATTGATCAAGATACAGATTTATAACACAACAGATGTTATACAAATATTATCTAATACTGTATTTAATTGATTGTTTACCAGCCTGTAAAAGAAGATGAAGCACTCAAATTTGAAAGGTTATTGAGTTTCGGCTCTGGTTAATTTAACAATGCAGCTAACCTGCATTCCTTGTGCAATTAAACAGGTTATTCCTGGCCTGAGCTTAATTTAGCTTTTGGGCTTAAGTGCCGTACAGTAAATATCGCAGCCACCAAAATCAATGCCCATACCCAGGTATCCAGCGGGCATCCATCAGGGCCGCCATCATTACCATCGCAAAGACCATCTCCCGGATCGGCAAAACTCCAGGATACCGCCAGTAAATTGATTATTATAATAGCTAATATGGTTTTCCATTTTGATACAATCATAGCTAATACATACATACTGTTATTGTTTAAAAAACATTCCACTCCCAATTCTGTCCCCTGTGCTTTCATTAACTGCAACTACTATGTAAAGTCCCCGGCTTAAGCCGGCAACATTTTCCTGGATGGTATTTGTGCCTGTTGCCGACAGCTTTTTGACAATTACCCCCGAGGGGTTAACTATACTGATCCTTACCGGACTGGCAGATGTTTGTTGTAATTTTATATTTACTGTATTGACCGAAACCACGGTTGGATATACCAGGAATTTATTTACACCGGTACCCGGCTGGATCTCAAACTTCAGGTTATCAGAAAGTTTATTTTCGCCGGTTACCAGGTTTTGGCTAAGCCGGTAAATGATCTGCCCACTGCCAGGTGTTGGGTCGGTATAGGAATATTTGCCTGCACCCGTCGACCGCAGGCTGTCGATAGTTAAAAAGGTTTTACCTCCGTCAGCACTCTTTTGAACACTAAAACCAGTAAAATTACTTTCATTATTGGTTTCCCAATTTAATGTTATTCCCTCAATAACTTTTTTTCCGGTAAAGGTTAGCAAGCGATAATCATGACCGGGAACTATACCGATGCTAAGATAAAACCTGTCATGAGCATAACTGGCAGGATTCGACTCTACCTTAAACGCATACTCCGCGTTATGCACAACGTCGAGGGAATCATTGGTGTATTTATCCTTCAGATAGATGGAGTATCTTGCGTCAATATTTTTTTTTATTGGCGATGTAAGCTTGTATACGCCGTAGTTAGAGAACGTAACGATAAGATTTACACGCTTTAATTTTTCGAGGTTACCCGTGTAGTTAGCAAAACATCCTACCGAATCGCTGCTAAGCGAATAAAACAAATCGCCCTGTCCTGATGGCTGATAATATGGCGCATCTTCGCCATGGACAAATTTTGCCGAAGCATTTTCATCAAAATTGATATCGGTAGAGTTGTGGACTACGGTGTCCTGCACTAATTCCATGGTAAGGCGGGGTAATATGTCTCCAACGTCATTACTTCCGGCGCTCGCAGCATATGAAGCCGCAATGTTTTTACCGGGATTACCCACCACATTAAACACAGGGGGAGTTGGGGGACTGTAGTTTGAATAAGCCACCTTCATGGATTCATCAAACTTAATAGCCGATGCAGAAGTTGCTAAAGTAAAAAATCCCTGACCGGATAAGGCATAACGGCTTGCCCCTGTCCCGGCGGAGCCGGTAGCGCCGTTGCTTGCATCATACATGGCGAACTTGGTTGATGAACTGTTGGTTCCGGTACTGGCATCTTTTATCAACATATAATAAAACTTATTGGTAGTATTTGCCAGGTAAAGTGCATGCAGGTCGATTACCGACGCATAAGGATTACCAATAAGATTAAGTCCCTTTTTTATTGCCGGGGTGCTTGCACTGAATGACAAAGTAGCCGGCGCACTCACCACCGCGGCCGTATAGTATAGAGGTGGTGAGGCCTGGAAATTGACAATATTGGCCGAGAACTGAGCGTTTGCACCAACCGCGCCTTTAATAACTGTACCGAAAAAGTTTAAAGTAGCATTATCTGTTGCCGGAAAAGGCCTTACAAAAGGATTTGATACACTTCTGCTCCCCCTGAAATAGTATAAAAAACCGTTAGCAGCAGGCAAGCCTTCGCTTGTTGAATTAAAAGGCTTGTATTCATTATTTAAAACCAGGTTTACGTTGGAGGAAGCAGGGGCATTTTCATCATAAACAAAAACAGAAGGGCTGTTACCTGTAGCTGTAGCATCATCAAAACCATTTGTTGAACCTGACGGGCCTGTTATGTAAGTTGTAGCTTTAAGCGGTACAAGATTATAGGTAGGAAGCGAACCGGTTGTAAAAAATGTAGATGTACTGTTAATCACCGGCGATGACATTAGCATATACCGTCGCAATGTACCTTTCACATAACGCTGAACGTTTATACTGCCCGTAATTGTACCCGCAGCAAGGGTACCTATACTGGCATCTCCGGCACTGGTAGATAATATAGTTAGCGCCGTTGTAGTTGATGTGGCATTTCCCACTGCAAGAGTTGATGCTGAATTGACATTTAAAGTATAGGGTGCCGCTACAGTAAATTTACTACCTGAAGCCATTGATTTTGTACCGCCACCAGTAAAAGTCACATTATAAAAATTTGTGCCTGTAGCAGTAGCATCCGTAAGGGTTTGGGTTGTGCCGTCAAACGATATCAGCGCTGACGCATTCGGGGTGAATGTACCCGTATTGGTGTAATTGCGGGCAATAGTTACTGCGCCCGTTCCCATAGTCATCGTACCAGAATTAGTCAAATCACGATTAATATCCGTTGTACCAGCACCACCGGTAATAGCGGCACTATTAGTCCAATCAGTGCCGACAGTGATAGCTGTACTGTATGTGGCAAACGTTACATTACTTGTGGTTGTAAATGCTGAATCGATCACTAAAGTGCTGGGATTAGTTGCACCAGAGGTACCGATTGTAGCAGTACCTGTACCTTCTATAACAAGATTATCATAGGTTGGCCCGGCATTATAAAACCCGCCACCAGACCCAAAGCCAACAAAAGAAGAGGTATAAATTGTAGGGTTCGACCCTGTATAATGAATGGTAGTTCTGCCACCCGCCGTACCTCCCTGCCTGTTACCATCAAAATTTACAGAACCATAAGGAGGAGATATTGAAGCGATGGCATTAGCGTTAGTAAGATATAAACTTGGATTACTTTTGGGTGAACTTATATTATAAGTACCATTTACAGTGAAATATACCAGGTTACTACCAGAAGTATACCCGTTGGGGTTTGTAATGTTTATTTGACCGTCAATTTTCATAATTCCATCCTCTAACCTAAAACCACTGCCATTGCCTAAATTTGTGCTTGGAATGAGATTTACATTATTAGTTACATATAAGTTAGCTACATGAGAAAAAAGAAAGCTATTCTGGCCGCCTGTGGTACCAGAAGTACCAACTCTTATATTGGCACATTGAACTGAGGCCGTGCCATTTATGAAATTATTGACCGTAGTAGTAATACCATTGGTAGTGTTAGGGGTTTGAACTATATCGCCCGTTACAATTAATTTTCCTGTAGAGCCATTTACCGTTAAAGTGGTTCCCGTAATAGAAGAAGAAATGCTATATTCTCTTGGGCCAAATGTAATTGATGCTACAGTTAATGTTTGGTTAGCTGTTAATGTTAAAGTTGGTTGATTAAGATATATAGATAACGCAGTTACACCAAATTGAACAACATCAGTATTTCTGTTCTGACCCGGATATTCGGTTGCAATAAACCCTCCCACAGTCCAATTTGATTTGTCGGTCCAAACTGCCGAAGTAAGTCCATTCCAATCAAAAGTGGCTGCAAAGGCATGGCTTGCGCAAAAAAAGAGATTTATCCAAAGCAGCAATATTTTTTTATTCTGTATATGCAAGATAGATCTCAGGCGCATTGGATATCCTTTATTTATTAACAGTTACTTTTTACGAAAAAGTATCAAAAAAGGTTTCTCCCGAAAATATAAATTAACCAATAATTAACAACCTGAGGCTCTGAAATAAGCCCTGACATCATCATAAATTCATCTGCTTTACACAAATGGCTTCCAAAATACAAACCACTAACCCGGGTTAATTAACAATAAAGTTTACACTCTCGTATAAAGCAAAAAAAACCTGCCGTTACCGGCAGGTTTCTTGATATTTTTGCAAGTTTGAAAACTACAAGGAGAACAATTTATAAGCTACAGCAAGGCTGAATAAGCTTACACGTGTATGGGAATTTCCATCTCCATAAGCTATTTTATTTAAGCCACCTTCATAGCGAAGATCAATTGAAAGGCTGCTGATATCAACACCTGCACCTACTTGCAGCGCATAATTGGCATCTTTGTATTTTAAAGCTGTTGCATCTTTTAAAGCGTTGTCTCTACTCGTAGTAAATGAAAGCACAGGGCCACCGTAAAACCTTCCGCCTAAGCCTAATGCACCAACTTTCGCACCCACTAACAAAGGAACATCAAAACTCTTAAAACTTTGTTTATTTGAAGCACCTGCATCGCTTACGGTTACACTTTTATTAGTATAATAAAGCTCGGGTTGAAAAATTAAGCCTAAGCCACCGATCCTTGCCCAGGCACCGGCCTGGTAACCGGCTTTATTATCGTTGTTAAAAACGCCGTTTGAGGGAAAAGTTGAATAGTTTAAGCCGCCTTTCAAACCGAAAGAAAAGCTCGGAATTACCTGCGCTTTTGATACGCCGATTGACAGTAAAAAAATAGATAACGAGAGTAAAATTAATTTTTTCATACTTATTAGGTGTTTGGATGATGTAAAAAGTTTTTGCAAGCCATATTATTTGCAAAACGTCGCTAAAATAGAAATATCCGGCTAAACCCAACCGATAAGTTCGGTAAAAGTTTAACCAGATATTTAACTGATAATCTGAGATAAAAGTATAGGCTTCTGTTAATCTTAAAAAACCTGGTTAAAGTGCTAAGTTTCCCTGGTAATAATCAAGGATTTTGGTACGGATGAAATAATCATACCGGGCGTTGATCAGGTTGGTGTTAGCCTGGTCAAAGTTTGATTTGGCTATCACAAAATCAACCGAAGTAATAGCACCCGAATTAAATTTAACTTCGGCGATGCGGTATGATTCGCCATAGGCATCAACCTGGTCCCTTAGCAAATGATAACGTTCAAGGGCTGATGACATATTGATATAAGCCTGATCAATATTTTGCTTTAACTGGATCTTCGTAAAATCGTTATTGTATTTTGCGGTTTGCAGGTCGATGCGAGCCAGGGCTACCTTATTACGGCTTTGAAAATAATTAAGGAAAGGTATACTTAGCCCAACCCCAAAGCCCGAACTGTAATTGTTTTTTAACTGCGAATAATAACCTGTATTACCGGTACTTGAGTAGTTGGTTGCCAGCGATCCAAATGCTGTGAGAGTAGGCCATAATGCCCCCTTGGCAGATTTTACTTCCTTTTCGGCACTTTTTAACCGCAAATCATACGCTTTAACCAATGCCAGGTCATTAAGTGCTTTGGTATAGATCTCATCAGGATTTTTATCATAAGTTCCAGGTAATTGATCAGCAGACAGCCGCGCAAGTTTAAGGTCCTTATCCAAAGGCACATTCATAATCTGCAACAGGTTGATTTTTGAGATACCCATTGCTGCTTTGGTATTAACCGCACCAATTTTACTGGTAGCCAGTGTCCCTTTTAAATCATATAATGTTGCAGGTGGTGTGGCTCCATCTTTATTCAGTACCACCAGCCTGTCTACCTGTTTCTGGGCCTGCTCAACCTGTATAACGGTTGCCTTTAGCAGATCTTCATTATCAAGCACTTGCAGATAAGCGGTAATAACATTTAAAGTAACCAGGTCTTTGGCCTGTTGAAAATCCATTTTACCTGCCTGGTAAGCCAATGAGTAACGCTTGATATTGTTGAGCAGGCTCATGCCGTTAAACAATGTCAGGTTACTGTTCAGGTTGTACTGAGCATACGTAATTTGCTGTGTTACGTAGTTATAATTTGTAGGGTCCTGGCTACGGCCATTGCTGATATTGTGGCTTACATTGCCGTTAATTGAAGGCAGCAGGTTTTCGCGGGCCTGGTTATAGGCAATTTCCTGTGTCTGCATTTGCAATTCGCTCTTTTTTACATCGAGGTTGTTTTTAATTGCAAGATCAATACATTGCTGCAAAGTAAGCACAGAATCTGCCGGGGCCTGGCTGTAAGCCTTTAAATTTCCAAATACAACAAGACCGAGAAATAGTAATTTATAGTATCGCATTTTATTATTGAGTTCAGAGTTTTCTTGATGAATCGATCCTGCCATCCAGCAGATCGATAATGCGCGAACCGTATTCGGCATTTTTTTCGGAGTGGGTAACCTGTATAATAGTTACACCATCTTCCTTATTCAGCTTACGGAACAGTTCCATGATCTCCTCCCCTTGTTTTGAGTTGAGGTTACCGGTAGGTTCATCGGCCAATAACAATTTTGGTTTGGCAATCAATGCACGGGCAATACCCACCAGCTGCTGCTGCCCGCCTGATAACTGTGCCGGGAAAAGGTCTTTTTTACCAACGATGCTAAAGCGGTCAAGCATGTCGGCAACCATAGCTTTACGTTCGGCACTTTTAAAGTCCTGGTAAATAAGCGGGGTTTCAATGTTTTCGTAAACGGTAAGCTCGTCAATTAAATGATACGCCTGAAAAACGAAACCGATGTATTGTTTATACAAAGCCGAGCGCTGTTTTTCTTTAAGCTGATGCACCGCATGGCCCTCAAAGTAATGGTAACCGTCTGATGGTTCATCAAGCATACCAATGATATTAAGCAATGTTGATTTGCCCGAACCTGAAGGGCCCATGATCGAAATAAATTCACCCTCGTCAACCTCAAGACTAAGATCATTCAGGATGATGTTTCTGTTGCCCCCTACCTGGAAATACTTTGAAATATGCTGCAGTGATAACATTTTTAATTATTGAATTAGTTTGTTAGTAAATAAATGAGTTAAACAATAATACTCATCATTTTGCGATTAACATATCAATAACATACCAAAGTTATATCTAACTAATTATCAACATATTAAATCATTCTATCAAAACCTTACTGTACGCTTATGTAACAGGGTGCGTACGGTTATGATACAGTGATTTTTAGTGATTGGTGGTTGGAGATTAGGGAGGGCTCTTAAAAAAACGTCATTGCGAGGTACGAAGCAATCCCAAACTATACAGGGCGGATTCGCATAGCCGCTCTATCAATCGGGGATTGCTTCGTACCTCGCAATGACGCCTTTAATATACTTATATTTCCAACTAACCTCCAACCACTAATCACTGGACCTCAAACTCTTAACCGGATTAGCAAGCGCGGCTTTGAGCGATTGAACACTTACGGTAACAAATGCAATAGTTATCGCCACAGCACCGGCTGCAATAAACACCCATAGCTGAATGCTGATCTTATAAGCAAAATCCTGCAGCCATCTGTGCATAGCGTACCAGGCTATCGGCGATGCAATAATAACCGATATGATCACCAGTTTCAGAAAATCGCCGGAAACCAATTTTACGATACTGAAAACACTTGCACCCAACACTTTGCGTACACCTACCTCCTTTACTCTTTGTTTGGTAGAGAATACGGCCAGTCCGAATAAACCAAGGCAGGATATGAATATGGTAACCAACGTAAAGGCTGTCAGTATTGAACCTGTGCGCTGTTCTGATTTATACATATCATCAAATTCCTGGTCCAGAAAGTGATATTCAAACGGTGTGGCGGGGTTAAAGGCAGTCCATTTTGCTTTTATTGCCGATATGGTTTGAGCAATATTATTTCCCGAAGTTTTGATGAGCACCTTACCAAAATAATCATCAGTAAACATTACAATAGGCGTAATTTCCTGGTGCAGGGATGCAAAGTTGAAGTTTTGTACAACGCCTCTTACCTCACCGGTACGCCCGTTAAGGCCAATGTGTTTACCTATAGCTTCGCTGGTTTTCCAGCCCAGTGCATTAGCAGCCTTCTCATTGATGATAAAGCCGTATGTGCGCTGGTTTTGATCGGCAAGGGTAGCGCTCTGCTCATCGGCATTCGTAAAATCAATACCTTGTACCAGTTTAATACCAAGCGTTTTTAAAAAGTTTCGCTCAACAGGTAACGCTGTTACCGAAAGATTGTAATCGCTGTTTTTACCATCTGCCTTATTAATGCTGTACCCACCATGCACATCTACCGGCGAATCATATGAGGCAGTTGCATTCATTACGCCGGGCAGTTGTGTTACCTCATTATTAAAGGACTTTATATCTTTTAATGATTTACCACCAATATCGATCACCATTACCTGCGATCTGTCGATGCCGATATTCAAATGCTGAATGTATTGTAGCTGACTGCCCGCAATAACCGTACAAATCATAAAAAACACCGATACCACAAACTGAAATATCACCAACGACCTGCGTAAAGCCTTACCGCCCGAAGTATTGGTTAGCTTTCCCTTTAAAGTAACGATAGGATTAAATGACGACAGGTATAATGAGGGATAAGTGCCCGCTAAAAAAGTAACAGATATAAACAGGACAACAAGGGCCATGGCCAGCCATGATATATTCCAGGTTTGGAAACCAAGCTGCTGTCCTGAAAAATCACTGAACCATTTAAAACTCGCATTGGCCAAAAGCAATCCGCCAAGCAACGATACCAAAGTGATCATAGCCGACTCGGTGATAAACTGCGTAAAAAGCTGGGTACGGGCCGCTCCCATCACCTTCCTTACCCCTATTTCATGGCCGCGCTCTATAGCTTTGGCAGTTACCAGGTTCAGGAAATTTACACAGGCCAGTAATAGCAATATAACTGCTACCGCACCTAAAATGTAAATGTATTTGATGTTGCCCGATGGCGTAAGCGGATATGTAGCTGCCGATTTCAGGTGAACATCGGTGAGCGGTTCAAGCGTGAACCACATTTTATGGCCTTGCTTAAAATCGTCTTTAAACATATCGGCCACATAGGCATTCATCTTTTGCTGAACGGAAGCCATATTAACACCCGGCTTTAACAGCAGGTATGAATAGTCGTTGGCCGAATCCCATCTGCGCGTTTTGGAATGCTCGGTCATAGCGTACGAGCCTATCATGTCAAACTTGATCTGCGAGTACTCCGGCACATCTTCCACTACGCCGGTAACCATCATGTTTTGCTTGTTGTTAACCTTCAAAACCTTGCCTATGGGGTTATCATTGCCAAAATATTTTTTTGCCGTAGAGGCAGTGATCACTACAGAAGCTGGATCATTAAGCGCCGTAGCCGCATTCCCCTGCAAAAATTTAAAGCTAAAAATCCTGAAAAAGGGTTCATCGGCTAATAAAAACCGTTTTTCATTAAATAGCTTATCCTGGTATTGCACCGGGTTATTATTCCAGTAAATCCGCACACCATTCTCAATTTCCTGTAATTGTTGTTTAAATACAGGTACCGGTGCAGTTGGCGTTACCGATACTGATTTAGCCTCAGCATCATCCGACGATTTATAGTTATAAACCACACGCACAATACGATTGGCATTAACATGAAACCTATCATACCGTAACTCATTTAACAAATAGGTAGCCAATAATATGAAGCAGCCTATCCCAACCGCCAAACCTGCAATACTTATTAATGAAGTAACCTTATTCACAATTAGGTTACGCCATGCTGTTTTTATATAGTTTTTAATCATTCTTTTAGTTCATTTGTTCAATGGTTCATTAGTTCATTGGTATTTGAATCTTTGCAAAAGCTTTACACCTGTTCCGCGTTCACAAATGAACTAATGAACAAGTGAACCAATGAACATCACTCGGATCGTAAACTCTTCACTGGGTTAGCAACCGCTGCCTTAATAGCCTGAAAGCTTACCGTTGCAAATGCAATAACCAGCGAGGTGAACCCGGCTATGCCAAATACCCACCAGCTGATATCAATACGATAGGCAAAATCCTGCAGCCACTTGCTCATGGCGTAAAACGCTATAGGCCAGGCTATGACATTGGCAATGAGCACCAGTTTTACAAAATGGCCCGAAAGCAGCAGCACAATATTTTGTACCGATGCCCCAAGTACCTTGCGTACCCCTATTTCTTTGATCCGTTTCTCGGCTGAATACGATGCAAGACCGAACAAGCCCAAACAGGATATGATGATGATCAGTCCTGCTAAAATACTAACCACGGTGCTTACCTGGTTATCAACGCTGTAAACTTCTTTAAAATGATCATCAAGAAACTGGTATTCAAAAGGGATACCCGGAAACTGCTTCATCCAGGTTGATTGGATGAACGCCACAGCATCCTTAGCCCTGCCGCCATTGATCTTAACTGACATTTGGTTGAACCCTTTTCCGTTTACCAAAAACAAAGTTTCAATTTTGTAATGCAGGGAGTTGAAATTGAAATCCTTGGCTATACCAGTTATCACTCCAAGAGAATCAAAACCAAACCTTTGGCCTAATAATGATTCCATATTTTTTCCTTTATGATCTTTCAACAACTCTTTAGCAAGCGCTTCGTTGATGATATATTGCTTCCAAACTGCCGAGGTATCAGTAGAAAAGTTTTTACCCATCGACAGCTTGATCTTATACAGATCAAGATAATTATTATCAACAACCAGTAAGGTTGAAGTAAGCTGACGCAATGGCGAATCGCCCAGTTTGAATGAAATCCCGGTTTGATCGAGGTGGCTGCCCAAAATATCCTGCGATGCAGTAACACCCTGAACCAGCGTGTTAGAAAGCAGTTCCTGCTTGAAAATATCGTATTTATTTTGCGGGATAAGGCCTAAAGGAACGTTAACAATCTGATCGCGGTTAAAACCGGGGTCCTTTTGCTGCATAAACTTGAGCTGTTTGATAACCAGTACCGTAGCGATCATTAAAATTACAGCGCTGGTAAACTGGCCTACAACCAAAATATTGCGCAATGGGATCTTGTTTCCTCCAGCCGAAGCAAAAGCTCCCTTCAACACCTTAACCGGTTGAAATGATGACAGGAAAAGCGCTGGATATATGCCGGATATAATCCCCACAAGCACTGTGCTTATCAACACCACTCCTATAAGCATCTTGTTGTCATGCAATGGCAAACTGATATCCCGCTGACTTAAATTATTGATAAAAGGAATAGCGACACTTGCCAAAATACAGGCAAAAACCAAGGCTATCAGGGAGAGCAGTACCGTTTCACCCAAAAACTGCATGGCCAGCTGAAAACGCCCGGCTCCAATAGATTTACGAACGCCAACCTCCTTGGCCCGCTCTGACGACCGCGCGGTTGAAAGGTTGATAAAATTGATACAGGCTATCACCAAAACAATGATACCGATAACCGTAAACAGGTTGGTAATATGCTTATCAAACTTTTGATAGTTTATATAATCCAACCCTATATCGGCCGAGTTGGCGTGAACGTCTTTAAGGGATAACAGGAATAGTTCATAACCTTTAGAACCACCTTTCCCCCTGTATTTTTCAAGATAAGCCGGAAATTTCTTTTCAAGCGCGGCTATGTTGGTACCGGGTGCCAGTTCGAGATAGGTATTTAACCAGTTACCGCCCCAGTTGGTGAACATCCAGGGTTTATAAATACTGCTGAACGAAAACAGGCAATCGAATTGTAATTGCGAGTTTTTTGGCACATTGGCCAGGATCCCGGTAACAGAATAAAGTACGGTATCCTCTCCGTAGCCGGTAACGGTTTTACCCATCGGGTCGTCATTGCCAAACATGCGTTTAGCGGCATCCTCGGTTAATAAAACGCTGCGCGGTTTTAGCAGCGCGGTTTCCCTGTCGCCCCTGAGCAGTTTAAAATCAAACATTTTCAAAAAAACCGAGTCCACAAAAAACACCTGCGGCATATACACTCGCTTCAGTCCGTAGTTAAGCGGATATTTTTGCTGCCAGCGAATCCGTGTAAAGTTTTTAATCTCCGGAAAATCAGCCTTAAGGCTTGGCCCCATCGGAAACATGGATAAGGCCACCTTTTGCGATGCCCCCATGCCCTCAAACTTTTGCACCTCGTTTAAGCGGTAGATGTTTTTGGTATGCAGGTTATCAAAGCTTTTTTCATAATAAACAAACAGCAGGATCACAATACATGCCGCCATACCTACAGCCAGTCCAAAAATGTTAATAGCCGAAAAAACCTTGCTTTTCCAGATATTCCGCCAGGCGGTTTTGAAATAGTTTTTTATCATGATTTAGTTCATTGGTTCACTTGTTCATCAGTTCATTGGTACTCATAATTATATATTTTATTATCTGCTTTTAACACCTGCACCGCGTTCACTAATGAACCGATGAACAAGTGAACCAATGAACCCTTTATTCGCTTCTTAAACTTTTAACCGGGTTACTCAATGCTGCCTTTATCGCCTGGAAACTGATGGTAGCCACTGCCACCAAAATGGCCAGAATGCCGGCCAGCATAAATACCCACCATTGAATATCAATACGATAAGCAAAATCCTTGAGCCATTGGTGCATAAAATACCAGCCTACTGGCATGGCAATAACACAGGATATCAGTATCAGCTTTAAAAAATCTAAGGATAGCAGGTTCACGATACCTGGGACAGATGCGCCAAGTACTTTGCGGATCCCTATTTCGCGGGTACGCTGCAAGGTGCTGTACGAAGCCAGGCCAAGCAAGCCTAAACACGAAATAAATATAGCCAATATGGCAAAATTGAAAAATAGCTTACCAAAGCGTTGCTCTGCACGATATTGCCTGTCGAAAAACTCATCCAAAAAGTAATAGGTGTATGGCCTGTTAGGGATAAGCTGTTTCCATTTGCCTTCTATCTGCGCCAACGTAGCGTTTAAGTTTTGGGGAGATACTTTTACAGTGATCAAATCAAGGCTATGCAATTCGATGCGCATGGTTAGTGGTTTGATCACTTCCTGTAATGAGCAGAAGTGAAAATCCTTCATTACACCTACAATCTTACCCTCACGTCCCCATTGTTTAAACCGGCGACCGATAGCATCTTTAGGCGAACTATAACCAAACAGTTTAACAGCAGCCTCATTAATGAGCATGGCCTGAGCCGTATCCGTACCAAACTCACGTGAAAATGCACGACCGGCAACCATTTTGATTTTAAACTGGTTCACGTAATCATAATCAACAAAATACAGGTCGAGATTGGCTATTTGAAGATCGCCTTTTTTATTCTCAATTTGGGAGTAGGCACCGTTATTACCTCCACCCGGGATACTTGAAGCAGAAGCTGTTGAAACCACTCCCGGGATTGAGCTAATAGCAGTTTTCAAGGCATCTTTAGCCGGATCGCCATTGGTATTAATTACTACCATTTGCTCTTTATTAAAACCAAGATCGCGGTTTTGCATAAAGCTCATCTGGTTATAAACCACTATGGTACCTATAATAAGCGCAATAGAGATACTAAACTGGGCAATTACAAGCGTTTTGCGTAAAACCCCGCCCTTTTTACTCCCCGAAAAACGGCCTTTTAAAACCATTACCGGTTTAAAAGATGACAATACCAAAGCCGGGTATAAACCAGCAAGTAAACCGATACATAGAGATGTTAAAAATAATATTAGAATATAGTACCAGTTTGAAAATATACTGGTGCTGATGGTTTTACCTGCCAGTTGGTTGAACATAGGCAACAGCAGGGCAGCGATACCGAGGGTAAGTAAAAAAGCGATAATACACAACACAACCGATTCGCCGATAAACTGGCCCGCAAGCTGACTTTTTTCGGCACCTACAACCTTGCGGATGCCAACTTCTTTGGCTCGCTCAACCGAACGTGCCGTGGTAAGATTAACAAAATTGATACAGGCTATAAGCAAAATAAAAATAGCCACAATACTGAATATGTACACATTGCTGATACTACCAACTTCCTGTCCGCCCCTTTTTGAATACAGGTAAGTAGATTTTAAAGGCTCCAATGTAAGGGTATAAAACATCTGGCTTTTCTTCATCCCATCACCATCGCGGTTTTGCAAAAAGGCCGGCATTTTGGCTTCAAAAGCTTTTTGACTGGTGCCCGGTTTTAATAAAAGATAAGTTGTAGCACCGAAATTGCCCCATTGGCCATCTATCCCTTTATTAAACTTTTGGGTTAGCGAGGTCATAGAGATCAGCATATCAGCCTTGATCTGTGAGTTGCCGGGAAAATCTTTCATAACACCGGTTACTGTGGCCGGGATTGCATCACCTGTAACCAGTACGGTTTTACCGATCGGATCTGCAGTACCAAAATACTTTTTGGCGGTCGATTCGGTAAAAACTATTGTAGCCGGCGCGTTAAGCGCAGTTTTAGGATCACCCTTAACTAATTTAAAATCAAAAACCTTAAAAAAGGTTGAATCGGCAAACATGGAGTTTTCCTCCTGGAACTTCACATCTCCCCTGCGTACCAGAAAGCTGCCGCCACTGGTACGTACGTAGGCTTCCACTTCAGGTAGGTCGGCCTTAATGTTGGGGGCAAACGCCCATGAGGTGATACTGGTATTGATGGTTTCGCTTGGCGTTTTAATATCGGTAACCAAACGATAGATCCTATCGGCCTTTGTATGAAATTTATCATAGCTCAGCTCAAAAACTACATACATAAAAATGAAAAAACAGGCCGTTATTCCTATAGATAAGCCTGTAATATTTATAAAGGAAAAACCCCGGTGCCGCCAAAGGTTCCGAAGGGCTATTTTGATGTAGTTTCTGATCATATCTTTTTATTTCATTAAGTCATTGGGTCATTAAGTCATTTTTTTGCTTTGCTCCTTTATCTATGACTCAATAACCAATTAATTATTCAGAACGTAAACTTTTAACCGGGTTGGCAATTGCAGCCTTAATGGCCTGGAAACTAATGGTTACCAGCGTGATAACAATAGCTGCTATTGCCGATATTATGAACACTCCCGGACCAACGGTTACCCTGTAATCGTACTTTTGTAGCCAACCCTGCAAAAAGTAAAATGCCAATGGTGATGCTATTACACAGCTAATAAGCACCAGCAGCACAAAATCTTTCGACAGTAAAAACCATAACTGGCTTACCGTTGCACCCAACACCTTACGTACACCTATCTCTTTGGTGCGCTGCTCGGCAATATAAGCCGCCAAGCCAAACAAGCCAAGGCATGAAATAAAAATTGCCAGACCAGCAAATATGCCCGACAGCTTGCCTACCAATACTTCCTGGCCAAACTTGCGGTTGTAATCATCATCAACAAAACGATAGGTATACGGGTAAGCCGGGCTGTATTTTGAAAACACTTCTCCTATTTTATCAATAGCATTATGCGGGTTCATTTTGGCCGACAAACGGTAGATCATATTATCATGCGGATAGTTGTTGTACACAAACATGGTTGGGTCGGCCTGTGCAAACGGCGATAACATCAGTGCGTTTTTAACTACACCAATTACTTTGACTGGTTTTCCGCCGTAAATAATTACCTGGCTTATCGGATCTCCTTTAAGGCGTAGCCGCTTAACAGCCGCCTCATTAAAAATAATGTTTGAGGTATCGGACGCTACGCCTCTAAAATCCCGACCGGCGAGCATTTTCATGCTGGCTGTTTTAAAATAATCGTCGGCGATAGCGATCACGCCCATTTCAACCGTTTCGCCAGCCAGTTTACCCGGCCATTGGTCAAGGTCATTGTGCATGTTAATATCTGTAACTGCGCTTGATGCCGTAGAAATACTTTCTATCACACCGCTTTGCAGCAGTTCGTTTTTAAATGCCGGAAAATGTTTGCCGAGGTCTTCGTTATTATTTGTAGCTATCAGCCTGTTGACATCATACCCGCTGGGGCGGTTTTTGGCATACTGAATTTGTCTGTAAATAACTACCGTACTAATAATGAGTGCTATGGAACAGCTAAACTGCATTACCACCAATATTTTGCGCGAATAGGATGCAGAGCGGCCAACCTGGATAGTGCCTTTTAAAACCTTAACCGGATTAAATGATGACAGGTAAAACGCCGGCCTGCTCCCCGCAACTAAGGCCGTAAGCATTACACAGCCAATGGCTATCAGCCAAAAAGTTATATTGTTAAATGGTATGGCGATGGCAGTACCAGTAAGCGCGTTGAATGGCCCAAGGGCTATCTGCACAAAAAGTATCGAACAAATAAACGATATAAAAGTGATTAGCGCTGATTCGGTGAGGAACTGGAAAATAAGATGCTTGCGTTGTGAGCCGATTGCCTTGCGAATTCCGACTTCACGTGCACGTTTTTCAGACCGGGCGGTGGTGAGGTTGATAAAATTAACGCAGGCTATCAGCAATACAAGCACGCCTACAATGCTAAACGTTCGTACATAATCAATAAAACCCGCACTGGCTACGCCATTTTTATAATCGGAATACAAATGCCAGTCGGCCATGGGTTGCATGATCACTTCCGAATTTTCGGCATTGACGTTTTTCTCACCTTTTTCAATAATTTTAAGCTTGGGGGCAAGCTGGGCATAAGTTACGCCTGGTTTTAGTTTAGCAAAAAGTTCAAAGCCATTATTGCCGAAACTTCCATGCGCACCCTTCATATAAGGTTGGGTTTGCTCTAAAAGGCTGAACGGTATGATATATTTAAACTGAAGTGATGAATTTAACGGTACATCCTGCATTACGCCGGTAACTTTTAAGTTGTGGGCATTATCAACCTTCACTACTTTATTAATCACATTTTCGGTACCGAACAAAGCAATAGCTGTAGCCCTTGTTAATACAATTGAATAAGGATCGTTCAAAGCAGCTGAACGGCTTCCCTGTAACAGCTTGTATTCAAACATCTTTAAAAAATCACTTCCGGCTTGTAAACCATCAATCGATAGCTTTTTATCACCAACCATCAGGCCGTGAGTACCACCCCAATCTGTTGGTGCAACATATTCAACTTCGGGCAGGGTACGCAGTACATCCGCCAGCTTTAACGAGGTTGAGCTGAAAGTAAGCGTTTCGCCGTTACTGTTAAAGTTGCGGCGTACCTGGTACACCCTATCTGCATTGGGCAAAAACTTATCATACGAGTACTCATTGGCAACCCACAGGGCTATCATCAAAGCAACCGCCATTCCGGCAGCCAGTCCTAAAACATTGATCGCAGTGTACGCCTTGTTGTTAACGATGTTTCGCCAGGCGATTTTGATGTAGTTTCTAAGCATCTTTTTGGTTCATTAGTTCAATGGTTCATTATTTCGTTGGTGCTTGTCTGTCTCCGGATTACAGACTAACCTCCAATCTCTAACCTCTAATCACTCCGATCTTAAACTTTTAACAGGGTTGGCCAACGCGGCCATAGTAGCCCTGTAACCTACCGTTATCCATGCTATTATAAAGGTGGATAGTATCGACATTACAAATATTTCGGGGCCGATGCTGATCCGGTATTGAAAATCTTTCAAATAATTATGCATCGCCCACCAGGCCAGCGGCGCGGCTATAACGAAGGCAATAAGCAACAATATGCTAAACTCTTTACCAAACAGCCACAAAATGCTGCTGATGTTGGCACCCAATACTTTGCGTACGCCAATCTCTTTGGTTTTACGTACCGCCATGAATGATACCAGCCCGTACAAACCAAGGCAGCCGATGATAATGGCAATACCGGCGAAAGCTTCTATCAGGTTTAAAAAGATATTATCCAGTTCGTAAAAACGCTTTATGCTATCATCTAAAAACTGGTATGAATAAAATTCTTCTGGGAAGGTCTGGTTCCAGATCTTATCGAGCGCCGCTAACGTGGGCTTGGCATTACGCATATCAATTTTCACTGCCACGTTTGAATAGCTCTGGTAATTAGGCATTACACATATAGGCGCAATTTCGGTGTGGAAGGAATAATTGTAAAAGTCTTTCATTACCCCAACAATAGTACCTTTATAGGAACGGCCGTTAATCGCCATCTGTTTTCCAATTACATCCTGTGGTTTGAGGCTCAGCTTTTTTACAAAGGTTTCGTTCACCAGGAGTTCTTTGACCGAATCGCCTTTGAAGAAATTCCGGCCTGCAATCAGTTTAATACCAAAAGTAGCAAGGTAATTTTCATCCGCTTCTTTGGTATTAATGCTCCAGTGTTCATCTTCGGGACGGTTATTAAATTGAATACCTGTATTGCTGTTTGAGCGGGAAGCCGGAGGGTTATAACAATAGGTTACATTCTCTACCCCCTTAATTTCGCTGATCTGGTTACGCATGGTGCTCATTTTTACCTTATCGTTTTGAGGGAGCGGCATCACCACTACGGCGTTTTTGTTAAAGCCGAGATCGGCATTTTGTGAATAGTGCAACTGTGATATCACGATGATGGTACCGATGATCAGCACCTGCGATATGGTAAATTGAGTAACTACCAATACCCTGCGCAATGAAAACCCGCCAACATCCTTTTGGGTTAATTTACTTTTTAAGGCCTGAATAGGCTGAAACCTTGCCAGCACTAAACCCGGATAAGAACCTGATAAAAACACCACCACTACAGCTATCAGCACTATAAACGCAATTAACTGCGACCAGTTAAATACCATTTGCGAGTGAAACAAATTATTAAGCGGGGTAAGCGTTAATTCGGCCAACCCGAGTGCTACTCCTACAGCTATAATGCTGATAATAGCCGTTTCGGCAATAAACTGCCAAAACAGCTGGCCTGGCAAGCTGCCTAACACCTTGCGTACACCAACTTCTTTTGAGCGGTTGAGCGCCTGGGCTGTAGCCAGGTTTACAAAGTTTACGCAAGCAGTTATGATCAGGAATAAACCAATGAAAAACAATGCCCACAGGTATTTTTTATCAGCATAACCGCCGAGTTCCCTGTCAAAATGCATCTCGGCAATGGGTTGAAGCTTAAAGCGCCATACCTGTAAATCGCGACCGGTATAATTTTTTTTGATCAGCTGCATCATACCCTTTTCAGCCTGAGCTTGTTTAATGCCCGGTTTTAATAAGGTATAGGCCTGGCTTCCGCTATATACGCCTCCCCAGTTACTTTCACGATCTTTGCCTGCATACTCTTCCATACTGCTGTATGAAACATAGATCTCCGACCGGCGATCGGTATTGTTGGGGAGATCTTTTAATACGCCCGTTACGGTAAAGTTCACTTTATTGTCCAAACGGAAAACCTTACCTATAGGGTTATCATTGCCAAAATACTTATGGGCCATTTTGTCAGTAATAACCGCTTCGTTGGGATGGGCCAGTATGGTTTTGCTATCCCCTTTCTGCAAAGGAAAATTGAGGATGCTGAAATAATCAGATTCCGCGAAAGAAACACCGTTATCTTCTTGAAATTTCTTAACATCGTTTCCTTTGGTTATAGTGATCAGCGTACGGTTAAAATCAATAACACGCGCTGTTTTTTCACTATAGGCTAAGTCACTACGATAACCCTTGGCCATAGGTTGCGGCACCGCGCCTACCCGGCTTACTTCTTCGTCATGAAACTCGGTGTAAAAGCGATAGATCCTGTCGGGATTTTTATGAAAAGTATCAAAGCTCAGGTGATAAGTAATGAGCGTGAAAATCAATATGCCGCAGGCAATACCCAGGGCCAAACCGATAACGCTAATACTTGCATAAGCCTTGTTGCGAACCAAATTTCGCCAGGCAATTTTTATATAGTTTTTGATCATAGTATAATGTTCATTAGTTCAATTGTTCATTAGTTCATTGGTACTTGCAATCTGTATCGCGTAAACTCTTAGCTGCACCTGTTCCGCGTTCACTAATGAACTAATGAACAAGTGAACCAATGATTACTCCGACCTTAAACTTTTTACAGGATTTGTCAACGCCGCTTTTATGGCCTGGAAACTTATGGTAACCAGGGTGATAATTATCGCTGCCACTGCCGAAAGCACAAACACACCCGGACCTATAGTTATGCGATAATCATATTTTTGGAGCCAGTCCTTCAAAAAGTAAAAGGCCACCGGTGTTGCTATCAAACAACTTAGTACTACCAGTAAAATAAATTCTTTTGACAGCAGCAGCCATACCTGAGCTATTGACGCACCCAATACTTTGCGAATGCCTATTTCTTTGGTGCGTTGTTCGGCTACATAAGCGGCTAAGCCAAACAAACCGAGGCATGATATAAAAATAGCCAATCCGGCAAAAACACCGGCCAGTTTGCCAACTAATGCTTCCAGGCTAAACTTGCGGTTATACTCTTCATCAACAAACTGATATATGTAAGGATACGCCGGGTTGTAAGTATCGAAGATCTTCCCGATCTTTTTAATTGCATCCTGCATATTTACGTTGGTAGCAAGCCGGTACATGATATTGTTCCCGCCACGACCGTGGTTAAATACAGCGGGCTGCACAGGCGTAAAAGGCGATTCCATTAAAGCATCTTTAACCACGCCTATAATGCGCACAGGCTTATTGCCGCCCCCATAACTAATTAATTGATTTATTGGGTTTTTAAGCCCCATCCTTCTTATAGCCGCTTCATTTACTATCACATTCAAAGTATCCGAAACCCAATCGTTTGAAAAATCCCTACCTTCCTTCAGGCTCATACCTAATGTTTTAAAATAATTGGGAGATACCGAGATAGAACCAACATTTATACCGGTTTCACCTCCAGCCTTTCCCGGCCAGTTATCGATACCTGTATGACTGTAGATATTGGTAATGGGACTTGATGCAGAGGCAACACTCTCCACAGCTCCGCTTGCCAGCAAATCATTTTTAAGGGCGCTGTAGTTTTTTTCAAGATCGCCGCTCATGTCCGTCATCATCAAACGGGTTGCGCTATAGCCAGTAGGCCTGTTCTTGGCGTATTGAATTTGCTGGTAAACAATGATTGTACTTATGATCAGGGCTACCGAACAGCTAAACTGCATCACCACCAAAACCTTGCGTGGTAACGAAGCTGACCTGCCAACCTTGATAGCACCTTTCAAAACCTGTACCGGGTTAAACGACGACAGGTAGAAAGCAGGCCTGCTCCCGGCCAATAAACCGGTGATCAGCACATAGGCTATCATCATAGCCCAAAACAAAACATTGGTATAAGGTATGCTGATAGCACTGCCTACAATAGCGTTAAATGATGGAACAGCCAGCTGCACCATCACTATCGACAGTAAAAACGAAATAAAGGTGATCATTACCGATTCGGCCAGGAACTGCGCTATCAAGTCACTGCGTTGTGAACCTATGGCTTTACGCACCCCTACCTCGCGGGCCCGCTTTTCAGACCGGGCGGTTGAAAGGTTCATAAAGTTAATACAGGCTATCAGCAGCACCAAAATGCCTATCACGCTAAACATACGTACGTAATCAATAAAACCGCCAACAGCTTTACCATTCTTGAAATCATTATACAGATGCCATTTTTTTAACGGATGGATGATTACTTCAGGCTTACCCGGGCGCATTTGTTCACTATGATCATATACAATGTTTTTAATTTTAGGTGCTATCTGCTCCATAGTTACACCGGGCTGCAACTCCAGGAACATGTTGAACGAGTTGTTTGTCCACATGGTGCGGGCACCCTTCATCCAACCCTCGGTTGCTTCCTTAAAGCTGAAGGGCGTTAAAAAGCTAAATTGTATCGTAGCATTTTTGGGAATGTCTTTGATAATACCGGTAACCTTTAAATTTTGGCTATTATCATAACGGACAACTTTATTAATGGGATCAGCATTGCCAAAAAGAGCTGTAGCAGTCGATTCATTCAGAATGATGGAATTTGGCTGGGTAAATACGTCTTTGGCATTACCTTTTACAAAAGTATATTTAAAGATCTGTAAAAAATCGGGGTTAGCTGCGCCCCCGGCAAGGTAAAGCTTTTTATTACCCACCAGCAGGTCATGCCATTGCATACCTACCCAATCGGTTTCGGCTACGCGCTTTATTCCGGGAATCTCTTTGCGTAATACATCGGCTAATGGTAATGAAACCGCCGTTTGTGTATGCTCGCCGTCGTGCTGAGTAGTAAAATGCTGTTCAACCTGGTACAACTGCTCATAATTGGGCAAAAACCTGTCATATGAATACTCGTTTGCTACCCAAAGACCGATCATCAGTGCAACCGCCATCCCCGCGGCAAGCCCCAGTATATTAATAGCGCTGTAAACCTTATTATTAAGGATGTTGCGCCATGCGATTGTCAAATAATTTCTAAGCATCTCTTATATCATTAAATCATTCACTTCGTGTCATTAGCTCCGCGTCATTGGATCATTAAGTCATTCTTTGCTTTACGCCTTATCAATGAATAATGACGCACAGCAAATGACTTAATGACTAACTTATTCCGAACGAAGGCTTTTAACCGGGTTACTCAGCGCTGCTTTAACAGCCTGGAAACTTACGGTAGCCAGTGCTATAACAATTGCGGCAATCCCGGCCGCGGCAAATACCCACCATTGTACGGTTACCCGGTACTGGTAATTTTGCAACCAGTTATTGGTGGCATACCATGCAACCGGAAAGGCTATCAGGCATGACACAGCAACCAGCTTTAAAAAATCGCGAGATAACAAACCTGTTAAACCAGCTACCGAAGCCCCAAGTACCTTACGGATCCCGATTTCTTTGATCCTTCTTTCGGCAGTATAAGCGGCTAAGCCAAATAAGCCGAGACAGGATATTACAATTGCCAATGATGCAAACACCCCTGCAAGCTTACCTGTAAGGGTTTCGGTTTTAAACAGCTCATCAAAATCGGCATCAACAAATTTGTATTCGAACGGATAACCGGGGTTAACGCGCTTATAAACCTCGCCGGTTTTGGCCAGCGCTTCGGTTAAATTAACGCCCGGTTTAAAGCGGATGGTTAAATAGTTATTGTTTTGCGGATGGCTGAACAACATGAGCGGCGCACCTGCAACGTACATATCGTTGTACAGAAAATCTTTAATAATTCCTGCTATTTGGTATGGCTTAGTTCCGCCATCCCTGATAATACCGCCTACGTGGCCCGCTTTGCCCATTTGTTTGGCAAAGGCTTCGTTAATGATCACATTGTTACTATCGGTTTTGGCATTGGCATAGAAATCCCTGCCGGCAACCAGTTTCATGTTCATGGTTGATACAAATTGCGGGCTCACATTTTCAATGGTGATAAGCGGATTTTTTGATGCATCCTTGCCATCCCATGAAAAGTTATCAGTATTGCTCCAGATCTGTAATACAGGATATTCACTCAATGAGGCATCGGCCACAACGCCGGTTTGCTTCAACTCGTTATTTACTGCTGCAAAATGATCGCTCAGCTTACCTTTGGTGTCGATGTAAACAAGGTTATCTTTTTCATAACCAAGTTCCCTGTTTTTTACATGCTGAATTTGCTGGTATATAATTACCGTACCTATAATGAGTATGATAGATACCGAAAACTGGATCACCACCAAACTTTGCCTGATAAAACCGGCACCCGCTGCCGATGGTAATTTGATATTCTTTAATACCGCTATCGGGTTAAATGACGACAGATAGAACGCCGGATAACTCCCGGCAAGCAACCCGGTAATCAACCCTATCGACAGCAAATAAAACAAATGTAATGGCTGCAACAAATCAATACTCAACTCCTTTTGAACCATGTTATTGAACGATGGCAGGGCCGCATAAACTAAAAGCACGGCTATAATTACCGCTATAAAGGCCATAATCACAGCCTCACCTATAAATTGGGTTATAAGTTTGCCCTTGCCAGCCCCCATCACTTTACGAACGCCAACCTCCTTAGCCCGTTTTTCGGAACGGGCTGTTGATAGGTTCATAAAATTGATACAGGCTATGATGAGGATAATGAACGCGATTGCCGAAAACAAACGGACATATTCGATCCTTCCGCCATCCATTTTGCCATCGGTAAATTTATCGCGCAGGTTCCAGTCATTCATGCCGAAAAGGAATGAGAAGGTAGTATTTCCGTTTTTCTTGGTGCCGATGTAGTTAGCCAGTTTTTTGTTCACTGCATTAACATCTGCCGATGGTTCCAGCTCCACATAAGTGCGAGCCCAGTTGGCTCCCCAATCCTGCATCCAGGGCTGCACATGATCAATGTTTTTTAAGGGGGCAAACCATTGCATCTGGAAAGTTGAGTTTTTTGGCAGATCGGTAAATACACCAGTAACTGTAAAATCCTGCTCGTTGTTCATCTTTAATGTTTTGCCCATGGGGTTAGCATCACCAAAAAACTTTTTGGCCATGGTAGTGCTGATCACTACCGAACGCAACTCATGAAAAACATTGTTTTCATCACCCTGCACGAAAGCCAGTTTCAGCATCGGGAAAATCTCCGCATCGGTATATGAACCATCCTCGTTAATGGCTTTATCGCCAAGCGCGAATACGATATTATCAGAACCACCCATACGAGCGGCATTTTTAATACCCGGAATTTCGGCTTTCAGCGCCGCAGCCATAGGGCCCGGTGTAGCACGAAATGTTGAGGTTTTACCATCATAGGTTTGATTTTCACGAACCGTGTACAGGTTATCCCGCTTCACAAAATTGTGGTTAAAGGTAAGCTCGTCCTGCACCCACAAAAATATCATAGATGCACAGGCCACGCCGATAGCCAAACCGGCAATGTTCAAAAAGCTATAAGCCCGGTTTTTCATCAGGCCGCGTACAGTGGTTTTAATGTAATTTCCTATCATGGCTTAAATGTTCATTAGTTCACTGGTTCATTTGTTTATTGGTACTTGTTCTGGAACAGAAGTTCTTTCTGCGGTATTACCCGCATTTACTAATGAACCAGTGAGCAAATGAACCAATGAACATAAATTATTCGCTTCGCAAGCTTTTAACCGGATTAGCCAATGCTGCTTTAACAGCTTTGTAGCCTACCGTTACCCATGCTATTATCAGCGATGATACTATAGCCAGTAAAAAGATCCAGGCACTCATTGAAATGCGGTACACAAAGTTTTGCAGCCAGCCGTTCATGATATACCAGGCGGCAGGCATGGCTATCAGGAATGAGATGCCGATAAGTACCATAAACTCTTTTGAAAACAGGAATACTATACTGCTTACTGATGCGCCCAGTACTTTACGGATCCCTACCTCTTTGGTGCGCTGAACCGCCATAAACGATACCAGACCGTATAAACCAAGGCATGATATAAATATGGCTATCCCGGCAAATACCTTGTAAACCAAGGCCATTTTATTTTCCTGCTCATAAAATTTGGCGATATTATCATCCAGGAAATAGCCGTTGTACGCGTACTCGGGATAAGTATTCTCCCACATTTTTTGTAGCTGGGAAACGGTTTTGCTCAGGTCGGAGGTTTGAATTTTGATACCTATCTGTCCTTCAAATTTCTTTGCAGGTGATATTACTATAGGTTTTATTGCTTCACGAAGGGAGTTGGTTTTAAAATCTTTAACAACCCCAACTATTTGCAGCCATTTGCCGCCACCTAAACGCAAGGTTTTACCAATAGCGTCATTAGCTTTTTGGATGCCTAATTTATGGATAAAGGTTTCGTTAACCACATACTGTTTCGCGGTATCGCTTACGTCATAACCTTTGCCGGCAGCAAACTGTAATCCATATGTTTTGAAGTAATCAGCATCGCCAAACTTCAGATAGGTGTTGAAGCCAACATCTTTGGTTGAGTTATTGAAATCAAAATTAGTGCCCCAGTTATTTTCTGACGATGGTACGTCTGAAGAAAAAGTAACGGCTTTAACATTGGGGTTTTGCAGTACCAGCTGCTTAAACGATTCCATTTTACGGAGGCTTAAGCTATCGGTATAACCAGGAATAATGAGTAATGCATTTTTGTTAAAACCGAGATCGGCCTTGTTAACAAAGTCCATTTGGTTTACAGCCACTATGGTACCGATAATAAGCAACTGCGATATGGCAAACTGAGCAATAACCAATCCGCGACGAAGCGGGATACCACCGATTGAGGCCGCAGTTATTTTATTTTTAAGTGCAAGTACCGGTTTAAAGCCCGACACCACCAATGCAGGATAAATTCCTGATAATAAAACTATTGCGATTGTACTTGCAACTAAGAACAACAAGCTGCCGGTAGTAAACAAACTGATACTATCAGGTACATTAGCTATATTTTTCAACTGAGGCATGGCCAGCCAGGCAACTGCCAAAGCAATTAAAGCCGAGGCGATAACAATGATAGTAGTTTCACCAATTACCTGGAAGATCAATTGCGGACGGGTACTACCCAGTACTTTACGGATGCCAACTTCTTTTGACCTGCCTACAGATTGCGCTGTTGATAGATTGATGAAGTTGATAGAGGCCATAATAATGATCAGCAGCGCGATGAACGACAAGGTACGTAAAGTGGCCCTGCTGGTGCTATGATCACCAAGCGGGTTACCTATCCGGGTATCAAAATGCATATCGGCAAGCGGCTGCGGCAAAAGTGTAGTTTGTGACGATCCTTTTTTAAAGTGTTTGGCCGAAAATGCTTTTAACTGGGCATCGATACTGCTTTTTGACATACTGGCCGGGAACAGCATAAACACCTCGTGGCTGCTGCTGGTTGATCCCCATTCGGCATTGTAGTTATAATCTTTAGGGTGTTGCTTCCAGGTAACAAAGGATACCATTATTTTAAACGGAAAATCGCTGTTTACCGGGACATCCTCAACAATGCCCGATACCTTTAGCGTCAAAACATTATCCATTTTAAGGGTTTTGCCCACAGCATTCGTCCAGTCACCAAAATACTTAATGGCTGAGCTTTTGTCCAAAACAACCATATCCGGATTAGCTAATACCGACGGGCTACCTGCCAGCCATTTATAGCTAAAAATATCAAAGAACTGGGGTTGGATAAATAATACGCCGATATTTTCAGTAAACTTTTTATCGCCGGTATTGCTACCTGCATTTTCAAGCACGGTGATCTGGCTGCCATAGCTGCTGTTCAGGGCGGCCACTTTAGCCTGCGGAATATCCAGGCGTAAAGCATCGGTTGCAGGAACCGCTACGCCAGGGTTAGTTGTAGTTTCCGACTCGTGCTTTTCCTGTGTAACTACACGATAGATATTTTTATAATTAGGATTGAAGGTATCAAAACTAAGCTCAAACTGAATGATAACGAAAATGAGCAAGCAGGCAGCTAAGCCAACAGTTAAACCTGCAACATTTATAGCAGAATAGCCTTTATGACGAACGATATTACGCCAGGCTATTTTGAAGTAATTTTTAAGCATATCGTACAGTTTTTTTTGATATCAATGTAAAACATATACCAAAATTAAAATCACCTGAATATCAATTACTTAAATCATTTTAAAATCATCAACTGTACGTAAGTGTAACACCTTGTGTACGGTATTGATACAGTAGTTTTTAGATTGACCCGTCCTGAAAAAGCTATACAGATTTGTGAGTAAATCCTGTAAATACTATACAAGCTATTCTGTTAGTCCTAAGATGAACTATACAGGTCTTTTTTTTAAAGATAAGGATTAAATAACTT
>NZ_JBHLTS010000075.1:0-238674 GCF_042434235.1 Mucilaginibacter angelicae | reverse complement strand
GGAAAGACCTCATCAAGGTATTAATGGCAAAAGACCTATCGATATGATCTCCTTAAACAACAAATAATAACCTGCTATTTTGTCTCCGAATTACTAAACCCTTACAATTGCGAGGTACGAAGCAATCGCACGGAAGCACAGCCGCCCTGTATAGCATGCGATTGCCACGTCGCGCCTGAGCTCAGCCCTGCGTTTCGCTCCTCGCAATGACATGGCGTTGATTTACTACTTGTTCAATTTATCCCCTTCTTTAATTACAGCCTGGTTCACCTCCCTAACCCTTTCGATGTCCATTTTTTCGACGGCCCTGTCGTAGGTTAAAACGCCGTTTACTTCGTGTTCAACGTCGGTAGTTTGGGTGTATATGGCAACGCTTAAGCCTTTATATTTCATTAGCTGCTCTACTTCATCCAGCAAAAAAACATAACGATCGGTAAGCCGGGCTTTAGTTGGTTCGTAATCGTAGGCATTATTATGAACCGGCCACATATGGCCGCGCACAAACAGGCCAACGCCGCCAAACTCGCCCAATGAAGCGGCCCGGTGACCGTCAGGAACAGAAGCACCGTATGGGCCAACATAAATGTGCGTATCTACATAATCGCCATTGCCCGGATCGCCGTAAGGTTTCTGATAATCGGGATTATTGTTAAAGCCTGAGTTTCCGTTAACCAGTCGCGACGGATCATATTGCTTAACCCAGTTGGTGATGTTTTTTACATCAAAGGCACCCCAATTTTCATTAAAAGGTACCCAGGTAATAATGGAGGGCGAATTATAATGATCGTCAATGATGGCTTTTAACTCCTGCCGGTAAACCTTCCTGTTTTGTGTGGTATCTTCATTTTGGTACCATATGGCAGGCATATCCTGCCAAACCAGCAGCCCCATTTTATCGGCCCAGTAGTAAAAGCGCTGAGGTTCGGTTTTCATATGTTTACGGATCAGGTTATAGCCCGCCTTTTTAGTGTATTCTATATCGAATTTAAGGGCCTCTTCTGTTGGCGCGGTTAAAATTCCATCGGGCCAGTAACCCTGGTCAAGCAGGCCAAGCTGCATGATAAATTTGCCATTGATAAGCGGCCTTATTACACCGTTAAGTTTACCCAGCTTAATATCCCGCATACCGAAATAACTTTTAACCTCATCGGCCTCGCTGCCATCGGCATTATAAAGGGTAAGCTTCAGATCATATAAAAAAGGAGCCTCGGGCGACCATAGAACAGGGTTATCTATTGGCAGATAAAAATATGATCCGCCAACCGCGCTAACCTGCGAAACATCCTGGCCATTGTTTAATGCAACCGCCTTGATCTTACCGGCACCTACAGCATTAACAAACACCTTTAAGCGCTTGCCTTCCGGATCGGGCAGCAGACGAATGTTTTTGATGTATGATTTGCTCACAGGCTCCAGCCAAACGGTTTGCCATATGCCCGATGAAAAAGTATAATCGCCGCGTGGTCCGTTTTTACCCGATGGCGTTTTGCCATCATTTAAATCCTGGGCGGCAACGATAATGGTATTGCTGCCTTTTTTAAGATAGGGTGAAATGTTAAAACTGAATGAGTCGTACCCACCCGAATGAGATCCTGCCTTTTTTCCGTTCACAAAAATGGTGGCATCATGATCAACCGCACCGAAATGAATAATAACCTGTTTGTTTTGCCATTTTGCCGGGACTTCAAAACTTCGGCGGTACCACATATTGATCTCCTGCTTGCGCTGTACACCGGACAGCACTGACTCAGGACAATAAGGCACCAGTATTTTATCCGGCTTGCTCTCAAACGATGCAGGCGTTTCGGGGTTCAAAGCATTGGGGGCATCTTTACCACCGCGGTAATCCCAATGGCTGTTAAGGCAAAGCCAGTCGTTACGCTGCAGCTGCGGCCGTGGGTATTCGGATAATGGAATCCCGGCCTGCATGGCGGTATTCGTCCACTGTGTGGGGAGCTTAGCTTCCTGGGCAGGTGCAATGAAGCTGCATACAATCAATGCTGAAATCAGGGCTATCGCTTTGTTGTAAAAGTTCATAAGTGTGAGATGTTATAATTGATGAGGTTATGCTGCCCAAATTAGGGAATTGATAACTGTTATCATAACATTTTATTGGGGATAGATTAATGCAGCCCTTTAATTAAAGGGCTATTCCAAAAAGCGTCATTGCGAGGTACGAAGCAATCCCCTACAGGCAGGGCAGCTATGCAAGTTTCCCTGTATAGTTAGGGATTGCTTCGTGCCTTATAATGACGTGATTGTAAGTTGTTGATTATTAAGTATTAAGCGTGTTTTTTTAATCAATTTTTATAATATGGGCGTTGCCTGCGGCCCGGGCTTTCCGTTGCAAGTCCTCGCCTTTCCTGCCCGCAATCCCTACACACGCTGTGGGCTTTACACTGCAATCCCTAACGCTGCCCCGCGCACCATCGCTAAAATATATTTTATACGTCATCACATTTTTTTCAGGTTCCCTGATGGTTACTCGCAATGACGATTCTATATGTTTTGCCACTACCCCTTAACATATACCGGCAACTCCTCAATAAACTGATATGTGCATTTCTCGTGATCGATAGTACAGTAGTAATGCTGCAGTCCGTTGCTTACCGCAAGCAGGGAAACTTTATGCACCATATTGTACCGGGCTATCTGGTCGAAGGTTTTTTGATCGATAGTTATTGATGGGGCTTTGCATTCCACCATTAAAATACGCTGTCCGGCCGGGTTAAACACCACGATATCGGTGCGTTTTTGCAGGGTGTTAAGTTTGAGCCCGCCTTCCAGTTTGATCAACGACCTGGGATAGTTTTTTTGTTTGATAAGATATTGTACAAAATGCTGACGCACCCACTCTTCGGGCGTAATAATGATGGTTTTCTTACGGATCTCATCAAAAAGGGTCAGTGTGCCGTTATCGTCGCTTATTTTAAAAGGGTATGGGGGCAGGTTAAGCGGTTGGAGCATTTTTCAATTAGGAGTAAACAATAAGTAATGTTACGAACAAAGAACATTGGCCCGCTCAATTGCCGCGGGAGGGCTGTTACTTTTGTCTTGATACAAAAGTAACCAAAAAATCAAGTCAGCAGAGAGGTTTCTTTGCCGCACAGTCCCCTGCTGCAAAACAGGCAGAACCACGGCTGCTAAATTTTGCCCACCCTTATGCCTCCTCTGCCGCAAAATTCGCTGATGCCTTTGCCATCACACAAGGCCATCATTGTTCTGCCTGTTTTCACCCGAAACTTTTCTGCTGACAAAAAATAAGATGATTTCCGTTACCTAATCCCCTCTAAATAAAAATACATTCCACTTTTGGCTCAGTACTTAGTACTTTTGACTGCTAAGAATATGACTGCTGCCGAGATATTAAAGGACCTTAAGAACCGTAAGTTTAAACCGCTGTACCTGCTGCATGGCGAGGAGCCTTATTTTATCGACCTGGTAAGCAATTACGTTGAGCATCATGTGCTGCCTGAACATGAACGCGGCTTTAACCAAACTGTGGTATACGGCAAGGATACCGATATCATGACCGTGCTCAACGCCGCCAAGCGTTACCCCATGATGGCCGATTACCAGGTGGTACTGGTAAAAGAAGCGCAGGACATGAAATGGGGCAAGGACGAGGACAATAAAAAAAGCATCGACCCGGTACTCAGTTATCTCGAAAATCCGCTGCCAAGCACCATCCTTGTTTTTTGCTACAAATACGGCAAGTTTGATAAGCGCAAGAAAACCTACAAAGCCATTGAAAAAAAAGGGCTTATCTTTGAATCGGCCACTTTGTATGACAATAAGGTACCGGCCTGGGTTGAAGGCTATGTAAGCGAAAAGGGCTATAAAATGAACCAGCAGGGATCGGCCATGATTGCCGAATATCTGGGCAACGACCTTTCCAAGATTGCCAACGAGCTTGAAAAGCTGATGTTAAACGTTAGCGCCGGACAGGAAATAACCCTGAAACATATCCAGGATAATATCGGTATCAGCAAGGAATATAATGTGTTTGAGCTGCAAACCGCGCTTACCAAAAAAGACGCCTACAAGGTAAACCAGATCATCAATTACTTTGAGGCCAACCCCAAATCAAACCCCATTGTGCTGGTGTTGGGCAACCTGAATAACTTTTTCAGCAAGGTGCTGGTATATCATTACGTAAAGGATAAAACCCCGCAAAACCTTGCGCGCGAAATGGGTGTGAACCCGTATTTTTTAAAAGATTATGAGCAGGCCGCCCGTAACTACCCGCTTGGTAAAATTTTTCAGGTGATCAGCTATCTGCGCGAGTACGATTTGAAAAGCAAGGGTGTTGAATCAAACGCCCCCCATGGCGAGCTCATGAAGGAGCTGATGTTTAAGATTTTACATTGATACAAATTTTCCTTTAGCCGTTATGAACCTATCATCACAATCAAAAGCCAGTGTGGCATCCAACCTTATCCGCGTTTCGGCAGTTTTGTACCTGGTTTATTATTACCTGAACGGGGGAAGGTCGGCTACTTTTGATCTTGCTTTAGCTACCTGTATTGCCCTGGGTATTTTACTTGCCCTGGCCCTTCTTATCAGGCAGGGTTATAAATGGACCAAATGGGTATTACTGGTTTTATTGATCTTAACCATAACGCCCGACCTTATAAGGCTTCCTTTTACCTTCAGAACAAACATTTATGCAGGTTGCATCGCCATAATAATCGACCTGTTACAAATAGGCGCGCTTATTTTGCTTTTTAAGCCTGATAAAGAGGAGCCGGTTGCTGAGGATGTTGAATAGTTAGTGATTATTTATTAAGAGGTACCCGGCTTACGATAGTAAACATGATGCCGCCAATGGTGACAATAGCCCATAAAAAATATAAAGATTTTTTCAGGTCATTTATTTCCCTGTCCTCTTTCAATACTAATGCCCTGAAGGGCTGTGAAAAAAGTATCAGTACAATCATCAGAAAAACAAAGATGAATGATATGAGCGAATAATTTGCGGCGCGATAAACCCCTCCTTTTATAAAGCCGGTCAATAAAGGAATATTCCAGCCTGCTAAGAACGCTATTATTGCAGCAGTTTTAAATGGTATTTTACCCTGTCCCTGCATTTTCTTAACCTGGTAGTATTGAACCTGATCATTCGGAGTTTTATTAAAGAATCCCGTTGCTTTTATGTTTTCAATGATGCTATGGTAAGGCATACTTGCTGTAAACACAACTTTTTTAGGGTATGACGGAACATTATGGATAATCCTGATACCTTCGCCGCCGATTGAAGATGCATATTCAATCTGAACGATATCATCGGCGTTAAAAAATAATTGGCCAAATATGCCAAGATTTATCTTAAGTACCGATGCATCAACTTTTAAAGTCGCCAAAGGTTTAGAGGTTTTGGCGTTACCAATATAAGCACCTCCGTTAATCGAAAACTCGTTCATTTTATTGTGATAGGTTGTTTAGTCCGGCAGTAAAGATATTATAAAACAGGATACTCAAATAGCCTCCCAAATCATTTCCAATAAATTAAATTCCGTAACATTTTTGTTAAGTGTAGCGTTGGTTAGTGTTTGACCGTACCTGTTGCTTTATTCATGAAAACTTCATTTTTGACCAATAAATGCAGGTTTTTAGCCTGACTTTCCGTCTCCTGGCCTTCCATGTAATTGATTATTTACAATGTAACAAAATTAATCAGCCGATTAATTTCCTAAGTTCACTTATCCTAAGCAATATGTTAAGCTGATCAATAAGACATACTAAATAAAAATTAAGGTCATGATACTTTTATTTTGCGGATTATCGGGTGCGGGAAAAACTACTTTAGCAAAAAGTGTAGCCGCCGAATTAACAAGCCTGGGGATTAAAATTGAGATTATTGATGGTGATGAATACCGGGCAGCGCTTTGCCGGGATCTGGGCTTTAGCAAAGAAGACCGGAACGAAAACATCCGTCGCTTGGGTTTTGTAGCCAGCCGCTTTAGTGCACAGGGCATTGTTACTATTGTTAGCGCTATAAATCCGTATGATGATATCAGGCAGGAGCTTGCCGAAAAATATGAGCATGTAAGCATTGTGCATGTTGATTGCCCGGTTAACAAGCTTATAAGCCGCGATACCAAAGGCCTGTACAAAAGGGCATTGCTGCCCGAGGGCCATCCTGATAAACTGACTAACCTGACAGGTATTAACGATAGGTTTGATATCCCTGTTAATCCCGACCTGTATATTGATACCTGCAACTATACCATACAACAAAGTACCTCTTCACTGCTCTATTATATTATAAACAACCTGCATCCTGTTAAAAAGCAGACCAATAAAATACCAAGTTATTCCTGATAAAGAAAGGACGCTTATAACTGATTTATGCAAAAAAGAGTACTGATCATTACCGGAATGCACCGTTCCGGCACCTCGCTTATTACCCAATGGTTAAGTAAATGCGGCCTGCAAACAGGTGAGAAACTGGTGCCTGGTGGCAATGGTAACGTTGAAGGGCATTTTGAAGATATCGAATTTTTAAAAATGCATGAAGAGATCCTTGCCGACCATGACCTGCCCAAAACAGGGCTTACGGTTGGGCACGTGGCCCAGTTCACCATTTATGAAAAGGAGAAGCTTAAAAGCGTCATTAAAGTTAAACAGCAATTGTACGATCAATGGGGATGGAAAGACCCGCGGACCTGCCTGTTTCTGGATGTGTACAAAGAACTGCTGCCCGATGCCTGTTACCTTGTTATCCTGCGCGATTACCGATCGGTAGTGAGCTCGCTTTTACGGCGCGAATTTAAGTTTGTGGATAACAAATATATGGCGCGTAAATATTTTTCGAGACTGGTATGGATGAAATTCAGACGGGCCCGCCGTATGGTGCAGTTTTATAATGATCATGCTACCGAGTATCTGAAGGTTTGGATCGCTTATAACCTGGATATCCTGAAATGTATTGAAACACTCCCCCGTGATGCTTTTGTAGTGGTCAATTATTCGATGCTGAAGGATGAGGATGAACAGGTTTTTGAATACCTGAAAAACAAATGGAACTTAGCGTTAAAGTATTCAAGGTTCAGGGATATTTTTAAAGAACATCTTATTGGCCCCGATGTAGCGTTTGAGCAATATATCAAAGATAAGGGCCTCATACCGCAGGCCTTAGCCTTACAAGGCAAGCTTAAAGAATACATGCTTGCTGATTAACTGCTAAAAATCTTTGCATTTTATTATACACTTTGATGGAAAAAGTAAACAGATACATGTGTAACAATGTGTAAAAACAGTTCAATTTGCTATACAATCGTTATTATTGTTTGATAATGAGCTGATTATTTCTTCAAATTAGTTTTACGCAACATTTTTAAGTACCAGGTAAGGTGCTTATTTAATCAAGGTAAAACCAGGGAGGAGGATATGAAAGCTAAGTTTTTTTGCTACTTGCCCTACAGAGTAGTTACAGGGCTTTTGATTATCATGTGCCTGCATTCGCCGGGCTTTTCACAAGCGGGCAAAGTGGGATCGCTGGTGTATTTAAAGGCCCGCAATGGCATTGGCGGATTTAGCCTGGGCAACTACCTTACCGGTGAGCAGGTACAGGGTTTAACGTACCTTGAAGGTGAGGGCAGCAAGCCCGACGCCGATAGCTGTGTCACCTATGAATATCATCCCGATAAGCAGCTGGAGCTGGAAGGCGGGCTAACCGCAAGCCATATATGTTTGCGTACTTACCAAAATAAATTAGTGAACATTTATGTTTTCTTTAACCGCGACCAGGGATATAAGATGCTCAGTAAGTTTTTGCACTGGTACGGCACGTTCACTGCAAAGCCAAATGATTACCAGGATGTTTATTTGTGGGAATCGCGTACGGTAAAACTCATGCTGAGTTACCACCCCGATGATGAAGAGGGGATAGCTATATATACCTCTGTTGCTTTAACCAATGCTATAAACGCAAGGAATGCCAAGAGATTGGCGCAATTGTTAACGAGTAATGATAAATAATTAAATTTCTTATTACCCCTACATTACCACTCCAAGCCATAATTTCAGTGTAACAATGCCCTCTATAACCAGCAATGCATTTTAGTTTACGCTCCCTTTTTTACATTTTTACGCTACAATAAATTATACCGTACAAATGCAACATTGGTTAGTTAAGAGTGAGCCCTTTAAATACAGCTGGGAAAAATTTAATAAGGATGGTCGTACTTTTTGGGATGGTGTGCGCAATTACCAGGCGCGCAATAACCTGAGGGAAATGAAAGAGGGCGACCTTGTATTATTTTACCACAGCAACGAGGGAAAAGAGATAGTAGGCATAGCCAAAGTAGTGAAAGAGGCTTACCAGGACCCCACAACCGATGATACCAATTGGGTAGTTGTTGACCTGGCACCGGTTGAAGCCCTGAAGACCCCGGTAACCCTTGAGCAAATCAAGGCCGATCCTAAATTGCAGGATATTGGCCTGGTAAGGCAGGGACGCCTGTCGGTAATGGGAGTAAAGCGCGAAGAGTTTGATTACATCTTAGCCTTAGGCAGTAAATGAGATCAATAAGCATCTGCCTTAGCCGTTTTGTTAAACCAGGCCTGACCGCCGCTTTATTTGCATTGCCCGGTCTGGTGAAAGCCCAGGATGCTTTTAAGGAATTTCCTGATTTGTTTACTGTTCCTGAAAGCTACGTTGTAAAGCATGTAAAGCAAGCGCCTGTAATTGATGGCGATGTGGAAGATGCCGTATGGCAGCAAGCCAAATGGACTCAGGATTTCCAGGATATAGAGGGCCGCCTTAAACCGCAGCCTCCGTTACAAACCAATATTAAAATGCTTTGGGACGATAGCTGCCTGTATGTAGCTGCCCGGATCAAAGATCCGCATGTTTGGGCCACACTTACCCATCATGATGATATTGTTTACCGCGACAATGATTTTGAGCTGTTTATCGACCCCAATAACAGCACGCATAAATATTTTGAAATTGAGGTAAATGCCCTCAACACCATTTTCGATCTGTTTTTAACCAAACCCTACCGTAACAACGGCGCTGCGGTAACCGGTTGGGATACGCATGGCTTACGTTCGGCAGTAAAGGTTCAGGGTACCTTGAATGACCCTTCGGATACAGATAAAGGCTGGACGGTTGAAATGGCTATTCCCTTCAAAGCTATAGCCGGCGGTTTTAACCGGGCTGTGATAAAGAATGGCACCATGTGGCGCATCAATTTTTCGCGTGTGGAGTATGATACTAAGGTGCAGAATGGCAAATATGTAAAGCTGCAGGATAATGCAGGGCGTGATTTGCCGGAGCATAACTGGGTATGGAGCAACCAGGGGCTTATTAATATGCATTACCCCGAGCGCTGGGGCTACCTGCTGTTCAGTGATCATGAGGCCGGTGATGTAATATTTGAAATGCCTTATGCCGAAGAGCAAAAGAAATACCTGTGGCTGGTTTATTATAAGCAAAAGCAATGGTATAAAGATCACCATGAATACCTTGCCCAGTTAAGCAAATTAGGTATTGAAACTAAGGTTAATATAAACGGTAATGATAACGAACTGAAACTGGAAGCAACCACACACCAGTTTATGCTCTACATTACTGATAGCAAAACCAAAGCTACCTATACAATTGACCAGGATGGCCTGGTGCAGCAACAGATAATCCCTAAAACTCCATGAATAAGCGCGAATTTTTAAAGGCCGGTTTACTGGCTGGCGTGGCCGCCCAGCTGCCATTAGTAAGCAATGCCGCCGTTGAAGCTGCCAAAATCAGCAAGAAAAAGGCTATGAAAAACTGGGTATGGATCAATCCTAACCAGAAAGATACCGACGATGAGCTTGCTACCCGTTACGCGGACTATAAAGCATCGGGCATAACAGGTATATTTTTCGAGAATGACAGCGAACGCCACTTTCGCGCTGCCAAAGCTAAAGGACTGGAAGCTCACCGCTGGATGTGGACTTTTAACCGTGCCGAACTGGTGAGCGAAAAGCCCGAATGGTACAGCAAAAACCGCAAAGGCGAATCATGTGCCGATCATCCGCCTTATGTACAGTACTATCGCTGGCTATGCCCGTCGCGCCCTGAAGTGCAGGAGTATTTGACCAAAACTGTTGATGATATTTTGGCTAAAGATTATATCGACGGCATCCACCTGGATTATGTGCGTTATTGCGATGTGATCCTCCCTGTAAACCTTTGGGACCATTACAAGCTTGATCAAACCAAGGAACTGCCCGAATATGACTTTTGCTACTGCGATGTTTGCAAAGCCAAATTCAAGGAAGAATATAATCTCGATCTTGATCAGATCCAATACCCTGAAGCAAGCCTTTCATGGCGCTTGTTCAGGTATAATAATATAACCCGTGTCGTTAATGGCATCTCGGCCGTGGCCCATCAGCATAAAAAACAAATAACCGCGGCTGTATTCCCTACGCCCGAAGTAGCCCGCCGTAACGTAAGACAGGATTGGACAAACTGGAACATGGACGGTATTTGCCCCATGATATATCATGGTTTTTACAAGGAAGGTGTAAGCTGGATAGGTAATGCCGTGGCCGAAGGCGTCCATTTCCTGGCCGGAAGGTTTCCGTTGTATGCAGGCTTGTATTTGTCCGATTTTAAAAGTGACGATGAGATCCGTACCGGCATTCAGGTGGCGCTTAAAAACGGTGCAATGGGTGTATCCTTTTTCGGTAATGTAAGGCCGGAAGTACTGGCGATATTGAAAGAAGAAGCAGCGGCGTTTAAGGCGTAAAACTGTCTTCTGTTTCTCCATCACGTCATTGCGAGGTACGAAGCAATCCCCGATTAGCAGAGCGGCTGTTTTGGTTACTCTGTATAGTTTGGGATTGCTTCGTACCTCGCAATGACGATTTTATATATACTCTTTTTTATAATAAACAACCATGAACTACAGAAACTTTAAAGGTACCCAAATAGCCGAAGTAGGCCTGGGTACCTGGCAGTTAGGCAGTGCCGACTGGGGAAACGTGAACGAGGAAGATGCCTTTAATATATTAACTGCCTATACCAATGCAGGCGGTAATTTTATTGATACTGCCGATGTATATGGCATGGGCGTAAGCGAAACCGTTATTGGTAAGTTTTTAAAAACTATTGATAAACAGGTTTATGTAGCCACCAAACTGGGCAGGCGGGGGGACGAGCCTAACGGCTGGCCGCAAAATTTTACTTATGATGCCATGAAGCGCCATGCTGAGGATTCATTAAAGCATTTGGACATACCAACGCTTTTCCTGGAGCAGTTGCATTGTATCCCTACCGGAGAGATGCGTTCGGGTAAGGTGTTTGATAACCTGCGCAAGTTGCAGGCAGAGGGGCTGATAACTCATTTCGGCGCCAGTGTTGAAACTTCTGAAGAGGCATTGATCTGTCTTGAGCAGGAAGGTTTGGCGTCGTTACAGATCATATTTAACCTGTTCAGGCAGCATGTGGCCGACGAGGTATTTGCCAAAGCCGAAGAAAAGGGTGTTGCCTTGATTATCCGGGTGCCCTTGGCAAGCGGTTTACTAAGCGGCAGGTTTGATGAGCAAAGCACATTTGCCCAAAGCGATCATCGTAACTACAACGCCAACGGCGAAAAATTCAACACCGGCGAAACGTTTTCGGGCATCGAGTTTAAAGAAGGAGTGAGGTTGGCTAACAAAATAAAAAATATCCTGCCAGCCGGTAATATGTCCCAACAGGCCATCCGCTGGATCCTTGATCATCCGGAGGTTACTACGGTTATTCCCGGCGCATCCAAAACAACCCAGGTTTTCAGTAATGTTGAAGCATCTGCGTTAGCACCATTATCGCCGGTTGTACATGGCGAGTTAAGGGAATTATATGATGCGGAGATATTTGATAAAATAAGGGGGAGTTTTTAGTGTTTTTACTTCCCTAAGTCACCCCTCGTCATTGCGAGGAACGAAGCAATCCCCAAGATGCAGAGCGGCTATACAAGTTTCTCTGTACAGTTCGCGATTGCTTCGTACCTCGCAATGACGTGGTTGAGACGGAAATAGCAACAATGGTAAAGTAACAAACCTTTCGCCTTTAACCTTTTTCCTTTCGCCTTAAAAAAGCTTATCCCCGCATTTTGTCCAATAGATCGCTTAGGGTTGCGGCTTCGTCTTCGGTGAGGTTATTGCTGAGTACTTCTTTAGTTTTAAACTCAGCATCCATTTTTGAAAGGGTTGCAAGTCCTTCATCGCTGATCCGAATATCTACTGCCCGCCTGTCTTTATTATTGGTGCAGCGCGAAACCAGGCCTTTTTGAACAAGGCGGTCAACAATGCGTGAGGCATCCGACATTTTATCGATCATCCGCTCTTTTAACAAATTTATAGTAGCGGGTTTGGGGTATTGGCCACGCAAAATCCTTAATATATTGAACTGCTGCTGGGTAATATTATGTTTATCAAAATGGCAACGAAAATAGTTAGCCAGCCAACCTTGCGTGTAAGCCACGTTGATGACCGCTTTGTGGTAGTTGTCCTCAAAATTGGTACTTTGTATTTCGTCTTCTATCCGCATAGTAGTAATAATGAATGGATTACAAATATGTTTAAATATTTTTAATTTAACATTGAATTATTTATCGCTATCCGTCTTACCAGAGTCATTTCCGGCCAATTTAGTCTTGCCGTAACCCCAGGGACAGTGCAAACACTTGTTTTTACAACAATAGCCCCGCTTTAAGTGATAGGCTTCGGTAAAAACAAAATTGCCATCGTCGTTGATATAATAATCAATGCCCTCCTGTAACATCAGTTCAGAATTTTTACAAAGATATCATCTTTAAAATAAGCTTTCAGATGATCGCCCTTACCGTGAAGTGTCCAAACCTGTTTGGGTTTGGTGTTGGTGATGGTTTGCAGGATATCGTTCCAGTCCACATGGTCGGATATAAAGAGGGTATCCTGGTTGTTAACCTGCAGATTTTTCCATCCCGATGCAAATAAGCGCTTTACACCTGTGGCCCTGATATAGCTATCGAAAGTAAAGGGTGGTACTATGTACACAAACTCATCCTGAACCTTCATCAGCTTACGTCCATAAATCTGGTACTTGCCGGGGTGGAAGCCCATTTTTTCATAAATGGCGTTGATGGGCATTATTTTATGATGTACCAGGATCTTTTTTTGCGGCGCATGTTCCGTGATCAGGTTAATCAGCCGCTGACTTTTGCCAAGCGCATATGCCCCAAGCAAAATATTACTTTTAATATCATTGATCTTACGGATCTCAGCAACAGGATCGGGGTGAATAATGTCCGGATTAGCAAAAGTGCTTTCGGTGATCAGTACATCGGTAGTAACCCATTCAATAGGTTCGCAGGTGGCATCGGGCTGCAGCTTATAATCGCCGGTATACAAATACCTTGAGCCTTCATACTCCATCAGCACCTGGGCCGAACCAAGCATATGCCCCGCCGGGATCAGCGTTACCATAACGCCGCCTACCTCAAAAGGCTGGTTAAAAGCGGCAATATTAAAAACTTTGGCGGCGGTACGGTCATACCTCAGTTGCATAATGCTTGCTGTGGCGCGCGTGCAGTAAACGTTGTTGTTACCGCTTATGGCATGATCGGCGTGGGCATGGGATATTACAGCCGTTGTTACAGGTAGCTGTGGGTCGATATAAAAGTTGCCGTATTTACAGTAAAGCCCTTTTTCGTCAAATAAAACAAAATCGTCAAGTATCATTAATTGCGGGCAAGCGATAAGTACAGTTCATGCAGGGCTATTACCTGGGGTATAACCAGCTGCTTACCGTCGTTAATAATTACATCATTGGCCAGCTTCAGCTTTTCATCTTCCGACAGCTGGCGGGCCTCGCGGTTTTCAACATCGGCACGACTGATATCATCGCGTTCCATAACGCGGGCAATACGGGTTTCAAGGGGGGCGGTAATCATAATGGCCCTGTCGCACATTTTGTATGAGCCGCTTTCAAATAAAATAGCCGCCTCGCGGATCACATAGGGGGCACCCTTATGCTGCTGGTCGAAACTGTCAAAAGCCCTGAACACGGCAGGGTGTACCAGTGCGTTGAGCTTTTCAAGTTCGGCCTTGTTATTAAAAACTATTCCCGAAATATATTTGCGGTTAAGGCTGCCGTCATCAAAATAAGCCTGCGTGCCAAAGGTTTGTTTAATTCCTTCAATAAGTACCTGGTCGGTAACCATTACTTTTTTGGCTTCGTCATCGGCATAAAAAACAGGGATGCCAAGTAATTCAAACACCCTGGCTATAGTTGTTTTTCCGCTGCCTATATTACCGGTTAAACCTATTTTAAGCATTATTTTTTTATGAAGAAATCAATATTGGCAGGAAACATCCTTACCACTTTACAAAAGGGCGGCATGTGGATTAGCTTTACCGGCAGGGCGGTATAGCCCTTATCGCGCCAAAGGTTAAGATCGGCAACGGCTTCAAACAAGTCTTCGTCAATATCGGCATACCTGCTTAAAGATGTGGTAAAAGTTACTTTGATTTTTTGAGGAAATACTTTTACGTTGTAATAGTTGCTGTTGTTGATGAGCTTTACAGGGATCTCAAGCGTTTTCTCGGTAAATTCATCAACGGGGATGATGGCCTGTACCGACCGGGGATAAACATTCAGGTTACCCTCATTGCTGGGTTTTAAATTTACCCTCGTATTAATGGTTTCATTAACATTATCAAATTTAAGCGAATCTGTTTTCCAGGAGGTAATTTCCTTAAGGCGTTCAATAGGGCCGCTCACAGTTACATAAGCCGGCCTTACAGTAATATTACCCGATACGGCAAACTGCTTTTGATAATTGATGCCCATAGTTAGCTGAACGGGAACTTTTTTAATAAGGCGGTTACTGAAATCAAAATAAAGTGTATCCGGATCAATGGATGAAACACGGTTGGCCGGGTCTTTCCCCATATTGATCTGTTTAAGCTGCATGCTGTCTATAACTACATAATTGCGGGTTTCGAGCGAGCGGAGATCAACAACCAGTGGTTTATTATCGCTATTGATTTTGGAGAACAACATTTGCCAGCCTGTGCCATGTATGGTAGCATCAACAGTATCAGGCTGCAGCGAATGAAATGCCCGCTTTTGCGGAGCGTTTTTAAAAGTTAAAACCTTTTTTACCTTGTATGGAAGGGGATCGGACAGGGTAGTAAAAATCCAGGCAATAACTGCCAGCGACAAACAGGTAAAAAATACCGAAAGCCGCCTGCGTTCTGTTGCCGATAATTTTACTATTGCCATTTTTTAAGCTGAAGGCTTAATGCTAAAAGCTGAAAGCCGAAAAATGTTTTACTCATTTCTTAGCCTTCAGCTTTTGCTGTTTGTTATAAATATATTTTGCTTTAAGCTTTGAGCATTCCGCTTTGGGCTTAAAGCAATGTTATAGCTTTCGGCCTTAAGCCTTATGCTTTGAGCTTATAAACTAAGCTTTCTTTTCAACCGCAGGTGTATTTAATGCTCTTGAAGACTCAAGCGATATTGCCGATTTATCAAAACGGATTTTGCCGTTTTCAACCTCAACCAAAAAAGTGGTTTCGTTTAAATCAATAATACGGCCATGAATGCCGGCTGTGGTTATAACCCTGTCGCCTTTTTTCAATTCCTCAACGTATTTCTTTTGATCTTTTTGTTTTTTAACCTGCGGGCGGATCATGAAAAAATAAAACACTACGATAATTAATACCATAGGTACTAATTGAGTGTAGCTGCCGAAACCGCCTGAGGCCTGTAATAAAATAGTAGCTATCATTTGTTTAAATTAATTATTGTTTTTTTAAAACCTCGCCAATTAAATGCACCATAGTTTCAGCAGGCAGGGTATTGGCAGTAATGGTTATTTGTTTATCCTGTAAGCCGCTTTTTCCTGCGCTGTTAAAAGTAACACCAATAACACCGCTTTCGCCGGGTTTAACAGGTGCTTTTGGCCAGGTAGGGGTGGTGCAGCCGCAGGTAGCACGGGCACTGGTTATAATTAATGGCGATTTACCAGTATTGGTGAATTTGAAATCGTATGATACCTTATCGCCTTCGGTAATTTTGCCAAAATCATGGCTTTCTTTTTCAAATTTAGCTACCGGTGCGTTAGCTGCTTTTGCGGCGCTGTCGGCACTGGTTGTTGATGCTTTATCGGCCGTATTGCCGGAACTGCTGTTGCAGGCCGATAATAACATGCCCGCTGCTACTAAGCTTAAAAATAGTTTTTTCATTTTTTAATTTATTCTATCAAGCCACGGCCTATTTTTTTGATCTTGTTTTCGGCTTTAAGCTCTATTAAAATCTTGTCCAAGATACCGTTTATAAATGAATTACTCTTAGGCGTGCTAAACTCTTTTGATATTTCAAGGTACTCGTTTATGGTAACCTTAACCGGGATCGAATTAAAGTTGATAAACTCGGTTATAGCCATTTTCATTAACAAAGTATCCATCATGGCAATACGCTCCGGCTCCCAGTTTTGGGTTTTGGCGGCTATAAGCTCATGGTAAGCGTCATTATACCTGATGCTTTGCTGAAACAAGTTTACCACAAACTCACGGTCTTCAACCCAGTTACCGGTAATTTCGGCAAGCTGGTTAAGCTTGTAATCATCATTTGAAAAGTTTTTGAACGTTTTGGCAATAAGTGCCTGAAGCACATCTTTATCAACAGGCCAAAAAATAAACCTGTCTTCAAAAACCTGCTCGGCCAGTGATGATTTAAGAATAACCTTTTTGAAAATGAATTTGATGATATCCTTGTCTGTTTGCAGGGTATCGCCTGTTTTGGCAAGATACTCAGCATACTCGGGCGAGTTTTTAAGGATAATAAAAAGTGATTTTGCAAGTTCGGGCTCAAAGGTCCAGTCAACTTTGTACTTTTTCCAGGCTGTAATGTATTCCTTATTATCATTCAGGCTCAGGATAAACCTGTTGGTGAGTATTTTAAGGTTTGCATTTAAGTCTTCGGCGGTGGGGAGGTGTTTGTTGGCGCGTTCCTGTGCGTCATTAGCAGCAAAACTTACTACTTCATTAATCAATGACAGCATCCAGATGTACATTTCGTAAACCTGGTCTATGCTGTTCAGCATATTTTTTTCAAATAGCTTAACGTCTTTCGTATCCGATTGATGATACGCGTACAGTGCCTGTAATACCTTTACCCGGAGGTGCCTTCTGTTTAACATTTTTGTAAGAACGATTTGGTTTGCTTAAGCAAACGGTTTATATAAAAATTAATTGTATTAATACGATGATTTTACTTTCCTGATATCCTCAATGCGTTTTTCGGCTATTTTATTGGCCGCGTTTATAGTTGGAATATTTTCGGCCTTTGATAGCTTTAACACGTTACGCGTGGCTTCGTAAATGTTTTCGGTAAGCTGTAAAGTCCGCTTTTTATTAAAGTTCATCAACTCCGAATAACCGGTGATAATACCGCCTGCGTTGATCACGTAGTCAGGAGCAAAAAGCACGCCTTTATCAAGCAGCATTTGCCCGTGCACGTTTTCATCAAGCAACTGGTTATTTGCCGAGCCTGCTATGATACCGCACTTTAATTTAGCGATAGTTTGCGTATTCACGGTACCACCCATAGCACATGGAGCGTAAATATCGGCATCGATATCAAAAATATTATTATTTGATACCGGCTGCGCACCATATTTTTTCGAGATCTGGCTCACCCGTTCCTCGTTAATATCGCTGGCGTAAACTTTTACGTTTTCGTCCCTTAACAGGCGTACCAGGTTTTCGCCCACATGGCCAATGCCCTGTACAATAACCGATTTCCCTGTTAAGCTGTCGCTGCCATACATTTCCCTTACACAAGCCTTAATGCCCATCAAAACACCCAGTGCAGTTATTGGCGAAGGATCGCCGCTGCCGCCAATGTTTTCCGGAGCACCGGTAACATGGTTGGTTTCCATTTTAATGTACTCCATATCGCGCGGGTTGGTACCAACATCTTCGGCTGCAATAAATTCGCCGTTAAGATTTTTGATGAACCGGCCAAACTTACGCAGTAAAGCTTCGTTCTTGTCCTGGCGCGAATCGCCTATGATCACCGAATAACCGCCGCCAAGGTTAAGGCCGGCAATAGCGGCCTTATAGGTCATGCTTTTGGCTAAACGTAATACATCATTGAGGGCGTCACCTTCAGTTTTATAAGCCCACATACGTACGCCGCCAAATGCAGGGCCCAGCGTTGTATTGTGGATAGCAATAATAGCTTTCAGATTGGTGTCAGGATCTGTGCAAAAAACAACTTTCTTATGCCCAAAAGCGTCAAGCTGGCTAAATATGGATTCCGGTGGATGTTGTTCAGGCATTAGTACTGTAAGTAAATGTCTTTAAGCGCACAAAAGTAGAGGTTTTTTTTAATACTGGCAAAGATATTAAGTTACAGTATGTATGAAATAGCTATTAAATATGTATCAGCAACCCCTGGTTCGATATTAAAAGCTTTATGATTACAATTGGATTATAAAAACAAATTTTGATTTTGAGACATTTGTCCTTATATTGGTGGACATTATGGTAGGAGTAGCTAATCATCCGAAGAAGTTAAATATAGCCGATCTGAAGATTGGGGCTCCGGATGCATGGTATGTTTTTTCTTTTCTTTTTCCTGAAGATTATGTTAAAACCCACCTGAAGTGTGATATGGATAGTAATGTAATTGATTGCATCAGGGATGGGATACCGCGGTTGGCTATCGATAGCATTTTAGAGAAAACAAATGTTTCCAGGGCGCAGCTTTCCAATATACTTCATATCAGTACCAGGCAGCTTAACCGCTATAGGCAGGATGACCGTCTGTCGCCGGAGCAATCAAACTTTCTTTATGAGTTTACACGCATTTACACCCGCGGGCTTGATATTTTAGGTGACGGTGTAACGGTTGATAAGTGGCTGACGCGTCCGAATCTGGCATTAGGCGATAAGCAACCCTTAGAACTACTTGATACAAGCGAAGGTTTAAGGATGGTTAATGATTTGCTATCGCAAATTGAATATGGTTTTTATTCATGATCCTTTACCGTATTACAAGGGAAAAATATGCACATGATTTATCGGGCAGGGGCGGCCTGCTATCTTCCGCACGCTGGCATGATCATATTCCGGTTATATATTCATCCGTCAATTCATCAACAGCTATTCTGGAGGTATTAGTACACCTGCAACCCGAAGAAATTCATAATGACCTTATGATAATGAGTATTATTATACCGGATACAACCGCCAGCGAAGAATTGGATATACCTCAATTACCTGCCGGCTGGAATGATTACCCTGCGCCGGCTATATTAAGCAGAATTGGTAATGCCTGGCTTACATCAAAAAGCGCATTGCTGCTTTATATCCCAAGTGTGATAGACCCTTTGGCAAAAAATGTACTGATAAACCCTATGCACCCTGATGCTGCCCTTTTGAAAATTGGTGATGTGCAGCCTTTTACTTTTGATAAACGATTAATTAAAAAGAGTTGATCATACTGACATGATCCTGTCAGTGTTCAGTTTTTAAAAACGGGTGTTCAGCTTTTGTTTTTATGATTTTATAACTGATTGATTATTAGTATATATGTGTTCATTCTGGGTTTTAATATTCTTTGGATTATTTATAATTCGTTGATTATCAATAGTGTTTATTTTTTGAAAAATCTGCAAGTGTTCATACTTTTAAAATTGAACACCGACAAGATTGTAACAGATGGATCAATGTAACATTCTTACATCCACCCGACTTTTCCATTCAATCACTCTCCTCAAATTTTAATACTTTTGATTATTATGTCAGGGCTTTCCGACTTTCGGACTTTCCCGACTTCCGGACTATAATAAATGAAAGACCTCGCATATCTTAATAAATTCTTTTACAAATACCGCTGGCGGCTTATTCCGGGTGTGTTGTTTGTAATTATATCCAATATTTTTGGTGTGCTGCCTGCACAGGTTATCCGCGTAGCATTTGACCTGGTTACCGAAAATATAGGTGCCTACCAGCTTTTTTCGGGTTTCAACAGGCAAAGCTTTATTTATGATATTTTTGGTACAAGCCTGTTCCTGTTTGGTACACTGGTATTGGTGCTGGCGTTACTGCGGGGCTTGTTCCTGTTTTTCATGAGGCAAACCATTATCCTCATGTCGCGCCACATTGAATATGATTTAAAGAACGAGATCTATACCCACTACCAGGAGCTTTCTCTTGCTTTTTACCGCCGCCACAATACCGGCGACCTCATGAACCGTGTTACTGAAGATGTGAGCCGTGTGCGCATGTACCTTGGGCCGGGCATTATGTACTCCATTAATACGGTGGTATTATTTGTTATGGTGATATATGCAATGCTTACGGTGAACGTGCAACTGGCCATTTTTTCAGTATTGCCGCTCCCTATTCTGGCAGGCGTTATTTACTATGTAAACAATGTGATCAATCATCGCAGCGAGCAGATCCAGGAGCGCCTTTCGGGTTTATCCAGCTTTGTGCAGGAAAACTTTTCGGGCATCAGGGTGATCAAGTCATACGTACGTGAAAGCTTTGTGCGCGAAAATTTTGCAAAGGAAAGCGAAGACTATAAAGTACACTCCATGGAGCTGGCTAAAGTGCAGGCCATGTTTTTCCCTATCATGCTATTGCTGGTGGGCCTGAGCAATGTGATAACCATGTATGTTGGCGGTGTGGAAGTTATAAAAGGTAACATTACCTCAGGCAACATTGCCGAATTTATTGTTTACCTCAATATGCTGTCGTTCCCGGTAATTTCATTGGGTTGGGTAACCTCGCTGGTGCAGCGCGCCGCCGCTTCGCAAAAGCGTATCAACGAATTTTTGCACGAAAAACCTGAGATCATTTCGCCGGTTGCGGATAAGCATCATGTTGAGGGATTGATCAGGTTTGATGATGTATCGTTCATTTATCCCGATACCGGCATCCAGGCGTTAAAAAATGTTTCTTTTACTGTTGAGCCCGGGCAGATGCTGGCTATTATAGGTCGTACAGGTTCGGGTAAATCAACCATTGCCAACCTGGTAATGCGTATGTATGATACCACCGGCGGGGAAATCACGATTGATAACCGGTCGATAAAATCGCTTAGCCTTGAAAACTATCGTTCGCAGATAGGTTTTGTACCGCAGGAGGTTTTCCTGTTTTCGGATACCATAGCCAATAACATTGCTTTTAGTGCCGATGTGCTTGATTTGCCAGTTGTTGAGCAGGCTGCTAAAGATGCTGCTGTTTATAATAATATTATTGAACTGGAAAAAGGTTTCAGCACCCTCATTGGCGAACGTGGAGTTACCTTATCGGGCGGCCAAAAACAGCGTGTATCCATTGCACGTGCCATATTTAAACACCCGCAGGTTTTAATTTTTGACGATTGCCTTTCGGCAGTTGATACCCGCACGGAAGAAGAGATCCTGAATAACCTTGGCCGGGTAATGCAGGATAAAACCAGTATCATTATAGCCCACCGGATTTCCACCATAAAAAATGCCGATAAGATCCTGGTAATGGATAACGGCGAAATAGTTGAGCAGGGTAACCATGAATACCTGATGCAGCTTAAAGGTACCTACTTTGAGCTTTACGAAAAACAACTGCTGGAAGAAGAGCAGGACGCGTGATAGCGATTGATTATAAACTTTTTTAGCGCAAGTCTTGAGCGAAGGCCAGCGGGTGGCGGACTTGTGATTTCCTGGTTCGTTTGGAGAAAACACTTTTTAGCGCAAGTCTTGTGCCTTGGGCGTAAGCGTGGCTGACTTGTGCTTTCTGTTAAGTGGAAGCACAAGTCAGCCACGCGCAGTCAATCCCACAAGACTTGCGCCAGTGCAGGGCTTTTTTCACGTTAAATAATAGTCTGTAAGGAAAGCATTCGCATAATCCCATCCTTTTTATAGTTCATTCCTTAATGGTCACGAACACAAAAAAATGACACTTTTGTTTCAAAAAACTCAATAATAACGAATAAAATACTTGCACTTTGAAAATTTATTTATATTTATGCCAACCAAAACTAATTACAGGTAAATATATATGGGAGATTTTGACAATAGAGAGCGTGAAGAGGTTTATTCAAAGAAGGTGAGAGCTGGGAAGCGTACCTATTTTTTTGATGTAAAAGCAACCCGTTCAAACGATTATTATGTTACTATTACGGAGAGCAAAAAGCGTTTGGAAGATGGGGTGTTTGTAAAACACAAGATCTTTTTATATAAGGAAGACTTCGAAAAATTTGCCGAAGGTTTAAAAGATACCATCGATTATATTAAATCAAACCAGGAAGTAGTTGAAAAACGCTACGAATACAGCGAAAACCCTGAAATTGCCAGGGCATCTGCCGACGAGGATTTTTCGTTTGAGATCTAATAAAAACAGAACAACACTAAACTAAAATAATTAAAGCCCTGCTCCTTATTAAGAGGCAGGGCTTTTTGCGTAAGTTTATTAATAGTGTTATTAATGCATTGCATTACCTATAGTTGCTGCAAATGCTACTATACAAACAAGTCCTAAAACTCCAAGCGCTATGGCAACTATGGTAACAATACCCCATAGTTTAAAAAACGAATTTAGTTTCCTTAAACCGGTAGTAACATGAGTTGGATCGCTGAAGTTAATACCTGCTTTTATTTTTATTGCAAACTGATATAGATATAAAGCAAAGAAAAAATAAAGCACATCCGTTAAAACGTAAAATACGGTTATCCCGCCCCCCATACCTATCATAGCTGCAGCTGCCGGATTATAAGGCTGCATTTCGGCTACTTTAGTCATGATAGAGCCTATTGAAAGTGCAAACAATAAATATAACCCACAAAATATAAAGCCGAGGATCCCCAAAAAGGAGGCCCACTTACCGGCTGATAATAAATAGCTTTGAGCCTCCGGAGTTAAAATGAGGTTATTATCCGGTGCAAGGGGGGATTTGTTGATTTCTTCAGTAGTTTCCATTTTTAGTGTTAAGGTTTTAATTATTTTAACACTAAGATAAATATTATAACCAACAACTCAAATCAGGCGAATACCTGATACAAAACCCTGTTTTACAAAAGGATGCCCCGCATAAACAACACTGCTATGGTAAAGTAAATAATTAAGCCTGTAACGTCAACTAAAGTAGCTACAAACGGAGCTGATGAAGTAGCAGGGTCGGCGCCAAGTTTTTTCAACAGCAATGGCAACATAGAGCCTGCCAATGATCCCCATAAAACTATCCCAATAAGTGATGAGCCTACTGTTAAGCCTACCAGTAACCAGTGCGGGCCATAAATATTACTGAACATGCTCCATGCAGCTATGCGTAAAAAGCCTATCAGTCCTAAGCAAATGCCAAGCATTAAGCCCGAAAGTATTTCACGGCGCATTACCCGCCACCAATCGGTAACAGTAACCTCGCCGAGGGCCATGGCCTGGATGATGAGGGTGGAAGCCTGCGAGCCGCTGTTGCCCCCGCTTGAAATAATCAAGGGGATAAAATAAGCCAGTACCACTACTTTTGAGATCTCATCGCCAAAATAACCCATGGCGGTGGCGGTAAGCATCTCACCTAAAAATAGAATGATTAGCCAGCCAACGCGTTTCTTTACCAGTTTAAAAAGGTTAATATCAAGATATGGTTCATCCAGGGCTTCGGTACCACCTATTTTCTGGATGTCTTCGGTGTATTCTTCATTGGCTATCCAAAGGATATCATCGATGGTAACAATTCCAAGTAATACATTGTCATCGTCAACCACAGGCAGGGCGGTGCGGTTGTTCATCCTGAAAACGTTGATGGCTTCTTCCTGTGGATCGGCGGCGCTTAGCGAGATCAGGCGGCCATCCATCAGTTCGCTCACTTTGGTTTCGGGTTTTACTAATAAGATCTCGCGAATCCGGATGTCATCCAATAGTACGCCATGTTCGTCAATTACATAAATAACATCAATGGTTTCTGAGTTTTTACCGTAACGACGGATGTGCGAGAGTACCCTGCTTACATCCCATGTACGTTTAACGGCAATGTAATCGGGGGTCATTAAACGCCCAACGCTATCTTCTTCGTTTAATAGAAGTCTCAAAGCCTCGTCGCGGTTTTCACGTGAAAGCTTCTGAAGAAGTTTTTGACGGGCATCGCCATGTAACTCGCTGAAAAGCGCTGTGCGGTCATCTGGCGGCAGTTCGTTAACAAGATCTTCGAGTTTTTGGGCCGAAAGTTTCTTGATGATCCGTTCCTGTACCGGGAAGTCAAGAATACGGAATACGTGTACAGCGCGGTTAAGCGAAATAATTTCTATGAATTTGGGGCCATGTTCGGGAAGTTCGCCAATCAGTTCTTCAACATCCGATATGTTGAGGTTGTTCAAATATTCCTGTAATTGGGTGTCGTCTTGTTTTTCCAGTAACAATTCTACCTGCTCAACCATTTCTTCCATAAAAAGCCCTCTTTTTTACATCGTTTTACAATATCGTTTGGTGTTTTTCAACGAGCGCAAAAGTCGTTTATTTTTTCAAATTATAAGGCAAAATTTTCTGTTATCTTTGCGCTTTTTAAAGTGAGTGGTTTATTAGGTTAAATGGTTGATTAGTTTATCAAAATCAAAACTTAATCAACCCAATCAACCATTCACTTAATTAACTAAATAGATAAAAATGGGTTTACAATGTGGTATAGTAGGTTTGCCGAATGTGGGTAAATCGACACTTTTTAATTGCTTATCAAACGCTAAGGCACAGGCGGCTAACTTTCCGTTCTGTACTATTGAGCCAAATGTGGGTGTAATTACAGTACCGGATGAGCGCTTAACAAAGCTTACCGAAATAGTTAACCCTAAAAGCATCGTGCCAAACACTATCGAGATAGTTGATATTGCGGGTCTTGTTAAAGGCGCCAGCAAAGGCGAAGGCTTGGGTAACCAGTTTTTGGCCAATATCCGTGCTACCAATGCTATTATACACGTGTTGCGCTGCTTTGATAATGATAACGTGATCCACGTTGATGGTTCGGTTGATCCTATTCGTGATAAAGAGATCATTGATACTGAGCTACAGCTGAAAGATCTTGAATCAATTGAGAAAAAGATCCAGAAGGTTGAAAAGATGGCCAAAACCGGTGGTGATAAAGAGGCTAAAAAAACCTTTGATGTTTTAACCATTTATAAAAACCACTTGCTTGAAGGTAAATCGGCCCGTACTGCTGCCGTTGAAGAAGAGGATAAAGAATACGTAGCCGATCTTTGGCTGCTTACCGCCAAACCGGTATTATATGTTTGTAATGTTGATGAAGCTTCGGTAAATAACGGTAACGCTTACGTTGAAAAAGTGAAAGCTGCAGTTAAGGATGAAAATGCCGAAGTACTGATCATCTCAGCACAAATTGAATCTGAAATTTCACAACTGGAAACCTATGAAGAGCGCCAGATGTTTTTGGATGACCTGGGTTTAACCGAATCAGGCGTAAATAAGCTGATCAAAGCGGCCTACAGGTTACTAAATCTGGCTACCTACTTTACTGCCGGCGTCCAGGAAGTACGTGCCTGGACTATTACCCAGGGTTTCACCGCACCACAGGCGGCAGGTGTTATCCACACCGATTTTGAAAAAGGCTTTATCCGTGCCGAAGTAATTAAATACGAAGATTTTGTAAAATTCAATGGCGTTGAAGCTACTATAAAAGAAAACGGCAAGCTTGGCGTCGAAGGCAAAACCTACATTGTGCAGGATGGTGACATTATGCACTTCAGGTTTAACGTTTAAAGGAAAGAGTCAGGACAGGAAGAGCCAAGATACAAGACGAGTAGGTTAAGACTAAAAGTTGTAGGAGCCAGGAAAAGATGGGATCAAATCCCAGATCTTTTTCCTGGCTTTTTTATGTCCTGGCTCTTGGCTCTGGCTGTCTTGCCTCTTTCCCCTCTTGTTTCCTGCTTCTTGATTTCTTGCTCCTCTTCCCCCGTTACACCGCCGACGGCGCTACCCCATAAGCTTTTTTAAAGGCGAATGAAAAATGGGAGAGATCTTTAAAGCCCACATCCATATAAACATCTGATACCCTGTGGCCTTTTTCCTTGATCAGAAAGTATGCATCCTTTAATCGCTGATGCTGGATCCAACGGTTGGGTGATGTATTAAAGATGCGTTCAAAATCGCGCTTAAAAGTAGCCAGACTGCGACCTGTGAGATAGGCGAAACGGTTAAGATCGACATTGAACTTGTAGTTTTGACTCATGAAGGCCTCCAGGTCTATTTTGCCGGGCTCGCTGAAATCAAACAGGATATTTTTTAATTGGGGATTGGTTTCAAGCAATATCATAATAGCCTCCTTTACCTTATGCAGGGTAAGGGCAGGATTAATCTCATCGCCGGTTTTATCCATATACGGGCTTAATGACCTGATGTAATTGCTGAAAAGCTCATTGGGTTTCAGGAAAAGCGCGCTCTCGCCGGTGTATGGATGATCGGCATGCAGGTCAAGTTCGGCGCTCATGCTTTGCAGCGTGGCCTGATCCATGCCAATGGTGATGGTTTTAAATTCGCCGCCAGCGGGTGGGTGCTTTACAAATTTGGCCAGTTCGTTCCTTTTCAGGAAACGGTAATCACCTTCTTTAAAATAGTAATTTTTGCCGTTAACATAAAGCTCCGAATCGCCCGAGAGGATGTAGCCGAATACATGGTCGGCAATGAATTGCTCACCCGCCCGGCTCACCTGCGAATAACAGGAGTAAAGTATGCGCGGCGATGTTTTTTGGTTTGGCATGTTGATCAAATTTAATAATAACAGCAAGACTTACGAAGTTTCAAAAACTTCGTAAGTCTGATAAATTTCCTATCCCCAGCTATTTCCGGAGGGCGTGTCCCCACGACCGGAGATATATTATTTTTTACCGCTGGTTAAAGCTTTGCCATATTCGGTATTCAAAAAATCGCCTGCCTCATCATGATCAGTTGAAGTGGTAACCGGTAACCATTTTTCATACTCAGCTTTGCGGGCTTCATCTGCCAGTTTCAGTAAGGCTGCGGCTTCACTACCTAATACAAGGTGCACAGGTGGCTCGGGGTGTTCAACCAGGTCGATCATTACCTTAGCTGCTTTTTCAGGATCGCCAACCGGAACGAATTTGCCGCTCGACATATAATCAGCACGTGCATCAACAGTTTGTTCATAGCCTTTAATCTTTGGTGCATAGCTCATCGAATCGCCTGCCCAATCGGTACGGAAGCCTCCCGGCTCAACGCTGGTAACCAATATGCCAAGTGGTTTCACTTCTTTGGCTAATGCTTCGGTAAAGCCGCTAAGGCCAAATTTGGCAGCCTGGTACATACTTAAACCAGCATTACCTATGCGGCCGCCTACCGAGCTGATCTGTAAAATACGGCCCGAACGCTGTTTGCGCATGTAAGGCAATACCGCGCGGGTGATTTCGATGGGGGCATATAAATTGGTTTCAAGCTGACTGCGTACCTGTTCGTCTGTAAATGCTTCGGTGGCACCGATAATTCCGAAACCGGCATTATTTACCAATACATCAATTTTACCAAAATGGGCTACCGTATCGGCAACGGCTTTGTGTACTGCCGGGTAATCGGTAACATCTAATTTTATAGGATAAACCTGGCCGGGATATTGATCTGCCAGATCTTTTAATTGTTCGGGGTTACGTGCTGTAGCAGCAACGTTATCACCGGCTGCTAAAACTGCTTCTGTAAGGCTGCGACCTAATCCGCGGGCGCTGCCTGTTATAAACCATACTTTTTTCATTGTCTTATTTTGTTTTTGATAAGACAAAGGTAGGGTGGATATAGCTCCAGCGTTTTGTTAAAAAGCTCAAGTTGCTTTGTTAGAAAGGTCAACCTTGATTTGTTTGATTAGAGGATTTCCTGATAATTGCAATAAAGCATCAGGAAATCCTTTAATCCTATCATCATGGTTCATTTCTATCAATCAAGGTTCAAAACATACTCGCCATTTTTTCCATGTATTCCTCAATAGGCATAGTGCTGCGCATGGTCATCAGCATGTTGCCCATATTACCTATTACCGTACGGAATTTACTGCTTTTGCCGGTTGCCAGGTCATAAATGGCGTTTACGATAACCGCAGGATTATCTTTGTGGCTGTCATCGGCCGTATTAAACAAATGCTTGAGCTTGGCGGTAAGTTCATCGTATGCGGTGATCTCCGGGTTTTCGTTCCAAACTACACTGTCAACAAAATTATTATCTGTAGAGCCACCCTGTTCAATTAACCTTAGTTCAATATTTAAAGGTTTAAGCTCATAGTAAAGGCCTTCGGTTAAACCCTCTAACGCAAACTTGGACATGTTATATAATGACCCGAGAGGAGCAGCCGTAGTTACGCCCATAAACGAGCTGATATTGATAAACAGACCACCGCCGTTATGCCTGAAATGGGGCAGGAACGCACGGATAATATTAATTGGCCCGTGGGTGTTTACCGCAAACTGCCAGTCGATATCTGCCTCTTTGGCAAGTTCCAATGCTCCGTAGGTGCCCATGCCAGCATTGTTTACCACAACATCAATTTTTCCGAAAGCAGATATCGCTTGTTCGGTAGCGGTTTTTACCTGTTGAAGGTTAGTTACATCCAGCTTAAATATTTTAATATTAGGGTATTGTGTAAGTTCGGTTTCTTTTTCGGGCGAACGCATGGTTGCTGCTACATTCCAGCCTTGTTGTGCAAAATGTTTGGCGGTTAATTTGCCCAGTCCGCTGCTGGTTCCGGTTATAAAAATTGTTTTTGACATGGTATTTTATTTTGATGATGCAAAATTATAACAGAATTGGTATAATTTTGTAACCAGTTACACAGAGTATACCAGTATGGAAGCACCCGTAATATCCGACCCACGCAATCATGCCGACGAGCGGCAGGCCCTGCAAGACACCATGTATGTTATAGGCGGCAAATGGACGTTGCCCATTATCAATTCAATTTGTAATGGCAACCGGCGTTTCAGGGAAATTGAGCGCAGCATTCCGGGCATTACCACGCGGATGCTATCGCGCGAGCTAAAAACAATGGAAATGAATAAGCTTGTAAAGCGTACAGTAACCCCAACAACACCTGTTTTAATTGAGTATGAGTCCACAGAATATTGCAGGAGTTTTGGCGGTATCATTTTAGAAATGATAAAATGGGGAAAGGAACACCGCGAGATGCTCCGCAACGCCGATAAATAGTAATTGTTGATTTTAATATAAATGCCGTTGCTTCTGATATAAGTATATTGTTGCAGACATTCAATTTTTACACCGCATGACAAATATTGCCCGGGATAAAAAGATAGCCTTACTAACAGATGTGCGTATGCCCACGCCTGTTGTCAGGGAATACTACAAAAACTGGTTGATAAAAGCGTTTACACAGCAGCGTGCAGAAACAACCGGCCACATATCGCCCAACCGGCGCGATTATTATAAGGTAATGCTGGTTACCGGCGCCAAAGGTATGTTTACCATGGGCATGAACATTTACCAGGTAGACGGCCCCACTTTACTTTTTATACCACCTGCGGATATTATTTCATGGCAGGGCTTTGCCCACGGATCAGAAGCGCACTACTGTTTATTTAAACGCAAGTTTGCCGATAGTCATCCTAACCTCAAAGCTGTTATGGATAAATATGGACTTTTTACCACAGGTAAAGGTGTGATTAAAGTTGATGATAACGCCGCTGAAAGCCTGGCAGCCCTGTTTCTTAAAATGCAGGAGGAAGATAAGCCGGGCGAGGCTTTTGCTGAAGATGCGATGCAGGCCTACCTGCAATTGATAATGATAGCCGCTGCAAAGATGATGCCCTACGCAGATCCGGGCAGGTTAGCGGACGATTACAGGCATATCCACCAGTTTTTTAATCTGCTGGAAAAAGAGGCGACAGATGTTAACTACGTACAGCCAATGCGCTTAAAAACAGCTAAAGAATTTGCCGAAAGCATAGCCATCACCCCAAACTATCTTAATACTTTACTTAAAAAGTATACAGGTCAAAATGTAAGCGCGCACATTAAAAGCCGCATCCTTGATGAGGGAAAGGCCCTGCTGCTGCAAACCGACTGGACTTTGCAGGATATAGGCTATGCCCTTGGCTTTGCCGATCAGCCTAATTTTAGCAGCTTTTTTAAAAAATATGCCGGTATTACGCCTGCTGCTTTCCGCAGGCAGCAGGATAGTTGATTTTCATATAAGTGCCGTTGATACCTGTATAAAACAGGGGCATTTGGCTGATGATCTTTGTGGTATAATAAATCATTAAAGATCATGAACAAAACAATATTGATAACCGGCACATCATCAGGACTGGGCCGCGAAACAGCAAAGTTGTTTGCTGCAAAAAATTGGAACGTTATAGCCACCATGCGTTCGCCCGAAAAGGAAACCGAACTTAACCAACTGGGAAATATATTGGTAACCCGCCTTGATGTGGAAGATGGAAGTTCCATTACCCAAGCAGTGAACACCGGTTTACAGCGTTTTGGCAGCATTGATGTGTTGGTGAATAATGCCGGGTTCGGCTTGATAGGCATGTTTGAAAACTCGGGTGCCGAACAGGTACAAAAACAATTTGATGTAAATGTTTTTGGGCTAATGAATGTTACCCGCGCTGTGTTGCGGCATTTCAGGGAACGGCTATCAGGAACCATCATTAATGTATCATCAATGGGCGGACGGGTAACAATTCCGGGCGGCACATTGTACAATGCCACCAAATTTGCAGTCGAAGGTTTTTCGGAAGCGCTTGCTTATGAAATGGCTGCCATTAATGTAAAGGTGCGCATTATTGAACCGGGCAGCATCCCTACTAATTTCGCTACCACATCGGCCGTGTTTATCCCCAACAATATCCCTGTTTACGCCGAACTGATGGGCAACGTAATCCCACGCTACCGCAAAGCCACAGAGCATCTCCCCAAATCATCGGCTGCTGATGTTGCCGAAACCATTTACCAGGCGGCCACAGACAACACCGGGCGCTTGAGGTATGTAATAGGTAAGGATGCCGAATTTTATCTTGAAGGCAGAAATGTAAGTAACGACCAGGATTATATTGACCGTATGCGCGGATTTTTTATAGATTGATCAGATGTACAGAGCCGGCTGAAAAGCCGGCTTTTTTGTTTCATGATCGCCTATTGTAAAAGTTAAGTTATCTTTAGCAGCCATCTGCTATAAAAACCTATTTTCACCGGGCAATGAAACATCTAACCAAACAGATCTTTAAAAGCTTTTTCCTGTTAGCTTTTATATTTATATGCAATCAGTCATCGGCACAAAAAAAGCAATTGCCTAATATCATTTTTGTACTGGCCGATGATATGGGATATTCCGACCTGAGCTGTTATGGCAACCCGGTGATCCGTACGCCGTTTTTGGATAAGATGGCGCAAAGAGGGGTAAGGGCTACCAATTATGTGGTAAGCAGTCCAACCTGTACGCCGTCAAGGGCTTCCTTGCTTACCGGGCGTTATGCTTCAAGAATGAACCTGCCTTATCCAATCGGGCCGGGATCATCACTTGGTATCCCCGACCAGGAGGTTACCATTGCAGAAATGCTGAAACAAATTGGCTATAAAACCGCCATGATTGGTAAATGGCATCTTGGAGATCATGCGCCTTATAACCACCCGATGGCACAGGGCTTTGATTCATATTATGGTTTGCTATACAGCCATGATTATCGGTCGCCCTATGTAAAAACGGATACTACCATCAAGGTATTCCGCAACCATAAACCGGAGATTTTAAAACCGGCAGATTCCTCGTTGATTGAATTATATCAACGTGAAGCCATCCGTTATATCAAAGAACAAAAAAAGAGCGATAAACCCTTCTTCCTGTATCTCGCCCATAATATGCCGCATTTGCCGGTAGCTTTTGCATCATCAGTAAAAAATAAAAACCGCAGCGATGGCGGCCATTTGGGTGATGTGGTTGAACAATTGGATGAAAGCCTTGGCGAAGTTTGGAAAGAACTTGAAAAACAAGGCCTGGCCGATAATACGATCTTCATGTTTTCGAGCGATAACGGCCCCTGGATAGATTTTCCAGACCGGATGCTGGGCGATAATGCAACCAAACACTGGGATGCCGGTACGGCCGGAGTTTTCCGTGGCAGCAAAGGGCTATCGTACGAGGGCGGTGTTCGTGAGCCGTTCATTGTTTACTGGAAGGGCCATACCCCGGTTGGCGCAAGCATTACCAGTATGATGAGCAACCTTGATGTGTTGCCTACCCTTGCAAAATGGACAGGAGCCCCACTGCCTAAAGATCGCACACTGGATGGGCAGTCGATAGCTGATGTGTTGACAGGTCAGGCACCTAAACATCCTGAACACCGGCCTATCTATTATTACAATAACAGCGTTTGCGAAGCCGTTCGCCTTGGCGATTGGAAATACCGCGAGGTAAAAGCTAATAACAATGTTGGGGGAGTTTCAGGTTCGCCATTGCCTGCTCAAACGGAACTGTTTAACCTGGCCTATGACCCCAGCGAGCGCACCAATGTGATCAAAGAATATCCTGAAATGGCCCAAAAACTAAAAGCTCTTTTTGACCAGTATCCGGGAATGAAGGAGAATTAGGAAAAATTGAATACTCAATAAAATTATGTCATTGTGAGGAGCGAAACGGGCATGAGCTTCGGCGCGACGTGGCAATCGCATGCTATACAGAGCGGCCCTGCTTCCCTGCGATTGCCGCGCTGCGCTCGCAATGACATGGTTAATATTCTTCCCGAAAAAATATTAACTTTCCCTTATCGTCGTATTATCCTCCAAAGCCATCTTAGCAATCTCATCCTTGCGTTTAAAGCTTGCGCCTTTGTGTTGCTGTATGTATTTGATCAGGTCATTGGCGGCTTTAACCATGCAGCATCTCCGGTTTAGCTTCAGCTATCGTAATTGATTAAGTTTTCTTTTGATGCCGCTGCTCCATGTTAAGAGCTGGAGAAGATTGTAGCTTAACGGATGCTTCTTTTTGCAAAATATTTGATTTCGGCTGCCGGTAGTTTGACACTTTTTTTGTTGTACATTTATTTACACTGCCTATCAACCATGCTGACCAATAAACAATTATTCTTTGCACCTCATCCGGCACTTAGCCATGTGGTCAATAATATTATGATTGGCCGTGTAATTATCGACAATCCGAAAATTAACTTATCCTTTTCATTCCCGCCATTGCCGGAGCATGCTATTTTATTTTATCCGTACGACAAACCAACGGTACAGGATGTTAGTACAAAACAAGTTAAGACACTTTATGCCTGTACCATTACCGGCCCCCAAACAGAACGCAGCGTTCTTACACTTGGACGCGACAGTCTCATGATAAAGATCGGGTTCCAGCCTGGGGCGTTATATAGATTGATCGGCCAGCCTATGCAGGAAATGATCCAGACAGACTATGACGGTGAGGCCGTGTTCGGAAGTTGGGTGAGAAATATTGTGGATGCTTTTGCAAATAGCGCAGACTTTAACGCGATGAAAAATATCGCTGACGAATTTATGTTCAGCCATCTTTCAAAAATTAAAAGGCCAATTTCTATTGATCATGTTATACCCGAATTAATAAAATACGGCGGTACCATTAAGATTGATGAGCTTGTAAAAAAAGCAAACATGAGCAACCGCCAGTTTGAAAGAGCTTTTAAAGACCGGATGGGTGTATCACCAAAATTTTACAGCAGGCTGGTTCGATTTGGCAAGGCATGGCTGTTAAAGGAGTATAACCCCCACATTACATGGACACAGGTAGCATATGAATGCAATTATTTTGACCAGATGCACCTGATCAGGGATTTTAAAATGTTTGCAAATGCCAATCCAAAAGAGATCTCAGATGCCTTTAAAGACCACCCTTTCCCCATCATAAAAGGAATATTTCATTAAAGTAAAACGTCGTATTTGTACTATTATCCCGGTGCCGCGCCAGACTAATTTCGTAATAAAATCAATTATTATGAAACAGTCAATCTTAACTTCTTTATTTATTTTTCTGGCAACTGCGTTGTTTGCACAAAACAACACAAAGGACGAGATCGCTATTAAAAACATTATTCAGCAGCAGGAACAGGCATGGAACAGGCATGATTGGAAGGCCTTAAGCAGTTATTTTACGGACGATGCAACATTGATAAATTTTGTAGGCCAGTTTTGGCAGGGCAGGGATGATATCCTTGCGCATTTCAACCTCCTCAATGACTGTTGCCTGGCGCCTACCTCGTTAAAATTTGAATTTAAGCAGGCAAGGTTCTTAACACCTGATTTAGCAATAGTGTATACCGAAGAAACATTGTTTGCTGACAAAGACTATGAGGTACCGTTTCGCCAGTACAAAAAAGGCGATGTAGATTATAAATGGAAAATTGAAATTTTTGTAAGGAAAAACGGTGAATGGAAGGTAACTGCGACGCAGATGACACTTATCAATCAAATGTTGTTGCCTCATAACTCGCCCGGTAAAAATTGACAGTTGGGAGCACAAGCCACAATATTTATTTGCTCTTATACTGGCCGGACGTTGAAGTGATTTTGTTTTATTGCTTCCGGTTTTGAGGTTCGAACTCCGTGAAAGAACGAAGCGATAGATGTTATTTTTGCTGATTAACAGCCAATTAATTGGGTGCGAAAAAAAATGGACAAGTGATGCTCTTTTTCACTTGTCCAATAGAGTGCTCCCGACGAGATTCGAACTCATATCGATGGTACCGGAAACCATAATTCTATCCATTGAACTACGGAAGCAATATTGAGGCAAAGATATAAAATTGATTTAAACCCAAAGCATTGTTTAATACATTAACATTTGCCATAATACAGCAATCCGGTAACGGCTAAATAAACAAAAAGCCTCAAATCTTCCGACTTGAGGCTTTTATCGTTTTTAATCGTGCTGTTTAAGATTAAGCAATGTCAAACCTGTCAAGGTTCATCACTTTAACCCAGGTTGCTACAAAGTCTTTAACAAACTTATCCTTAGCGTCGGTGCTTGCGTATACTTCGGCAACGGCCCTCAGTTCTGAATTGGAACCCAGCACCAGGTCGGCACGGGTTGCTGTCCATTTTACAGCGCCGGTGGCACGGTCACTGCCTTCATAAAGTTCTTTATCAGCGCCTGTTGCTTTCCAGGCAGTGCCCATATCAAGCAGGTTCACAAAGAAATCGTTACTAAGCACTCCCTCGCGTGAGGTAAACACGCCATGTTTCGAACCGTCAAAATTGATGTTTAATACACGCAGGCCGCCTAATAATACGGTTAGTTCGGGTGCTGTTAGCGTAAGCAAATGCGCTTTATCAATCAGCAATTCTTCGGTTGATACAGCAAATTTTGTCCTGCGGTAGTTGCGGAAACCATCGGCTGCCGGCTCCAGGTAACCGAATGACTCAACATCGGTTTGTTCCTGCGAAGCATCTGTACGGCCTGCTGTAAACGGAACGGTGATGTCATGTCCGGCATCCTTAGCTGCTTTTTCAACACCTGCCGATCCGGCCAGTACGATCAGGTCGGCCAGTGAAACTTTTTTACCATCGGTCTGTGCACCGTTAAACTCCTGCTGGATCCCTTCAAGTACGTTCAGCACCTTTTGTAATTGCGCAGGGTTGTTAACCTGCCAGTACCTTTGTGGGGCCAGGCGGATGCGTGCGCCATTAGCGCCGCCACGTTTATCAGTACCGCGGAAGGTAGAAGCAGAAGCCCAGGCGGTTGAAACCAACTCAGATATACTTAAGCCTGAAGCTAAAACTTTAGCTTTTAAGACAGCAATATCGTTTTCTGCTATCGGTGCGTGGTCGGCTGCCGGAATTGGGTCCTGCCAAAGCAGTATTTCTTCGGGTACATCGGCACCAAGGTAGCGTACCCTCGGACCCATATCGCGGTGGGTTAATTTAAACCAGGCCCGTGCAAAAGCATCTGCAAATTGATCGGGGTTTTCCAGGAAGCGTCTTGAAATTTTTTCATAAGCGGGATCAAACCTTAAGGCAAGATCGGTAGTAAGCATGGTTGGTAAATGCTTTTTAGAGCCGTCGTACGCATCGGGGATGATGGCTTCTGCATTTTTAGCTACCCATTGGTGGGCGCCGGCCGGGCTTTTGGTTAATTCCCATTCAAAGCCAAACAGGTTTTCGAAAAAGTTATTGCTCCATTTGGTCGGGGTGGTGGTCCAGGTTACTTCAAGGCCGCTGGTAATGGCATCAGCACCTTTACCCGAGCCGTAACCATTGTGCCAGCCAAAGCCCTGCAGTTCAATATCTGAAGCTTCAGGCTCTTTGCCTACATTGTCTGCAGATGCAGCGCCATGGGTTTTACCAAAGGTGTGGCCGCCTGCTATCAAAGCAACGGTTTCCTCATCATCCATGGCCATGCGGCCAAATGTATCGCGGATATCTTTAGCAGACATGATCGGGTCGGGGTTACCATCAGGCCCTTCGGGATTTACATAGATCAATCCCATTTGCACGGCAGCAAGCGGTTTCTCAAGATTGCGGGAGTGAATATCACCGTTGGCACCATCGTCAGATACCAGCACGCCATGACCTTCCTGTACGCCCGGCGAACCATGTGCATAGCGCACATCGCCGCCCAGCCAGGTAGTTTCCGAACCCCAGTATACAGACTCATCTGCTTCCCAGGCATCTTCACGACCACCGGCAAAGCCGAAGGTTTTAAAGCCCATTGATTCAAGCGCGATGTTACCGGTAAGGATCATCAGATCGGCCCATGAAATTTTGCGGCCATATTTTTGCTTAATTGGCCAAAGCAGCCTGCGGGCCTTATCAAGGCTCACGTTATCGGGCCAGCTGTTAAGCGGCGCAAAACGTTGCAGCCCCGCACCGGCCCCGCCGCGGCCATCACCTACACGGTAGGTTCCGGCACTGTGCCAGGCCATGCGGATAAACAAACCGCCATAGTGGCCAAAATCTGCCGGCCACCAATCCTGCGAGTCGGTCATAAGCGCATGAAGATCTTGCTTTACCGCTTCAAGGTCGAGGCTTTTAAAAGCTTCAGCATAATTAAAACCGTCATCCATCGGGTTTGATAAGGAAGAGTGCTGACGCAGGATATTCAGCTTTAACTGGTTAGGCCACCAATTGTGGTTTCGCGTACCACCGCCGCCAACATTGTTTTTCATAGTGCCGTTGTGAAACGGGCATTTACTGATGTCATTTGATCCGTTTTCCATAATTGTGTTTATATATTGAATCTGTAGCTTAAACCCTTGGTTAGGTATTAAGTGTTATAAAATTATGATGTTAAAAGCAACAATCACAATCAATTAATTCTATGTGCTGATAGCTAAAAACTATAACACGGTTAAATGACAATCAAGCGGTAAAAAGCAACAAAAAATGCCATTTATCTTAATCGGATTGCCTTTACAGCCCGCTTATTACCCGTTGTAACTCGAATTTTACCTTAATTAATAGGTAAAAAACACTTTTTTAGATTATATCTGACCAATTTGTTGTCGATTTTTTTAGTTTTGTGCCAACCTTAATCTTATCAGCATGAAAAAAAATGTCCGATCCTGCGCAACTATAGCCCAATCAACAGCGTCTTGTTAAAACGTAAGAGCGATTACCGGATAATCCGATGTGATTGAATTGTATAAATATTTTAGTAAGCGTTAATGTTGACAACATAAAAATATAAGGCAGTTTCAGTAGCCTATAAAATATTCCCGATAGTTCTTTAATGAGTATTTTCATTGTAAAATACAGTTTTAGTTAAATAAACAATGTGTTAGCCAGGGATAGCGCATTGTTTAATTCCCTTTTCTAATTGGTTGGTTCATCTAAATTTATCTTTCTGGTCATTTTCCGGTGCTGCCTGAACAAATTTGTGATACATTTTTTAAATATTAAGTAAAGCTGTTTTTTGAACAGCTTTTTTTATTTGTAAATGTGTATTATTGTATTTCGTGTGCGTACACGTTAAGCGATATCCCAGCTAAACAGAGCCATCTGGAATTGATAATAACATAGACATAGAATTGCCATGAAGATCCATTTGCAGCGTAGCTTAATTTTAATCCTTTTAATTGCAGGCACAAGTTTTTCGGCATTGGCCATCAACGTAAAACCGGCCGATTCGGTTCAGGTAAAAGGTTTTCATTTGGATATGCGGATCCAGGTAATGAAATTGCCTGCTTTAAAGCAGTTTGTATTAAACCTGAGTAAAAACGGTATTAATACTGTAATAATGGAGTGGGAGGGCAGTTATCCATTTGTCAAAGAACCACTTATTGCCAACAGGTACGCCTATTCAAGGGCAGAGGTACGCGAATTTGTCAGTTATTGTAATTCGCTTCATATCCAGGTAATTCCGCTGCAGCAAAGTTTTGGGCATGTGGAGTACATTCTGCGTAATTATAAATATGCCGCCCTGCGTGAAGACCAGAAGGATTTTAGCCAGGTTTGCCCCAGTGAGCCCGAACTAAACAAAAAGCTGTTTACTACATTGTATACCGACCTGGTTTCTACTCATAACTCGCCATACATCCATATCGGCGGCGATGAAACTTATCTATTGGGGCATTGCGAAAAGTGCAAAAAACGGGCTGCGGAAATAGGCCTGTCGCGATTGTATTTTGATCACATTAAAATGCTGTGTGATATTGTGGTTGGGTTGGGCAAAAGACCGGTTGTATGGGCCGATATCGCCCTGAAATATCCTGATTATATTAACCTGCTGCCTAAAGAAACCATTTTTGTTGACTGGAATTATGGCTGGGACGTAAACCACTTTGGCGATCATGCCAAATTATTAAAATCGGGCTATGAGATCTGGGGATCGCCTGCTATCAGGAGTTATCCTGATAACTATTTCCTTACCGACTGGCAAAAGCATTTTAATAACATCCGGGATTTTATCCCGCTATCGCGAAAGCTGGGTTATAAAGGTATCGTTATGACATCATGGTCAACATCGGGTGTTTATTCTTCCCTGTTTGAATCGGAGGATGAGCTGATCGACTTGTATGCTATCCGGCATGTGTATCCCTTAAGTGGTTTCAATATCCTGGTAAGCTATTATTTAAACACACTGAATGCCGGACAAAAGTTAACTAATGATCAGTTTATCACAAATTATTGCAGCGTTCATTATGGTTTAAGCTCCGGGCAGGCTATGCAGTTTAAAAATGCTTTGTTTTCAACGCCCTATAATGTAGTTCATGGCAAGGTAGTGTCGCCAAAAGAGATAACCGTAAGCCAGCTGCTGGATAGCGCCACCAATGCCCTGAACGCGTTGAAATCACTACAGCCTGTAAAAGGGGCACAGGAATTTAAGCATTATGTTTTAATGGCCGGCATCAGGGTATATTACCTCACCTACATGAAAATTGAAGCTGAAGTAAACTCCCCCGGTTTTTCTGCTGATCAGGCCCCGGCGTACTTGACAAAACTCGATAAACTATTAGCTGATGAGCAAAAGCTGAACGCTGAGTTTACGACGCTTAACGGGGATTTTCTTTATAAACCGGCATTGGATGAGGAAAACCTGTTAAGGAGCCAAAAGATCCATGTAATGTATAATCGGTTGGCTAAGATAAGATGAGGGGTTGATGCTCTGTTTGAAGGATTATCTTGTGAATCTAATTGCTTAAATAAAAGAAAATGTCATTTCGAACCCTTGAAGGGAAGGAAATAGCCGGGCAAGGGTGAGAAATCGTATACGCCATATGTGCCGGTCATGCTTGATGCATAAGATTTCTCTTTCGCTCCGGCGCTTCTACCCTCGCTTGCTCTATCGTATGACAATAGGTTTTAATTTATGTGTATGATAAAAAGATACAGATCGGTATTTGGGCCTAACCATTATAAAACATATAGTTTTCCTTCGTGATAATATCGATAGGCATATAAGTTGATTTTTCAACTTCGCTTATTTTAAAGAGGTGCTTGTAAAGTGCCATAACCCCGAGATAGCCCTGCTCTTTAGGGCGCTGACAAATGAGGAAGGTGATTTGACCGGTTATAAGGTAATCGATGTTCTTTTTCAAAAAATCGTAGCCAACAAGCAAAATATCTGTTCGTTTGTGTTTCGCTAAAATTTCGGCTATAACGTTCACTCTTGAGTTAGTTACAAAAATGGCTTTAATAGCTGGTTCGGCGGTTAAAGCAGGGAGCAATGCTTTTTCCGTCGGGTCAAGTTTAGTATCGTTGATGTTGAGGGTGATAACCTCATTGGCTAAGCCGCTGTCTTCAAAAAACCTTTTAAATCCCTGTTCTTTCCGCAGCAGGTGATGATTGTTTTCCAGGCCGGTTGCTATATTTATTGTTAAAATTTTATCCGGCTTTTGAAGAGCAAAGCTTGTAAGCTGCGCCGCAAGTTTACCGCTTTGATAAAGTTCGGGCCCGATATAACTAAGGCCAGGCTGATCGGGTAAATCCGAATTAATAAATACCAGCGGCAGTTCAAGTTCCCGGATCTTTTGGGTAAACCCAATTGATTCTTCTACAAACGATGGTGCCATCAGTATGGCATCCGGTTCGTTTTGCAGCATCTCTTCGGCTGCTGTATGGAAGCTGCTTTTTGAGTCGAGGTTGTAAAAGTAGTATTGAACAATGACACCAAACTGCCTGATCTCTTCCGCCGCCTGCTTTATACCATTTAAGGGATAGCTCCAATAATCTGTTTCATCTGAAACGGCGGGGATCAGGACAGCGAAATTCAAGATCTTACGGGAGGCTAAAAGGCTGGCCATTTTATTGGGGCGAAAATCCATCTCCTCAATTATGGCATTGATCTTATTTTTGGTTTCCTCAGATACCCCCTTTCTGTTATGGATCACCCTGTCGACAGTGCCGATGGATACGTTTGCTCTCCGGGCAATTTCTTTAACGCCTGTTAATTCGGTTCCTGTTTTTTTCATGTATATACAAGCCAAATGTACTATAATTTGATAATCATTTTTTAAATCAGGGAGGGGGCGGAGATGCGTGATTTTAATTAATGCTTATATATAATTATTATTTTGGCGAAATGAAATTAGCTGTATTCAGGATTATCCTGCTTTTTATATTTATGCCTTTTGCCGGTAACGCGAGTGCTTACTGGATGGAGATTAAAGGCTCAGGGAAATTGAACGAAACCGCATATATCCAGGTTTGTTACGGCAATATCGATGAATTCAGCATTCGTCACCGGGATACAGGTACTGAGCTTACCCGCGCCGGGGATTTTGAAGTATTTGTTTTGGACGAAAGTGGTAACAAAATAGCATTGCCTATGATAAAAAAGGCAGATTGCTGGGAAGCGGCCTTTACACCCCCGCATACGGGTATTTACCGGATCCTGGGCATCAATGATACGCACCCGGTTGTTGACCGGTCTAAAACCGGAGGCAAAAACATCAGGCCTATTGATTATTTGTGTGCTGCTTACCAGGTAGGCAACGGAAATATAATTTCGACCCCGGCCCAACTATTGGATATCATCACTACAAGCAAAAACGGATTGATAACAGTTAAAGCATTTAAAGATGACCGCATTGCAGAACCTAAAACGTCCCTAAGGGTTTTTAACCCCGAAAACTGGGAGAAGGAACTGCTAACCAACGAGCAGGGCGAGGCATTTTTTAAACCCACTATGCCTGGGCTTTATGTTATCAGGGAGGATTGGGAAGACCCATCACCCGGTAATTATAATGGAGTAGCTTATTCAGCGATTCGCCATCGCTGTAATTATTGCCTGCAGATCTCTGCTTCGGAGATCACAGGTAAATAATGATCTATCCTGATAGAAAGTGAAAAGGGATGCATTCATAGCCGGAATAAACTCAGGCTATGAATACTTCCCCTTTTTGTTGAAGGAATATTGCTGCTGTTTTATTTCAACCCGTAGTTAAGATAACCACCGTCAACCACTATGTCTGTTCCATTAATATAACTTGCTGCATCAGATGCAAGGAACAATACGGTACTGGCAATCTCTTCCGCATCGCCTATACGCTGCAGCGCGGTAGCGGCAGCCAAATGTGGTTTGGCTTCTGCAGGCAGGGCATATTCTAATCCGGGTGTTTGAATGGGGCCCGGGCTTACAATATTTACGCGGATCTTTCTTTCAGCTAATTCATTCGCTGCAATTTGGGCAATTTTATTTAATGCACCTTTGGTGGCCGAATACAAGCTGGTTCCTATGTTTGAAGCTGTTGCAACTACCGAAGAAGTGAATATAACTGCCGAGCCATCTGCCAAATGGGGAATTAACTTTTGGAGTGTAAAGAAATGACCTTTAACATTGGTATTGAATTGCGCATCAAACTCAGCTTCGGTGGCTTGTTCAATTGGTGCAAATGCAGCTATACCTGCATTAAGGAAAAGTGCATCCAGTTTGTTTCCGCTTTCTGCAATCGCTTTTTCTAAAATTGAGATGCCTTCCAGATTTGAAGTGTCCGAAACCACGGTTTTTAATTGGGGACTGTTAATTTTTTCGGCCGCTTTTTGCAGGTTGCCGGCACTTCTGCTGGTGATCCATACGTTTGCGCCTGCGTTAATGAATGCCTGTGCGGTTGCAAAGCCAATTCCTGTGCTGCCACCTGTTATTACTACATTTTTGTCTTTGAAGTTCATTTTAAATTTTCATTTGTTGATGATGCAAACTTAGTGCAGATTGATTTATTTTCGTTACTTTGTAACCAAAAGTAACAGTAACTTTTGGGTAACAAGGTAACTTATGACTGACATCAACGCCTGTATTGCAGGGCACAAAAAAGAAATCATGGCCATCCATGACGCAATGGATGTATTGAGCGGTAAATGGAAAATTTCCATCATATCATCCATTTGCTATTATAACCAGAGAAGGTTTTTAGATATTCTGAATGATGTGGATGGCATATCAAACAAAATGTTAAGCAAAGAACTAAAGGAGCTGGAACAGAATAAGCTGGTGAAGCGAACTGTTTTGGATACTCAGCCTGTTACCGTTCAGTACAATTTAACTGAATATGGCTGTACATTACAAGGCATCATTCACGACCTTGCAGCCTGGGGTAAGAAACATCGTGAGGTAATTATTGGCGACAGGTAAAAATAAAAAGTAATGGCCGGAAAATTTAAATCTTCCGGCCATTATTGGGAGCTCAACGCCCCCATTATATTAAAACTTAAGACTCATGCTGCCGATAAACCTGGCAGGCGCCTGTGGCGTTAACCTTACCGACCATGCTTTTTCGCTGGTTAAGTTATCAACCTTGAAGCTGATGCGGTATTTAGGCTGATCATAAAACAGCGTTGCATCAAGCAGGGTATAAGATGGAATGATGATCTTTGTGGTTTTGGTATTGGTTTGGAACGATGCATTACCGTAATTACCGCCAAAACCGGCGCCCAAGCCTCTTAGGTTACCTGTCGGGATGCGATAGCTAACCCAAAAGTTTACAGTATGAGGCGAGCCGGATAAGCCTGGGCGCAAGCCAACTGTTGTTGAATCGCCTTTTGTTACTTTGCTGTCGTTGTAAGCGTAACCGGCCACAATGTTAAGGCCCGCGAATGGGTTGGCAGTAAGGTCAACCTCAACACCGCGGCTTCGCTGGTTACCGTCCTGTACAGAATAGTTTACCGGATCGGCCGGATCAGGCCTGATGATATCTTTCACCTCAATGTCGTAGTAACTGATAGTACCGGTAAGCCTGTGGTCAAACACATCCCCTTTTACACCAAATTCGAGCTGGTTAGCATGTTCTGGTTTAAAGCTGCTGCCATCTTTAAACACACCGCTTTTGTTAAAAAAGCCGTTCATGTAGTTACCGAATAACGATAACTTGTCTTTAAACAATTCATAAACTACACCTAATTTAGGCGAGAAAGCAGTTTGCCCGTACGGCCCTGTTTGTACGCCGTTAGCGCCAAGGCCACCAGCAGTTACACCTGTTGCAATATTATATACACCGCCATATTGATAACGATCGGCCCGTAAGCTGGCCATTACCAATAATTGATCGGTAACATTAAATACATCTGATATATACGCGGCGTAAGTATTATCGCCATTGTTTTCTTTTCTCAATGTTCCTTTGCTGGTCAGCGAGTCGATCTTAAAGCGGCTAACGCGGTAGGTTGACGGAACATTAATAAAATCAATTGCCGGAAGGTTAACAGTTACCCTGTCAAAACTATTGGAGTTGTTGTAATAATCCAACCCTGCTACCACACGGTTACGGTGATTACCGATCTTAAAATCACCAATGAAGTTTTGTTGCAGGTCGGTAGCTATAAACGATGTGTTACCTGCAATAACCTGGGGGCTCATCGTAGTTGCCGATTTACCGTTAAGCGCGGTGATGTAACCGTTAATGGTGGAGCGGGAACGGGAAATAATGGTTTGCGAGGTCCATTTTTCTGAAATCTTGTAGTTTAACTGTGCAAAGATGTTCAGCATTTGAGTTGAGTAAGCCAGATCATTACTCAGGAAGGTTTTATTGTACGGAAAACCTATATCAGCTATTGACTGTGTTGTTGGTGTTTTGTATCCAACAAAAGGGTTAAAGCGTACTACCGAAGTTCCTTTAGCCTGGCCAAATTCAACATCAAGCAATAAAGAAAGCCTGTCGGTTATCTGGTATGAGAAACTTGGGGCAAGGCTTATGGTATTGGTAAAACCCAGGTCCTGGAAACTTTTTTGAAAAGAGGTAGCTCCATTTAAACGGAACAATGCTGTTTTATCGGCATTAACCGGGGTGTTTACATCCCAGGCAATGCGGTTAAAGTTCCAGCTGCCGCCGTAGTAAGCTACTTCGCCGCCAAAACCGTTGTAAGGTTTTTTGGTAACGCGATTATATAAACCGCCGTAGCTGCTGGATATACTGGTGCCAAATAATGTTGCCGATGGCCCCTTGATGGCTTCAATACGTTCAAGATTTACCGGGTCGATAAAAGAAAATGCTGCACCTGCTACACCGTTACGGGCATTAGGCTCAGTTTCAAAGCCGCGTGAACGGAAAGTAACCCTGCCCTGGTTGGCAATCATAGGGATCCCTGCTCCTGGTACATTTTTGGAAATGCTGCCCAGATCAACTGCCACTTGCTCCTGGATCAGTTCTTTAGAAACTGAGTTGTAAACCTGCGGGTTTTCAAGATTTTTTAAAGGGAGGCGCGCAATGTAAACGCTCTCTTTTTTTGAAAATTTGTTGGTATTGGTGGTTATGGTTACCTCCTGCAAAGCCTGTACGTTCTCTTTCGGGAGTTGGTAATTAACCGTAACGGTTTGCCCTGCAGTTACTTTTACCGGGATATCCTTTTGGGCTGCTCCCAATACCTGCACCTTAATGGTATAATTACCTTCGGCAATATTATTAAAAGCATAATCGCCATGTTCGTCGGTGAGTGTGGTTTTGGCAAGTTCAATGATGGATACTGAGCCGGATGCAAGCGGCTGGCCGTCGACCAAAGTTACTTTACCGGTAATATTGCCTGTTGTTTGCGCGTATAAAGTAAATGGCGTGATAAACAAAAATGCGAGGATGATGGAAAATAAGGGTTTCATCAATAGTAAAATGAGTTAATGTGACTTAAACACGGGCAAATATATGTCTTTATTTATATTAAGTCTAAATAAAGTAAAGATTGTTATTAAATACTGATTTCGTCAACCTTAAAGAAATAATTGTATGATAAATGTTGCTAAAACGTTTTTTAATTTGTCAGCTACAGCACTTAACTTAGGGCAGTCAAACATCAGTAAAACCTATGTTCGTAAAACAAAATATAATGAATCTAAAAAAGTATCTGCCTGTGTTAATTGGTGGTTTATTGTTAAATACCGGCGTTTTTGCCAAAGTGGTAATGCCCGGTGTTTTTAGCGATAATATGGTTTTACAGCAAAAAACTATGGCCCGGGTTTGGGGCACAGCCGATGCAGGTAAAACGGTAAGCATTACTTCTTCATGGAATAATAAAACCTACACTACCGTTGCCGATGCAGACGGTAACTGGAAAACTAAAATCAAAACCCCATCGTACGGTGGCCCTTATAAGGTTACCATAACCGATGGCAGCGACCCTGTAGTTTTAAATAATGTACTGATAGGCGAGGTGTGGGTTTGCTCCGGCCAGTCGAACATGGAAATGCCCGTAGCTGGCTGGGGGCAGGTAAATAATTATAAAGAAGAGATTGCCAGTGCCGATTACCCGGAGATCCGTTTATTGCAGGTATCGCAGGCTAATAACCTTGTGCCACAAACCGGTGTCAAGGTGGCTAACAATGGCTGGATGGTATGCTCGCCCCAAACTATCGGCGAATTTTCGGCAGTGGCCTATTTTTTTGCCAGGGAGATCAGCAAACAGGCAAAAATCCCTGTCGGTTTAATCAGCTCAAACTGGGGCGGTACCATAATTGAGGCCTGGAGCGACGGGAATACCTTAAGTAATAATCCGGTTTTCAGCACCCGGATCAGGGAGCAACAGGAAGCCGCTAAAACAGAAACAGCAACAACCTTTGCGCAAAAACTGGAAAACTGGAATAAAACAGCCTCTGCAGCTGATTGGGGTTACATCAATAATAACGCGTTTAATCCGGATACCACTGGCTGGCGCAATATGTTATTGCCCCAGTTTTTTGAAAAAGGCGGTTTGAACGATTTTGATGGTGTGGTATGGTTCCGTAAAAAGATCACTATCCCTGCTGCTTGGGCAGGGAAGGATGTTAAGCTGAGCCTGGGTAAAATAGATGATAATGAAATTACCTGGCTTAACGGCGAAAAAATAGGCGCGACAGATGGTTTTCTGCAATCACGCAATTATACCATCCCCGGCGCAAAAGTAAAGGCTGGCGAAGCGGTTATTACGGTTAGGGTATTTGACAGCGGCGGGAACGGCGGTTTGTATGGAGGCGATGATATGCAGCTGGTGTCGGCATCGGGCGAGAAGATCTCTTTGGCCGGTAATTGGGATTATAAGGTAGGGGTTAATATGCGAAGCCTGCCACCAATGCCCGTAGCCAACGATCCTAATAAAATGACCGTGTTATATAATGCTATGATCAATCCGCTCACACCCATGACTATCCGTGGTGTGATCTGGTACCAGGGCGAGAGCAATGCAGTTAGGGCACGCCAGTATAACGAATTGTTTGAGGGGATGATAAACGGCTGGCGTGGCATCTGGAACGAAGGTAAATTTCCGTTTTACTTTGTACAGCTGGCCAACTGGCAAAAACGCGCTGCTGATCCAATTCCATCCGACTGGGCCGAGTTGCGGGAGGCGCAGGCAAAAGCGCTTGAACTCCCTAATACAGGAATGGCTGTGGCTGCTGACTTAGGAGAAACGGATAATATCCACCCCAAAAATAAACAGGAAGTTGGCCGCCGTTTGGCGCTGGTAGCTTTAGACAAAACGTACCATATATCGCAGCCTTATTCGGGCCCGATGTATAAATCGCAAAAGATAGCTGGTGATCAGATAGAGTTAAGCTTCAACTTTACAGATGGTGGCTTAAAGGCACAGGGCGGCGAAACTATGCAGGGCTTTGCCATAGCCGGCGATGATATGAAGTTTCATTGGGCAACTGCCGTGATAAAAGGGGACAAGGTTATCGTGAGCAGCCCAGATGTTAAAAGCCCGGTGGCGGTAAGGTATGCCTGGGCAAATAACCCGGTGATTACATTATATAATGGTGCCGGTTTGCCTGCTTCCCCGTTCCGCACGGATAATTGGGTGGATAAATAGTTATAAAAATCGCAGAGCTAAAAAAGCGTCATTGCGAGGCACGAAGCAATCCCCGATTGGCAGGTCCGCCCTGTAAGTTTGGGATTATTAATAATTATAATTTGATTTTTATAGGTATTAATGAGCTCTCTAAGGTCGGTTGGCTTCGTGCCTTGCAATGACGATTTTGTTTTGCATTATTTTTTGGCCTCAAGAATGGGCCGCGGATCAAATATCACCCTGATAGAATTTACCTTTCCATCCACCACATGGTACCATCCGCAGCTGAATATGGTTGTGCCACCCATATCTATATCGTAAAAGATGCACACATCATCGCCATCACTAAACACCCGTTTGATGTCGTATTTCAGCTTCATGCGCCGCATATCGGTAAAATAGGCTTCGGCGCCATCGCGTTCACCAAGTACGCCAATAAATTTCAGGTCATCGGCAGCATGGCCGCGCGCTGCTGCAAAATCTTCTTCATTTAAGGCTTTTATAAATTGCAGTACTACATCGTTAGCACTGCCCGGGGCTGCATTTGCTTCTGTTGCCATAGGTATTGTTTTTGGTTTACAATGTTGCCGTATACTATCAATAATTATTCCGTAATGAAAAGCTGATCATCAATTACCCAAACGGGAATTATTTTCGCGAAAAGGCGCTAAGCCGCAAAGTTTTTTGAAAATTTCAGGACGTTACATAAGTATAAAACAATAAAGCCGCCCGGTATTACACAGGCGGCTTCCTATTAAAACAATGGAAATTAAAGGCTTAATTAAGCGGTGGCTGAAGCTCGGTAGCTATACCAATGCGGTTCCATGCGTTGATGGTGATAATGGCCATAATCACCTGTGCCAGGTAGAGTTCGTCAAGTACTTCGGCTGCTTTTTTATAAGTTTCGTCGGATACGCGGCCGGTGATCAGGGTTACTTCTTCTGTAAGAGCCAGTATGGCACGCTCCTGTTCATCAAAGAAAGGGGTATCGCGCCAAACGCTGATGTTATAGATGCGGCGTTCGGTTTCGCCGGCTTTGCGGGCATCGGTGGTATGCATATCCACACAAAAGGCACAGCCATTAATTTGTGAAGCACGGATCTTGATCAGATCTTTATGACGGGTGGTTAAACCTGTACTTTCAATATATTTTTCAAGGGCTATCAAGGCCCTGTAACCGGCCGGTTCGGCGGTGTTCATTTTTAAACGGTTCATGTTGTTTTCTTTTTGTTAATACAAAGTTGGGGATAAACATGCCTTCAAAAAATGAACTGAGTTTAAGAAAATCAGATTTTTTTGGCCCTGAGCCTGCTTAAAAACTGCGGGGTGAAGCCCAGGTAAGATGCCAGCATATATTGAGGTACCCGCTGCACAAAACCCGGAAACAGACCTGTGAAATGGCGGTAGCGCTCTTCATCGTTTTGATTAAAAATATACCCAATACGCCGTTGCGATGCAATAAAAGCCTTTTGCATCATAACGCGGAAATAACTTTCCATTTGGGGCACAGTTTCAAATAATGCTATGCGGTTCTTTTCGCTAAGCAGCAGTAATTCTGAAGCTTCAATAGTTTGGATATAAGTGGTAGCCGGCTGATGGTTAAGCAGGCTGTCCTGGTCGGCTATCCACCAGTTTTCCAGTCCGAACTGGATGATCTGCTCATTAAGCTTGTTATTAACAAAATATTGCCTAACCAGTCCTTTGGTTACAAAATAATTGCCCGCGCAAAGTTTGCCCGGTTCTAAGATGAGCTCTTTCTTTTTAAATTTCTTCAGTTCAAAATACCGGCAAATAATATCCTCATCAGCCGCAGATAGCTGAATGTATCGTTTAATATGGTTGATGAGCTCGGGATACATATATCAGACATAAATATTCGGCACAAATTTCTCGAATTGGATCAAATTATACGAATTAGTATTTATAAGTATCCTTACAAATATTAATTGTTATTCACATTAAAGCTCAAATAGTTCGTTTTGAAAGGTGTTTCCATAGGGTCCAGCGTTCATTTCCTAAGTTTTGAATTTGATGCTGAGCCATTAATGTTTTTAATTCCTGATAGTTTTGGTGATAATAGGTTGATAGTTTCGCTACCTTTTCATCACCTGCAATCAGGTATAAATATTCGTTCGCATTTTTTTTGCCAGATATAGAATAGGTTAAAAATCCTGTGAGCTCATTGATTTTATAAACTTCTTTTAAGCCAAACCCAAATCTGCGGACCCTGGTTATCGTATCACCAGTAATGTTGATTTTATGTGCTTTATAATTTAATTGATGGCCTATCAAACTAAAGATGATACAGTTGAAAATTATATAAGGAAATGATAGGAAATGAAGCGGTTTGCCATAGGCAAAAAAACGATCAAAATAAATGAGAACATATGTGACTATCAGAACACCCAAAAACAGGCACATCAGCAAAAAAAACTTTGGCCAAAATTTGAATTTAGATTTCATATGTTTAAGAAATCATGATTAATAAACTTTATTAACCCCGTCAAGTTCTGCCTTTTCTTCGTAATCTAAATTCAGATCGTCTTCAATTTTTTGCCTGCTGGGGCGCAGGTAAATAAAATAGGCGACAAGGGCTCCAGATATGGCCAGGAAAATCAGTTTGCCGGTTAATAAAAAGCCTATAATATTAAACAATGAAGGCCCCTCAAGCAATGCGAGCCTGATAATAGTAGCCGATTGATAAGCAATGAGTTTGGCTTTCAGCGAGGTGTCTCTTCTGATGTTGCTTAAAAGCTTTAAAAACAGGATATGTCCGGCAATAAAACAGGTAATAGCTAAAACAGGTGCAATATAGATTAGCATATCATTGCCTGGGCCTTTTACCGGGTTTTTAGGAATTATAAAAGTGACTGCTGCAAACAGGATCTGACCTGCTGCAAGGGCCATGTGTATAATATTAAGTGTTTTTACAATTGCCGCCGGGCTTTGGTTTTGTGGTTGTTTATTGATCATGTGATATGGCTGGTATTAGCTGTACCAAGTTAAATAATAAACATGAAATCCAAAACGCGATTTTATTCTTGTTTGCCTGATCTGAATATAACAGCAATTAGTCGTAAAGCACCCTGATAATGTCATTTTTGCCCCCTTCACCCTCCTGATATAAGGGCTAACTTTATCCTAAACAAAATCAAAACTATCATGACAACTAAAGAAATTGTGTTACAGGTTATCGACGCTTTTGATAATAACGACGTTGATAAAATATTAAGCTTTTTTGCAGACGATATACAATGGACTATGAAAGGTTCAACCATCACTGTTATGAATGGCAAAGATGAAGTAGGTAAGTTTTTTGGCGGAATGAAAGAGATAAAAATGGTATCATCAACCAAGGATCATATTGTTGTTGAGGGTAATACTGCTGCTATTGACGGCCTTGTTCAATGCAAAGGAAAAAACGGAGAAGATATGGCGATGTACTACGCCGATTTTTATGAACTGGAAAACGATAAGGTAAAAACACTTAAATCATATATAGTTGATAAAAAGGAATAGTTAATTCCAATTGTATAAATGATCACGGGTTCCGGGTGAAAACCGGAGTGTTTTTAATGCTGCCTGGTTATATCATTTGTATATCATTCTTTAATTTAAATACAGGATGCTGTGATAATTGACATAGTATTACCGTTAATTAATATCACAAAACAAAATTTAAAAGAATGAATACCATACCAGAAATTGCCACTCGCCTGGCTTCATTATGTAATGAGTTTAAATTTGTTGAAGCTTATATCGAATTATATGCTGATAATGCAGTAAGCATTGATCCGAATAATAAAAATGAACCCATAACAGGGCTTCACAACTTGATTGAGTACGAAAAAAGGTTTCTTTCAAACGTAGAAATTCATGACATTAAAGTGTCTGAAGCAATTTTTGCTGGGAGTTACTTTAGTTTGGTTTTTTCCATGAACTTCACAGTTATAGGGCAAGGAAGCAAAATGGTTGAAGAGATTTGTGTTTATAAAGTTGAAAATGGGAAAATTGTTAGTCAGCAGTTTTTTATAGGTTAACTGGCCGGAGAAAAACTTAATTATACGAACGATTACGAATTTAACTAATCTGTTTTTATAAATAGAATCAGAGCTGATTTGTAATCATTCGTATAGGTATCATATAGTTGATGGTGCTACCCCAAAAGCTTTCTTGAACGAGTAAGAAAAATGCGACAGGTTCTCGAAACCAACATCAAGGTAAACATCCGATGGTTTGCGTCCTTTTTCGCTGATGAGGAAATAAGCTTCATTTAAGCGCTTTTGCTGTAACCACTGGCCCGGAGGCAGATTAAAAATCTTCTCAAAATCACGTTTAAAACCGGCAAGGCTGCGGCCGGTGAGGCGGGCAAACTGGGAGGTTGGCACATTGTACATATAGTGCCGGTTCATATAGGCTTCCAGGTCTATCTTGTGTGGCTCGCTGAAATCAAACAAAAGGTTTTTCAGTTCGGGCTTTGCTCTCAGTAATAGTTCAACTGCTTCGAGGGTTTTTAGTTCGGCCAGTTGTGCATTCAATTGCGACGCATGGTTAAAGTAAGGCAGCAACGAATCAAAATAGCCTTTTATGAACGGATCATTTGTTAGCTCAATCAATGGCTCGCCGGTGTAACGCGCAACCGGCGGGAGCTTATTTTCGGCAGCATAGCGGCGTAAAAAATTCTGCTCTAAAAATATATTGATCGATTTAAAATCGCCGCCTGATGCCGGTACTTTTATCGATTTTACTAATTGGTTGCGGCGTACCAGGCCAATCATTCCTTGTTTAAATACCTGCTTTTGGTTGTTGCTTAGTGAGTGTACCTCGCCCGATACAATGTATCCAAAGGCATGTTCATGCACAAACTGTTCATTGCCCCGTTGTTTTTGCTCGGTGCATGAGTAAAGCAGGTTATGAAACTGGATATGGCTTTTATCTTCCATGGGTTTGATTAGGCTAATATAAATCAAACTTATTTCATCTGGCTGCTAATCAAACCGTCAAAAGCGCGATCGGATAACAGCTTGCGTAAAAAAAGCAGCAGCGAAGCCATATAGCCGCCATGGTAACGGATCTTGGGTTTTTTACTGGCGATGGCTTTACGTACCAGGTTCACAATTACCATTGGGCCGGGGATTTTAGCCTCAACGGTTTGTGTTAGCATGATTGCAAATTTCTTCGCCAATGAAGCATATGCCCCGCTGCCCGAAACTTTAAGCAGGTTATCGGCCGCTATACCGCCCCATTCCGTTTTAATGCCTCCGGGCTCAATCACCACTACATTAATACCAAACTGCTTTACCTCGTTACGCAAACTATCGCTCATTGCCTCCAGCGCAAACTTGCTTGAATGGTACCAGCCACCCAGCGGTGAAGCAAACTTGCCACCGATGCTTGATACGTTGATAATAGTTCCCGAATGCTGCTTGCGCATATAGGGCAACACCAGTTGGATGAGCCTTGCCGCACCAAAAACGTTTACCTCAAGCTGGTAACGGGCATCGCTTAGCGGCACATCTTCAATTGCTCCGTATGAGCCAAAACCGGCATTGTTGATCAACACATCTATCCGGCCTTCGGCTTTAATGATGGCATCAATGCCCTGAACCATCTCGGCTTCGTTGGTTACGTCCATTGCCAGTACTTTTATGCCAAGCCTGCGGATCCCTTCCATTTTTTCAACCCTGCGGGCGGCGCCGTAAACCGTGTGTCCGTCTTTCAATAATTCTTCGGCAAATGCTTTACCCATGCCGGCAGATGCGCCGGTTACCAATATTACTTTCTTTTGCATTGTTTCAATTTTGATGTTTTGTTAAGTGTAGGCCTCATTGGCCTTACAACAAAACAAAGATCGGGTTAAAGCAAGGGCGCAGGTTTGGTGTGTGGCTCAAAGTTGCTTTGGTGTGGAGCTCAACTTTTTGAGGTGAAAGGATAAAGGTAAAAGGCGAAAGGTCTTTTTTGGGAGGAATGATTAAACTTCTTCCAGTGTAAGCAGGTTGTCCATCCCGGCCCTGTCGGTTAATGATTTGAGGTGTTTTTTGCCGCCGTTTTCGGGTTTTACTACGGTAAGGTAGGTTTTACCCCTTTCGGTACTTACATAAAAGGCCTGGCTGTTAGCTTCTATCCGGGCTATGGCTTCGGCAACGGAGATTACTACCCTTGGCTTGTCTAATGATTCATAATAACCTATATGGGTGATTTGCTCGTGTGTGCTTGATGCCTTGGGTTTATCAATACAGTTTACCTGATAGCTTGCCATAAAATATAAATGTGGTATTTGTAAAGATAGGGTTTATTGGATATGAAAGTTAAAAAAGCATGGTGGGTTAGGCCGCTGCACTTATCCATCATTGCTTGCTCGCAAAGGCGCTAAGACGCAAAGGTTTTTTCTTAGCGCCTCTGCGCCTTTGCGTGCTTATTCAATGGGACAGGCTGATCCGCTTCATGCGAGTAACAAACTATAATTTAAAAACTCTTATTTTTACCCCTCATCAATTCCCATCAATTTGTACTCAAAAGAACAGGCATCTCAATTAAAACAAGCTTTTTGGACGGCGTTTGGGCAATATCTGAAACCCCAGCTTTCGGCGGATGGTTTGCGCACCAACTGGGTTAATTATAAAACAGGCGTCAAACATCTGTACTTTAAAATGGAGGCCGATAAAAGATCGGCTTTTATAGCTATTGAAATGAGCCACCCCGATGCAGATATCCAGCAATTGATGTTTGATCAGTTCATAGAGTTAAAAAATATCCTGAACGGCCAGCTTGATGAGGAATGGGAATGGCAGCTGCATACTACCGATGAATATAACAAAACGGTAAGCCGCATCATTAAAACCCTGCCTGGCGTAAGTGTATTTAACCAGGCAGACTGGCCTGCACTCATCTCCTTTTTTAAACCGAGAATTATCGCTTTGGATGAGTTTTGGAGTATGGCGCAGTATAGTTTTGATTTGTTCAGGTAGAATAGATTTAGCTTTAAAAACCACCGTCATTGCGAGGTACGAAGCAATCGCGAACTTTACAGGTCGACCCGAAAAGGGCCTCGGTATATTGGGGATTATTAATAATTATAATTTGATTTTTATAGGTATTAATGAGCTCCCTATGGTCGGTTGTCTTCGTGCCTCGCAATGACGAGGTGGAGATGTTACAAACTCGCAATAATGATTTTACTTTACGCCATATGCGCTACATCATCACCGGTTGTTAAAAAGCAATGATTAACCGTGTCAATAACATCGCTCAGGTTAAAGGGCTTGGCAATAAACGCATCAGAACCATAGTTGCCTAATGATTCCAGCACACGCGGGTAGGCTGATACCATCACCACCGGGATGTGCGCCGTCGCCGGGGTTGTTTTCAGCATGTGGCAAAGTTCGCCACCGTTTATACCGAACAAAATGTAATCCAAAATTACAAGGTCGGCATTAGCTGATAGAGCCGCCTTGCATATGTCATCAGTATAGTTCAGTACCTCAACTTCATAGTGCTCCATTTCAAGAGCTTCTTTCATCACTTCCAAAATATCCTCGCTATCATCAAGGATCAAAATTTTTTTTGACATAATTAATAATTGGTAAAGAAGATAACGCTGGGAACGTTTCTTTTGTTTTCAAAGTTAAATCCAATTATTGTAACAATCAAGTAACAACCTGTAGCTCTTAAATATATACTATTTACAGCTTCAGGCCATCCACCATATGATGAACAGATGCCAGAACGATATCAAGATTTGCGGGTGAATCGGTCACTTTCGAGATCATAATGCCACCTTCGATCATTGCAATCATGCTCAAAGCTGTTTCGGTAGCATTAATATCCGGTTTTAGTTCACCCGCCTCAATGCCTGCTTTGATAAGGTTTTCGATGCCGGTTTTCCAGCGGGTTACTGCCCTGGCAGCTTTATCTTTTAGCAAGGGGTTGGTATCATCGGCATCAACGGCAGTATTCAGTATCGGGCAGCCGCCGGGAATAAAATCACCACGGGTAAAGCTGTGATATACCTGGGCATAAACCAATAATTTGTCATGATAACTTGTGGCCCTTTGAATCCGGTCCTGGATCTGTTTGCGTACTTTGCCCGAGTTATATTCAAATACTTCGGCAGCTACTTCTTCCTTATTTTTGAAGTTGCCGTAAATACTGCCCTTGGTAAGACCTGTGGCCTCGGTAAGGTCAGAAAGAGAAGTGCCTGCATATCCTTTTTTATTGAATATGGATGAGGTGCGCTCAATAATGAACTGGCGGGTACGCTCGGCTTTTGACAATTCGTTTTCCATAATACAAATATACCAATTGGTATTTAGTTTTTAGTGATCACTTATTATTACAATTGGTCCGGCTTGTTTTTTACGGTTAATAACCAGCAATAAAAGTGGCATCGCCAGTAAAAATACCAGGCCGGAAAACAAGTAGGCGTCCAGGTAACTCAGCAAAAATGATTGCCTGTTGATGGTATTGTCAATAACTGCCATCGCTTTATTATGTGAATCAAATGATGAAAATCCACGACTGCTGAAATAATTGGTAAGCTTGGCTATCCGTGCTGTAGTTTGATCGTTGAAGATATTGATGTTCGACAACAGGTCGCTGCGGTGCAACCCGAAACGCTTGGCTACATAGGTATTAATAACCGCAATGCCGAACGAGCCACCCAACTGCCGCATCATATTATTTAACGCGGTGCCCTGGGGGATATCTTTGGGCTCGAGACCCGATACAGCCAAAGCGGTAAGCGGAACGGTTAATAATGCAATACCCATAGCCCTGTAAATTAGGGGACCAACCAAATCGCCGGGAGCTGCTTCCAGATTCATGTGTGACATTTGCCAGGTAAAGGTGATAAAGATGATGAAACCGGCCGTGATAATAATTAATGGAGACACTCCTTTTTTTAATAGCGTGGCCGAAAACAGCAAGCCTACAATTGCCAGCGCCGCACCAGGCAATAAAATAAGCCCGGTTATGGTAGGGGGGAACAATAATACCCGCTGCGCCAGCACCGGTGTAAGGAATACCGAGGTAAACAGCCCGAAGCCCGTTACAAATGTCAATATAGCCGCTACGGCAAGTGATTTGCTTTTCAGTACCCTAAGATCAATAACCGGGGTAGGGGTTGTGAGCTCCCACCAGATGAAAGTACTAAGGCTGATAACAGCCACTATCGTAAGCACAATGATGTAACCTGCAGAAAACCAGTCGTCAGTTTCACCTCTTTCGAGCACGGTTTGTAGCGAGCCTATGCCTATAATGAGCAGGAGAATACCCCACCAGTCCACGCTTTTTGCTTTAACCTTGAGCTCTGGTTCGGTAACCAGCAACAAACTTGATACGGTTACGGCTATGCCGATAGGAATATTGATGAAGAAAATCCATGGCCAGGTATAGTGTTCGGTGATGAAACCGCCCAGGGTAGGGCCAATTGTTGGGCCTAAAAATACGCCCACGCCAAACAGAGCGCTGGCTATGCCTACACGTTCTTTTCCATAAACTTCAAATACAATAGCTTGCGATACTGATAAAAGCGCACCACCGCCAATGCCCTGTAAAAAGCGGAAGGCAACCAGTGTCCAGATATTTGAGGCAAATCCACACATGGCCGAAAAGAAGGTAAAAGCGATAATTGACCCGATATAGTAATTACGGCGACCAAGCTTGGTAGTTAAAAAGCTGGTCATGGGTATTACGATGATGTTGGCTATGGCGTACGCTGTGATCACCCAGGAAGTATCTTCGAGCGTGGCGCCCAAATTACCGCTCATGTGCGAGAGGGCTACGTTTACTATGGAGGTATCTATCAGTTCCATAATAGCGGCGGCTATAACGGTAATGATGAGGATGCTTTTTTTCATTGAAGTGTTAATTATTGTAATAATAATTACCCTAAAAAATACCGATTGGTATTTTTTAGGGTAAAAAAATTAAACCAGAGAATTATCTCTGGTGCAGGGCTTTCAATGCTTCGGCCGGGTTTGACAGAAACAGGCGGTAAAATCCTTCTGTACCACCAACGCGGATCTCGTAGTTGTCGGTTTCAAAACCGGCTACAAACTCATCAGCAACCTGTGATGCCGGGATACCATTATGACCACCAATTTCTGCCGAAAATTCGGTATCAACTAATGGAGGCATCAGCTCAAATACTTTAATGTTGGTATCTTCCAAAGCTACTCTTAATGAAATGGTGTAAGAGTGCAGGGCAGCTTTGGTTGCTGAGTAGGTAGCAGTTTGTTTGCCTGGTAAAAAGGCAACTATTGATGATACGTTTACGATAGCTGCTTCGCTTTGCTGTTGTAAAACAGGCAGCAATTTTTCGTTAAGACGCACAACAGAAATGTAGTTTGTAAACATTTCTGTTTGTGCGTTTTCAAAAACGTTAGGTGTGGTTAGCAGATCATTGATTGAGGCTGCACCGGCGTTATTGATCACCACATTCAGTTGTGGAAAGTCTTTTTTCACTTGCGCTGTTAAGGCTTCCACATCTTCGGCATTCGATATATCAGCTTTAATAGCGGTTACATTTTGCAATTGAGCAGCTGCTTTATCCAAACGCTCCTGGTTACGGCCAATGATAATTACATGGTTATTTTTAGCTGATAGTTGTTTGGCTATTTCAAAACCTATCCCGGCACTGCCGCCGGTAATAAGTACGGTATTTTGTGAAGTTTTCATGTTGTTTGTTTTTATAGTGAGTTGATGATTATTTAATTGAGTTGATAGCTTTTAAAGCTTCGTCGGGGTTTGAGAGGTATAAACGGTAAAATTGTTCGGTACCGGCCACCCTGATCTCGTAGTTGTCGGTTTCTAACGATGCAATCAGTTCGTCAGCAACCTGTGAAGCGGGGATGCCTCTTTCTGCACCACCAATTTCGGCAGAAAATTCGGTATTAACCAGCGGTGGCATCAGTTCAAACACTTTTACGCTGCTATCTTTTAATGCTAAACGCAGTGCACGGGTATAAGAGTGTAAAGCGGCTTTGGAGGCTGCATAAGTGGCCAGCCCGATGCTTGGTGCAAAGGCTACTATTGATGATACGTTCACGATGGCTGCTTCGGGTTGTTTTACCAATGATGATAAAAGTTTTTCGTTAAGCTTCACTATTGAAAGGTAATTGGTGAACATTTCGGCCTGGGCTTTATCGAAAATATTTTCATCGTTAATAAGGGTGTTATATTGGGCAGCACCGGCATTATTAATCACAACATTTAATTGAGGAAAATCGCTTTTAAGTTTGTTAACCAAAGCGTCAACGTCTGCAGCGTTTGATACATCTGCTTTAATGGCAGTTACATTTTGTAATTGAGCAGCGGCAGCATCCAAACGTTCCTGGTTACGGCCAACTATAATTACATGATTGTTTTTTGCTGATAATTGTTTGGCTATTTCAAAGCCTATACCGGCACTGCCGCCGGTAATTAATATAGTGTTTTCTGAAGTTTTCATTTTCTGTATTGCCGATCATTAATTTCGACACCACAAAAATATACCAATCGGTATATTTTTTTATCATCTTTTTGTCATTGTTGTAAAATGTTGATTTTAAGGCAGGAGGAGGATTTGGCAGACTAAAAAATATGTCATTTGCGAGGTGCGAAGCAATCGCACCATCTTGCGCTCGTTTGCAACGAGTGCTTAATATGGTTTGGCGATTGTATCGCCCGTTGCGTTGCAAACGCAAACCCACTTTACGCACTCGTTGCAAACGAGCGCGAGATTAGGTAAGAGGAGGATTTGGCAGACTAAAAAACATGTCATTGGGAGGTACGAAGCAATCGCACGGAAGCATAGCCGCCCTGTATAGCATGCGATTGCCACGTCGCGCCCCAGGGCCCGTTCTCGCCCCTCGCAATGACATAACTTTTACGGCTCTTTATTTTTAAAGTATAAACACCGACAAACTCCTTGGCCCATGCGCCCCGATAACCAGTGATTGCTCAATATCTGCCGTTTTTGAGGGGCCGGAGATAAACGAGCCGTAGCCATAATCAGTATCGCCAATAGCTATATAGGCCTGGGCCATGGTAGGTACAAAATCATCTTTACCAATTACTACCGCCAAATGCTGGGCAATAAAAGGCAGTACCCGGCTGCCCATTTGCTTTGCGGTAAGCCAAAGCGCGCCGTTTTCGGCAACTCCGAGGCTGGTGCGGAGCACGGTTAACTCTACATCGGCAAAAGTATGACCGTCTTCAAACTTTACAGTATCGGTGTAAATGTAATCGCTCAACTCATCAAGCGCAGATATGATCTTTACACCATGCTTAAATTCATTTTTAAGGATAGCTTTTATCTCATCGAAACCACTAACCTCGTAAACAAAGCTGCCGCCTGCAGTGGCTATGGTTTTATATTTCGATACCAGATCGGTTCTGACATCGGTTAATGTATTCAGCACTTCCATATCAGGCAGCTGATTAGCTGCCGGCTGATTAAATTTTACAGCGGCTAAGATCTTTTCGCGGCTCATGAATTTTTTGCTCCTTTCCTTTTGGCATACCATTCACCAAATGATTCATCGGGTGCTTTGGGCATTTCGCGCTGATTGTACCAGGGGTTAAATTTATTGTTTACTGCAAAGGGGGCATATTTAAATACCAGTCTGCCGGTTTTACCACCCATGCGGTACAGGGTTGGCGAGGCCAGCGTTATGGACATGGCCTTCATGGCAATGCTTTTTGTGGTTGGAGTATATCCTTCTTTAACAATCACCTGCCGCCATTTATATAGCTGATCATGAATATCTATCTTAACCGGGCACACATTGCTGCAGGAGCCGCAAAGGGTGGATGCAAAGGGCAGGTCGGCATATTTTTTCATGTCGAGGTTAGGGGCGAGGATAGAGCCTATCGGCCCGGCAATGGCGGTATGATAGCTGTGGCCACCGCTTTTGCGGTAAACCGGGCAGGTGTTCATACAAGCCCCGCAACGGATGCACTTTAAAGAGTTGCGGAATTCCTCGCGCCCCAGCTGAATGCTGCGGCCATTATCAACAATAACAATATGAATTTCGGTGCCATCCTGCGGTTTGCTGAAATGGCTCGAATAAGTGGTGATCGGCTGACCGGTAGCACTGCGGGTAAGCAGGCGCAAAAACACACCCAGGTGTTTCCTTTCGGGGATGATCTTTTCTATCCCCATCGAGGCAATATGGATCTCGGCCAGGTGGGCACCCATATCGGCATTACCCTCGTTGGTGCAGATCACAAATTCGCCGGTTTCGGCTACGGCAAAGTTAACCCCTGTAAGGGCTGCGCGACGGGTTAAAAACACCTCGCGCAAATGCTGGCGTGCGGTTTCGGTCAAGATCTTCGGGTCTGATTCGCCTTTGGCCGAGCCTAAATGCTCGTGGAAAATATCGCCTATCTCTTCCTTTTTTTTGTGAATACAGGGCAGTACAATATGGCTTGGCGGTTCATTGGCCAGTTGTACAATACGTTCGCCAAGGTCGGAGTCAATCACATCAACGCCCTGTTCTTTCAGGTACTCGTTCAAATGGCATTCCTCGGTAAGCATCGATTTGCTTTTAACCATTTTGTTGATGCCGCGTTGCTCAAGCAGGTTATATATGATCTGGTTATGCTCGGCGGCGTCCTGCGCCCAATGTACTATAATGCCATTTTTGATGGCGTTGGCTTCAAACTGCTCCAAATACTGGCCCAGGTTTGATAGCACGTTCAGTTTTATTTGTGATGCCGTTTCGCGCAGCAGCTCCCATTCGGGGAGTTTATGCGCGGCAATGTCCCTTTTGGCGCGTACCCACCACAGGGTTTCGTCGTGCCAGTTTACACGGGGCTCATCGCGGTTAAAGTCGGCAGCTAAATGTGGGTGGTCTTTAGTGGTAGCGGTACTCATTGCATGCTGTGGTTTAAAATTTCGGCCACGTGAATTACTTTAACATCGCTGTTTTGCCGGCGCAGGATACCTTCGAGGTGCATCAGGCATGAAAGATCGGCCGAGGTGATGTATTGCGCGCCGTGTGCTACATGATCGGCCACACGGTCTTTACCCATTTTGGCCGATACCGCTTCCTCAACCACGCAAAACGTACCGCCGAAACCACAGCAATCATCCTGACGGCTCAGGGGCACCAGCTCCAGTCCGCTTACCATATCAAGCAGTTGTGCCGGCTTGCTGAAAGGTTCGGCAACCAGTTCGCTCATTTGGGCTATGTGCAAACCACGCAAACCGTGGCAGCTTTGGTGCAGGCCAACCCGGTAGGGGAAGCTGGCTGTTAATTGTTTCACCTTCAGTATATCAACCAGAAACTCGGTAAGCTCATAAACCTTTTTGCGGATATCCTTTGCCTGTTCTTCCCGGCCATCGGCATGTAAATGCTCTTTGATATGCAGGGTACAACTCCCCGAGGGGCAAACGATATAATCATAGCCCGAAAAATTATCGACAAATAAATTATTGCAGCCGCCGGTTAAATGCTCATAGCCAGAGTTGGCCATAGGCTGCCCGCAGCAGGTTTGATTTTTAGGGTAGTGGACTTCACAGCCAAGTTTCTCCAGCAACTCCAGCGTGGCAATAGCCGCCTTGGGGTAAAACTGATCAACATAGCAAGGTACAAACAGGGCAACTCTCATCGTTTACACGTTTACTTTAAATTGGTTAAAGCAATATTAGCGTTTATAATTTGCACAACCATCCTTTGGTATCCTGCAAGGGAGACATGGCTATGCAATAAACATCGAAAGTACAGCTAAGCGCGCTAACTGTTTTCAATTTTATTTGCAAAATGTTGACGTTTATTTGCAGGAATGAAGATAAATTGTGATAATGATGTTGTACAATCAGATAACTTTGTTTTAGTAAGGATTAACGGAATGGCGATAACAAATGAGTCCAGTATCAAATTGAATCCAATACAAGTTAGCTTGTTAAGGTTGTTTAATCGTCCGATGTCTGAAAAAGAGACATTGGAGTTGAAAAAGCTATTGACCGATTATTATGCTGACAAATTAGAGGATGAAGTGAATAAGGTGGTATCAGAAAAAGGATATACCCAGCGGGATTTTGATAATATGCTTAACGCTGACAGTTAGTTAGGTTGCACCATAAGTTGAGATACTCTGGCATTATTGTTTATAATTTCAACATTTAATCAACTTATCTTATTCTAATCAAACCTATTTACCTTTATTTCAAAAAATGTCATTAATAGTCGATCAAGCGAAGAACAGTAAGATCAATGTTAAATGTGTATGTCTATTATTTTCATGTGTCTTACTGTTGATGCTCAATAGTTGTCATTCTGAGAAAAAGCGAATGATAAATGGGCTTTCGGGGAACTACGTGGTAGATTCAATAGGTGGAAATTATGATATAAAAGATAAATATCTTTATAGGGACGTAAAATTGCAACTTCTCGAAAATGGAACTTATCATTTTATGCCCGGTTTAAAAATTTTAAAAGGATATGAAGGCCAGTGGGATCTTTCTGACGACGGAGAATTTTCATATTTTATTTTTAAATGTAATAATGGAAAATATCAAATGAGAAGAGACTTAACGTTAGACGTTGAAAGTAACGGCAGTGATTATACAATTTATTTCGGTAAACAGAAGTAGTATACATGAGTAAGAGCAGGGGCCAAAATGGAAAAGCTGCTTTCCCCAAAAAAATCAACGCAATCTCCCTTTTTCTTAATCAACGGTCAATTATGAGCGTTGCCTGCGGCCCAGGCTTTCCGCTCATACGCCTGTAGAGTTTACCTCGATGCTCGTCGGGCCATTACGCACAGACCGGTATCCCAATGTCATTAAGTTAAGGGAAATCCCCCAGAGGGGGAACAGGTTTGTAGTAACATAGATTCCCCAAATAACCGTGCCAGAGGTACGGAACACCGGGGTTGTGTACCTCTGGCACACTAAAACGTTCATCCATTTTATTTCTACAAACCTTTTGCACCTCTGGTGCAACCTGTCAATTCCTTAACTTAATGACATTGGCCGGTATCCGCTGCAATCCTTAACGCAAAAGGGTTCAATTATAATTTGGAGTTTCTTATTATAAGGGTTAACCATCCCCTTTAGGGGGTCGGGGGGCTAATCCTGCACATAAGCCAGCTTCACATCCTTATAAGCCGGTTTCTGAAGCTGCTTTTTTAAACCTTTAAAACTTTCCATTGGCCCCTGGGCGGCAAACATATTGATAAGCCAGGCTGGTACAGAACCACCGGGATCAAGATGGAGGGTATAAACAATGCTTACATGGCTGCTGTCAACAGGCGTAATCACCCAGCGGCCGGTTGAGTTCTCAACCCTCACAATGCCATCCTTTGCAGGTACCATATTTGATATAACCGGCGCATCGATAGTAACAACTTTGGTTTTAGGATCTTGCGTAACTTTTAAATGCGCTACAAAATCGCGGTTATGAACCGGCCATGGTATGTTAACTTCTGAGTAATAATAAATATCTGAAGGGGAAACCTGTTTAATAATACTGGCCGATTTGGTATGGTAGACCCATTCGCCGCAGGTTTTTATATCCATCAATACGGCTACCAGCTGGGCAGGTGTAGCGTTCAGGGTGCACTCTACTTTAATGGCTTTGATCTTTGAATCGGCAACGTGGCGGGTGTAAACTTTAATGCCTTCCTTATCGCTGCTTAACGACCAGGGTTGTTCCGGGCCGGCTATGGCAAATTTTGCAGCGAATAATAAAAATGCTATAGTAAGGATCCTGTACATAATAATTGCTCGTGTAAATAAGGTGTGACAAATCTATATACAAAAACAGGCCGGGGTTGCCCCGGCCTGTCAGCATATGGTCATTTGATATGAGCAAATATTAAAATATGAAAATGCTATGGCATTTGCGGCTTTATTATTTCACCTCGAATACATAGCTGCCCGCTGCTGCTTTGTAAAAGCTGTTAACAGCAAGTGGTTTGCCACTAAGGTAAACTTTACCAGCGGGGAAGGTAATAGTTGCTGTTGAATTGGCCGGTATGGTAACTTTATAAGTTACACCAGTACCGGTACGCTGCCATGATGAAACGATATTGCCATACGGCCCTTTGTGGGTAGCCGTAAACTCATTTAAGCCCGGTACAAAATGTGGCTGCAGCAATACATTTTTAAAGCCAGGATGCTCAGGATCGGGGTGAATGCCGGCAATGCCCTTGTACAGCCATGCGCCGATTTCGCCAAACATGATGTGGTTAAGGGAGATATCTGATTTAGCGTCGATCTGCCAGTTTTCATACAAAGTGGTAGCTCCGTTCACCATCCACCAGCCCCATGATGGGAAGGTTTCCTGCGATGCTATTTTGTAAGCTACGTCTGAATAGCCATTATCGCTCAACGCGCTCAAAATGGCTTTGGCGCCGAGAATTCCAACATCTAAATGGAAATTATCGGCAGCAACACGTTTGGCAAGATTGGCGGCTACTTTGCTTTTCATATTTTCGGGTACTACACCCCAGTAAAGCGGCACACTTAATTCGGTTTGTAGGCCTTTGCCATAGATGCCGGTTGTGGTATCTAAATATTTCGCATTGATGGCATTTTTGATCTTATTGGCCAGTGCGGTGTATTTTACATAATCGGCCTGTTTGCCTAATATTTTGGCTGCTTTGGCCAGTATGCTGGCATCGGTATAATAATAAACCGAGGAGGTAAGCTCAACCGGCGAAACTGATTTTACAGGCACCCAGTCGCCCAGGCCCCAGGTGGTAAGCCCGCTTGGGTAAAGCTCATCAATGTGGTTTACGTATTTTTCAATGGCAGTGTAGCTGTCGGCCAATAATTTGCTATCGCCATAAAATAAATAAATATTGTAAGGGATAATGGCGATGGTGCTGGTCCAGTCGGGCCCGTTACCCCATTCGTAACCCCAGCCGCCGGTCGGGATAATGGATGGTAATACACCGTTAGGCTGCTGTTCGTCACGGTGATCGGCCAGCCATTTTTCGTAAACAGTAATGCCGTCAAAGTTATATAAACCTGTTTCGCTGGCAATGTGCGCGTCACCTGTCCAGCCGTTCTTTTCGCGCTGCGGGCAATCTGTAGGGTAGCCGAACAGGTTGCTGAGGTAGCTGTTGTTAGTGGCCGTCCAGATCTGGTTAATAGTTTGGTTTGATGCATTAACTGTGCCTATAGGTTCCACATCGCTGTGCATAAAAAAGGCCTTGATGTTTTCCTTGCCTATCTGAATAGGTTTGCTGCTGCTCACCTCAATGTATTGAAAACCCTTGTAATTAAAGCGCGGCGAAAATGTTTCTTCGCCTTTGCCTCCTAAAATAAAGATATCGGTTTGAAAAGGGTCTTTATCATCGGTAGGGCGGTAATGCAGATCGATGTTGGATTGATCGACATGGCCGTTCTTGTTCAATCTTTCGGCATGTTTCAGGCGGATCACCGTTCCCGAATCACCTTTAACCGTGATCTCGCTTACGCCCGAAATATTCCTGCCCATATCAAACACCCAAACATCATTATCAATTTTAGTAATGCTTTTGGTGCTGATAGTATCAACCGCACGGATAGGCTGCATGCTTTGCGATACGATGTTCATAGAAGGCGCCGAGCGGTTAATAACCGGTTTCCATTTGCTGTCATCAAAATTGGCGGTGTTCCAGCCTGCCTGTTCCAGGCGACCGTCGTAATGCTCGGCAGTGTAAATACTGTTGAAAACGATAGGGCTGAGCGATGTTTTCCAATCTGTGCCTGATTTTACAGTTTCAACTGAGCCATCGGTATAAGTAATACGCAGATCCATGCAAAACGCCGGGCGACCGCGCCATGGCGCCTGGTGAAAAAACCAAACTGCTGTACTTTGGTGGTTATACCAGCCATTGCCTAACAATACACCAACCGCGTTTTTGCCGCTTTGCAACTGCGCGGTAACATCGTAAGAAACATAAAGCGTGCGCCTGTCGAACCGGGTATACATCGGGTCAAGCCTGTGGTTGCCGATCTTTTTACCGTTTAAATAAAGCTCATATAAACCTGCTACTGCGATATAAGCCCTTGCCGAACGGATAGTTTTTTTTACGTTAAACGTGTTGCGGAAATAAGGCGCCGGGTTTACGGCGATACCTTTATTGTCGCTGATCCATGAACCTTGCCAGTTTTGCATGCCCATCATACCGGTTTCAAAGCTATTTATGGTAGACGGAGCAAGTTTTTTACCCGCCTGATCCCAAAGCTGAACCTTCCAGTAATATTTAGTAAAAGGTTTTAGTTGTTGGCCATTATAAATGGCAAGGTTGTTTGATGAAGCAATTTTAGCTGTAGTCCAGTTGCCGCCTTTACCAGTAGCGACGGCAGCAGAATCGGTGCCGACAAATAGTTGATATGCGCTTTGGGCTGCTCCCTGCGCTTTATCATCCATCATCCAGGTTAAGCGGGGATGAGCGTTGTCGATACCTATGGGGTTTACAAGGTACTCACATTTAAGGTTTGCTGCCCTGGGTGTTTGGGCATGTGTTACCGAAAAAAAGCAGCATAATAAGACAATGCAAAGCAATGGCTTACAAAAAAGGTGTTTCATGTGGTCAAGATAGCGGTTTATACGTTATTGGCAAATGCCTATGAAATGTTATCACGATACAACAATGTTAAAGGGATGGTTTGGAATTTGCATCCTGTACTGTCCTGTTTTTGTCTGAACCATGATTCTTGGGATTTAAGGATTGTTAGGATAATTATAGCACGCCGCCGCTCGGCTCTTGCCGAGTGGCAACTATCCCACGGCCTCCGGCCGACGTGGAGAATAGGCCAGAGGCCTGGAAATAATGGCCACTCGGCAGGAGCCGAGCGGCGGCGATATTAAATAATACTCAATAATGCACATAAAATACACAATTTTATACATTTGCACCATGAGCAAGCTATGGCAAAAAACTACCAACGTTAACGAACTGGTTGAAAACTTTACTGTTGGACGCGACCGCGAATTTGATGAGCAAATGGCGGCGTTTGATGTTTTAGGATCACTGGCCCATACCCGCATGCTGCAAAGCGTAGGGCTGATGGACGATGCCGATCTGGAGCTTGTTCAGCGTGAGCTGAAAGCTATTTATGCCGACATAGCCAAAGGGGGTTTCACTATTGAGGAGCACGTGGAAGATGTGCACTCGCAGGTTGAATTGCTGCTTACCCAGCGCGTTGGCGATGCCGGTAAAAAGATCCATAGTGGCCGGTCCCGTAACGACCAGGTTTTGGTCGACCTTAAACTGTTCTTCCGCCATCAGTTGCAGGAAATTGTTGAAAGCACCGAAACCCTGTTTCGCCAGTTAATTGAACTGAGCGAAAAACATAAGGATGTTTTACTGCCGGGTTATACCCATTTGCAGGTAGCCATGCCATCGTCATTTGGCCTGTGGTTTGGCGCTTATGCCGAAAGCTTGGCCGATGACCTGGAACTGGTTTTAGCTGCTTACCGAATCACTAATAAAAACCCATTGGGTTCGGCAGCTGGTTACGGCTCATCTTTTCCGCTTAACCGTACTTTAACTACACAACTTTTAGGCTTTGACGCCCTTAATTATAACGTGGTTTACGCGCAGATGGGCCGTGGCAAAACCGAGCGCATTATTGCGCAGGCCATTTCATCAATTGCTGCCACATTAGCCAAAATGGCTATGGATCAGGCATTATACCTGAGCCAGAACTTTGCTTTCGTAAGTTATCCCGACGCATTGACCACCGGCAGCAGCATTATGCCGCATAAAAAGAACCCCGATGTTTGGGAAATTATGCGCGGCAAATGTAACCGCCTGCAGGCCCTGCCTACGGATGTGGCCATGATGACTACCAACCTGCCATCGGGCTATCACCGTGAGCTTCAATTATTAAAAGAATTGCTGTTCCCCGCTTTTGCTGATCTGAAGCACTGCCTGCAAATGGCAACCTTCATGCTGCAAAACATCACCGTAAAAACCGATATTTTGGATGATGCCAAATATGCTTACCTGTTTAGCGTGGAAGAGGTTAACCGTTTAACACTGAGTGGTACCCCGTTCCGCGATGCTTATAAACAGGTTGGTTTAGCCATTGAAGCAGGTGATTTTAACCCCGATAAAACGGTGAACCATACCCACGAGGGCAGCATTGGTAATTTGGGTAATGAGCAAATTACAGCAGCGTTCGATAAGCTGATCAGTAATTTTGATTTCGGAAAGGTGGAGCAGGCAATAAAAGGATTGGTGGAATAGTTATCTTAGTATCAGGAAACCTTTAAGTTTCTGGTACTAAACCAATGAAAAAACCTTATTACCTCGTGTTGCTGATGCTTATCAGCTTATTTTCCTGCAAACGCGATAATCGTGTAATCATCAAGGGCGATATAAAAGGCCTGAAAAGCAAATGGGTTTATTATAAACCCGTTTATCCGCAGATGGGTAAGTCCACCGATTCGGCAAAAGTTACAGATGGCAAATTTGAATTTAGTTTTCAGCCCGATACTGCTTTTTTTGCCAATCTTGTTTCTATAAGTTATGTGGATGAAAAAGGGATAAGGCAACCGATAGCAGTTGCTAATCCATATGAACCCGCAAAGAACCATTCCCGCTACGCTGATTTTGTTGCAGGGCCGGGATTAACCACTATAACTGGTGATCTTACCACAAATACAGGTGCTACATTGAAAGGGGGCCCACAGACGGAGTTTTATCTCAGGAATATCACTTTGCCTTTTATCCGCATAAGTAAGGACAGTATCAGGAGAAATGAGCAGGCTGCACGCATCAAAAAAATAATTGAGCAATCACCTGATGCCTATTGGGTAGTATATGCTTTTAGTAATTTTAAATATTACTTTAACCATGAACAACTAAAAGACTTTTATACAGGCTTTAGCGATGAATCAAAATCATCCTACTATGGCAGACGGCTTAAGCAATTTATTGATGATCAGCCTGCAACAAAAAATCAATTTGCTAACAGCGTTTTCGTTGATAAAGACACAAAACCAGTTAAACTGGTTGATAGTACTAAAAAGCTGAACATGGTAATATTCTGGGCAAGCTGGTGCGGCCCGTGCCGGAGCGAAATCCCTTCATTAAAGAGAATAACAGCGCAATTCAATAAAGATGATGTAAGGTTTGTAAGTGTATCGGTAGATGCAAAAAAGGAAGATTGGCTGCTGGCAATGAAACAGGAAGATATGGCATGGCAGCAATTGATCATATCTCAACAGCAATTTGCAAAAGCCCAGGCACAATACAATTTAGGTGCTATACCAAAAGTATACCTGGTGAATAACAAAAGCATAGTTGTAAAAAAAATTGATGGCTTTGACGATGGCAATGAGGAACGTGTTAAAACTTTTATAACTGATTATCTATCGAAAAATTGATATTTGCTTTCGCTTTTGCAGCAAAGGATATATTTATCAATAACTAACAAATTTAATGGTCATCCTGCTCGATATCGACGGCGTTTTAGTAACTGAACCGTCATGGAGAAAAGTTGAATCAGAAGCAGATGGATTTATGCGGTTTAATAAACAATCCGCAACAAATCTCGCCGGGATCTTAGCGCAAACAAACGCAGCTGTAGTTTTAACTACTACACATCGGATCAGCTTTACCAATGAGCAATGGATACAAGTTTTTCGATTGAGAGGAATAATTATAAGCAGCATTTCGAAGTTAAACGATAAACAATCACTTGCCGAAATGGAAGACCGGGGAACGGAGATAGGAGATTGGGCGAATGATCAGCAGGATACAAATTTTGTTATTATAGATGATGATTTGTCAATAAACCAACTACCCGATTGGATAAAACAGCGATGGGTTGCAACAAAGCCATTTACCGGAATTGATGAAGAAGCAAAACAAAACGTACTCTCAATTCTGTTAAATAATCAATCACCAAAATCCCAAAAGGAAAATCAGCGAAATCAACGTAATCAAAAAAATCAACGGTCATGAACGGACAAAACAGAAGCGATATATACCCCGGCCTTGAGGTTGACATCATATTAAAAAAAGATCAGCGTACCGGCACCCTTACCCGCGGTATAGTAAAACGGCTGCTTACCAGTGCAGCTTATCATTCACGGGGTATCAAGGTGCAACTGGACGACGGGCAGGTAGGCCGTGTGGCCTGGATTGTTGAGGAAGAGGATTAAGTTTAGTATCTTCATCTATTCTACACTAATCATCAGCATATTTACAGTGTAGCTTAAATGATATGTCTCAAAAAAAACAAACAAAAATCAAAGTCCTTTTTAGTCTTGATGCCCATCACCGCCTCCTGATCTCGTTAGGGGCGGCAGCGATAACCTTATTTTTTTCGTGGGGACATTTTTCGGCATCGGTAGTGGCGCTGGTAACCTGGATAGCATTTGGTTTGTGCATTATTATTATGGACTGGATCATTATCCTTACCGCTCACCCGGCCGAGATCCGCAGGATAGCGAGTATAGAAGACTCCAGTCGTACACTGATATTTTTGTTTGTGTTGGTATCATCGCTGATGAGTTTGCTGGCTATTGTGTTCCTGCTGATATCTACAAAAAATCAATCGGATGCGATAGTCACAGCACGTGTTTTACTGGCCATGGCTTCGGTTATTGTTTCGTGGTGGCTGGTGCATACCATATTTACGCTGCGTTATGCCCACATGTATTACGCTACCGATCCTGATGATGATAAAAAATTAAAACACCTCGGCGGCCTCGAATTTCCGGGCGATGAAAAAGAACCCGATTATCTCGATTTTGTATACTTTTCGTTTGTTTTGGGTATGACCTTCCAGGTGTCTGATGTGGAGATCTCCTCCCGTTCCATCCGCAGGCTGGCCTGGTTGCATGGGTTAATTTCTTTCGCCTTTAACACGGCTATTGTTGCCTTAAGCATTAATGTGATATCGGGTATGATATCGAAATAAGGTCTGAAGCAGAAGAATTGCTCGCAAAGGCGCTAAGACGCAAAGCTATTACAACTTGAGCCCTTTGCGTCTTAGCGCCTTTGCGTGATATATATTCTGTTCGTGCATTGTAACATTTAACTATCTATGCCTCCACAACTTTCAAAGTAGTTAAATATTTTGTTACTTGTAATGCCTTTTATTTTAAACATTTATGCACAGACGAAATTTCCTCAAAACAGGTTCATTGGCCGGCTTAACGATCTCTACATTAGTGGCCGCTTCCTGCAACCAGCCATCTGCTGAAAATAAAGCGGGTGAAACCGCTGCTGCCGATAACAGTAAGGACGATATCTTTGAACTGAGCGAGATAACCATTACCGATCTGCAGCAAAAAATGCAGTCTAAACAGTTTACCTCGAGGCTGATCACCGAACTGTACTTAAAGCGCATTGATCAGATAGATAAAAAGGGCCTTATGCTCAATTCAGTTATCGAGCTTAATAAAGATGCGTTGAACATGGCCGATGCGATGGACAGGGAACGTGAAAAGGGTAAAGTGCGCGGCCCGCTGCATGGGATACCCGTACTGATCAAAGATAATATTAACACCGGCGATAACATGCACACCACGGCCGGTTCACTGGCATTAGCCGATAATTTTGCTAAGCAGGACGCTTTTATTGTGCATAAGCTTCGCGAAGCGGGGGCAGTAATATTGGGCAAAACCAATTTGAGCGAATGGGCAAACTTCCGCTCTACGCATTCAACAAGTGCATGGAGCAGCAGGGGAGGGCAAACCAAATGCCCTTATATTTTAGACAGGAACCCCAGCGGCTCAAGTGCAGGTACGGGAACTGCCGTGGCAGCTAATCTTTGCGTTATAGGCATCGGTACCGAAACCAATGGCTCTATAGTTTCACCGGCGTCGGTTAACGGCCTGGTAGGCATTAAACCAACAGTAGGGTTGTGGAGCCGGTCGGGTATAATCCCTATTTCTAAAACACAGGATACTGCCGGGCCTATGGCGCGTACGGTTAAGGATGCCGCTATATTGCTTGGCACCCTTACCGGCATAGATACGCTTGACCTGGCAACACTTGGCAGTAAAGGCAAAGTTGAGGCCGATTATACCAAATTTTTAGATGTTAATGGATTGCAGGGTAAGCGCCTTGGTATTGAAAAAACAGCGCTTAATGATAATCCGGCTGTTGTGGCATTATTGCAGGAGGCCATCAAAACCCTGAAAAGTAAGGGTGCTGAGGTAGTGGAAATAGAGTTGTATAAGGAACTGAAAACGATTAACAGCAATGAATTTAATGTGCTGCTTTATGAGTTTAAAGACGGCCTTAATCAATACCTGGGCAATGCCAACAGTAAAATAAAAGCGCTGACTGATGTTATTGCTTTTAACAAACAGAATGAGGCCAAAGCCATGCCTTTTTTTAAGCAGGAGATCCTGGAGCAGGCCCAGGCCAAAGGCGATTTAAACAGTAAGGAATATCTTGACGCGGTTAAGCAAACAAGCACAGGTACCCGTAAAGTTATTGATGATATGCTGGCCAAATATAAACTTGATGCCATTATAGGCACTACCAACGGCCCTGCAGTATGTATTGACCTGGTGAACGGCGACTATGATAATGGCTTCGGTTTTTCGGGCCCGGCGGCTATGGCGGGGTACCCACATATTACTGTGCCTATGGGGCTGGCGCATGGATTGCCTATTGGCTTATCGTTTTTTAGTACAGCATATAAAGAGGGTGAGATTATTAAACTGGGATATGCTTACGAGCAGGCATCTAAAAAGCGCGTAACACCACTGTTTAAGCCCGATCTGTTTGCTTAATTTTGTAATTATGGAAGCAACGCTCACTGTTCCGAAGAAGATCCTGGCCCGCCAGCATGAAATCACTGCGGACTATCTGAAGGCTATTGATAAGCACCTTGATGACTTGCTGCAACACCGCGTATTGGATATGTATGAGATCCGCGACTTTGCCGGTGAAATGCATATCCACCCAACACATTTAAGCAACACCATTAAACTTACCACAGGGCAGCACCCTTGTTTCTTTTTTGAACAAAAGATCATGGAAATTGCCAAAGCCATGCTCCAGGAAAACAATACCAGTGTAGCCGAAATAGCAGGCAGGCTTACCTTCGATCCATCCAACTTTACCAAGTTTTTTAAACGTTTTGAAGGGGTAACGCCTAAGCAATACCGGGAGCAATGGCTGATTAAAAACCTTGATTCTTAGGATTGAAAGATGCACCTGATTATTTAAACCAAGCAAGTTAAAGTCTCCCCTTCAGGGGAGATTTAGAGGGGCTGTATGATAAGGTTCTTTATCACAGGCCAAACATGATCAGCTATAACCTGATATCCCCCGGCATTGGGATGAAGCCTGTCGGGCAGGTTGAGCTGGGCTATGCCGGCAACACCCTGTAAGTAAAAAGGTACAAAGGCGATATTATTTACTTCGGCAAGTTTGCGAAAAATGGCTTTAAACTGTTCCGCAAATGTGCCGGGAATAAAAGCGGGGATCTCCATGCCCATCAGGGCAATTTTAACACCGGGATGTTTTTGTTTAACCCTGTCAATTATAGTTTGTAAATTATTGGCAGTAGTTTGGGGAGGGATACCCCTGATAATGTCATTAATACCCAATTCCAGCACAAATACAGCTATAGGGCGGTTGATCCAGTAATCGAGCCGGTAAAGTCCGCCGGAAGTGGTATCGCCGCTAAGGCCACCATTAATCACGTGGTAAGCCAAACCTGCCGTATCAATCCTTTGCTGGATCAGCGCAGGTAATGATTCGGTTTTGGCATCTTTAAGGCCATAGCCAGCCGTAAGGCTATCGCCAAAAAATAATATGTTATGCATAAAGTATCAGGCAGGTGTATTAACGCCTGCTGTTATCCCTGAAATTTTGGGTGCGAACGGCAATTTGTTCTAAAGTAAGTTCGCCGTATTTCTTAGCGCGATCGGCCCAATCAGGGGCGTTGTCAACCAGGTTATCGATAATTGATTTACCGTCGGGTCCTTTTTTGGTTACGTAATTTATGCCGTAAGCAACTGCAGCACCTATAGCAAGAGTTTTGATAAAGCCCATAATTTATTTTCTTTTCTGATTTATGACAATGATAATGCCAGTTTGTTACGCTGCTTACTAAAAGCTTCTATATTTGAGGTACTTAAACACTATAAACACAATATGTTTTTTATATTTTCAAAAGTGCTTTCGTTTTTAATGAACCTGCTTATATGGGTGCTCGCGTTTTTATTAATCGCCCTTTTTTCAAAGAACGTAAAACGTAAACGAAAATTTTTGATTACAGGTATTATTGTTCTTTATATTTTCTCTAATTCGTTGTTAATTAACTTGTTTAGCCGATGCTGGGATGTCAGGGAGACTGATGTACCTGCCGGTAAAAAGTATACTTGTGCCATAGTGCTGGGTGGTTTTAGCTCGGAGGATGGTGAGGGCGGCGGCTTTTTTAATTCAGCTGCCGACAGGTTTATCCAGGGTGTGCGGTTACAAAAAACAGGGCAAGTTAGCCATCTTTTGATAACAGGAGGCAATGGGCTTTTGATGCCGTCGGCGTTTAGGGAGGCCGATTGGGTAAGGGAACAGCTCAGGGAAATGCAGGTTCCGGATAGTTGCGTATTAAGCGAATCCAAATCGCGCAATACTATTGAAAATGCCGCTTTTTCAAAGGATTTATTACAGCAGCATAAGCTTAAAGGGCCTTATTTACTGGTTACCTCGGCGTTTCATATGCGCCGCTCCATGATGATATTTAAAAAACAGGGGGTTGACGTAGTTGCTTATCCCTGCAATTTTTCCAGCCGGAGGTTTTCAGTATCTTTCGATGACTTCCTTCCCAATGCAGGTGCTTTGGCAGGCTGGGGAACATATATAAAAGAAGTTATCGGTTATGTAGTAACCCGGTATTTTAAGTAATCAGCCCTGCTTAAGCTGTCGGGTAGTAGGACTGATGTCAGGATCCCGGTGATTATGCTTGTTCCAGTTAGCTATGTCAACCATTCCCGGAGGTGTTTGATAATGATCGGGGTTTGCACCGCACCTTACTATAAATTTGCCTTTTGCCTGCGCAATAACAGGTCTGCTGCCACAGATGATGCAGGGCTCGCAAAAAATAGACACCTGAATTTTAATTGGTTTGTTCATAATTTAAAACTAAGGTGGCATCAATTGGGTGAAAATTCAATACCAACTACTTGGTATTTTTAGTGGTCATTACCGTTTCATTTTTTTTACCGGCTGATGCATCATCAGTTGTTCAATATCTTTTGCAATAGCTTCCGGCTCCATAGCAAATTGGAGGTATAAAAACCGCTCGCCCGGTATCACTACATCGGTACCATCATCCTTTATTTCCATATTGAGTTTGCGATAGGTGAAATATGGTTTGGGCCCCCTGATGGCTGTTAGCACGGCCGTTTCATCCCAGCTGTTGCGGCCAACGGTGTTTTTATCTTTTTCGAGTGCAATCTGAAAAGCATCTTTTATCGGGCTGTTTTGTATCGAATAATTTTTGATCAGCCGGATACCGGTCAGGATTTTTTCGCCTATTTCAAAACCGCTGAGGGTAATAGGGGTAGGCCAGTTTTTAAACACTTCCTGCGCCGAGGCTGCATCCACATTTACATTGTATTCGCTAAAGGTTTTGCCATCAGTACCTATTCCGGTTGCCATGGATACCAGGTTTTTTACCTTCTTCTTTACCAGTTGCACCCCGGTTAACGCGCTGTATTTATCGGGCCCTGAACGGAGCAGATCGGCCAGGTTGGTGAAAAAGCCAACCGAAATAATAGTTACACTGCCATCGGCCTGGCTTGCCAGCACTTTGCGATAAAGTGACACCGCCTCAAATGCCTGGCTGTTTGATTTGATATTGTGCGGAAACCCGGCAATAATAGCCTGGGCCCACTTTTGCGCGCAGTCTTTATTGGGCTTATCCTTTTTTACAATACCTATCGGGATGCCGGGCCTGCCAAAATAGGTATTGATCACGCTGATGGTTGGTGCGGTAGTTTCAAAGGCATTGCATGATATGGTTGCCAGTATTTTAGCTTCGCCCTTATCTGCAAAGGTATGGAGCAGGGCCATCGCGCCTACGTCGTCATAGTCGCCGGCAATATCTGTATCAAAAATAACGGGGACCGGATTGTGTTTTTGCGCCCTGGCAAAATTTACAGTAAACAATAATAGCAGGATGGGCAGTGCTGTTTTAAAATTCATTTTATGCAATAATTAGAAGGTGGTTGGGCTTCAAATGGTGTTATTGGCAAATAAATGGTTTATGATTGATCTGGTACTAAATCTCGCATTATTTAATTACTTTGGCAAGTACAAAATTTATAACGCATTACGCTAATCAAATGACTTATTGCCTGGGAATTAAAGTTAAAGAGGGATTATTGGCTATTGCTGATACCCGTATAACTTCGGGGACGGATACCACTGTAAAAAAGAAGATCACCATAGAACAAAAAGATCATTTTTCGCTGTTTATCATGACCAGCGGCTTGCGTTCGGTGCGTGATAAGGCGGTGATCTATTTTAATGAATTATTGGAAACGGCCGAGTTTAATAAAATGTATAAAGCTGTGAATGCCTTTGGCGAACAGGTAAAACGGGCTGCCCAGGAAGATAAAGTATCGCTTGATGCAGCTGGTTTAAGGTTCGACCTGAACACTATCATTGGCGGCCAACTGCGCGATGATGATGAGCATAAGCTTTTTTTGCTATACCCCGAAGGGAACTGGGTGGAGCTGGGGCAGGGGGCGCCATATGTGGTTATCGGTAATTCGGGCCATGGTAAGGCCATCCTTAACCGCATCCTTAATGAAGATTCGAGCCTGAAGCTGGCTTTGAAAACAGGTTTTCTTTCGTTTGATTCAACAAGGGTAAGCTCAAACAATGTGGATTTTCCGATAGACGTGGCTGTTTATAAAAAGGATAGCTTTACTATTGTTGAACAGCGTTATAACAAGCAGGACCTGGAGCATATCTCAACCCAATGGGCCGAGGAGCTGAAACTTGCCCTTGAGCATATTTCAGAAGATTGGATAGATGCCACATTTAACAAATTAGAAGAAATAAAATCAGAAAGCTGATCAAAGATGAAGTTCAATGTGTTTACCCAGGTAGAGTATAGTGTACGCTCGGAAGGCACATTGATACTAAATATCCATGCTTTAGGTACTGCTAAGCAAAGTATCATTACCGAAGAGCTGCTGCTTGATCCCTATATCCGGGCTGATGAGCTCCACGCGCAACAGGGCGAAAACAGGCTGGTGAAGTTTGGCGTAAATACCGATACCCCCAATATTAAGGTAACGTACAGGGCCACAGTTAACAACAGTTATGAGATAAATGATTTTAGCAATACGCAGGAGATCCAGGTGTCAGAGCTTCCTGCTTCGGTGCTGCCATACCTTAACCCCAGCAGGTACTGCGAATCGGATAAACTGTACCGCATGGCTGATAATATGTTTGGGTATATCTCAAACCCGTTTGAGAAAGTGCTTACGCTAACCAACTGGATCAATAGAAAAGTGCAATACCTTTCCGGCTCCACCAATGCACAAACATCGGCGTTTGATACCGTTACCGAGCAGGCAGGTGTTTGCCGCGATTTTGCACATCTGGGCATAGCTTTTTGCCGTGCCTTAACCATACCAGCACGGTATTTTACAGGTTATGCCTATTTGCTTAAGCCTGCCGATTTTCATGCCTGCTTTGAAGCTTATTTAGATGGCAAATGGGTGTTGTTTGATGCAACCGGATTAGTGCCGCTTAACGGCCTGGTGAAAATAGCCACCGGTCAGGATGCTTCCGATTCGGCCGTAGCCAATATTTTTGGCGATGTAATGTTTAACAATATGCAGGTAAGCTGCGAACTTGCCGAAGATGGCTTTGAGCCATTTTACTACAGCGAAGGTGAATTTAAGGGGTTATCGTATTTGTAGTTGGCCTCACCCTAAATTCCTCTCCGAGAGAGCTACAGTGTGTACACAAATCTTATAAAAAAAGAAAATGTCATTTCGATAGAGCTGGGGGCGGGTTGAGAGGTGGAGCGAAAGAGAAACTATCTCTTGAGCGATAGCGAAAAATCTTCTACATAAGGCTTTACAATTTATACCTGTAAAAGCAGGGTGTAGAAGATTTCTCCTCACCTCCGATGCACAAACCCCACCCTTGGTTCGTCGAAATGACATTTTTTTTCTATTAATGATAAATTAAAAAGATGTGTACACACAGTAGCCTGGAGAGAGGGACTTTAAAAGTCTCCCCTATCGGGGGAGATTTAGAGGGGGCTCATCGTTTCCCTTTTTTAACCGGCACCTTCTTACTCTCCCTTACGCCATAAACCCAGTTAGCCGCCAGTACCGCTATACAAATCAGCAAACCGAAAAATTCACGTACTTCTTCAACCCAGGGCTTTTCGGCTTTCATCGTTTGTACAAGGCTTTCGGCATGGTGATATTCAAACCAGTCGATAAGGCCATTGTTGTCAAATACTTTGTAAAGGGCATAACCTGTGAAAATGATAATGCCGGCAGCATAACCAATTGGGTAAAACTCTTTTTTAGATGCCAGGTAGCAAAACCAGGCGCAATACAGGTAAATGGGCATCCAAAGGTAAGGGTCGGGATCGTTATATTGTAAACCCGCAAAAATGATAAAAAGTACAACCCATACAATGTTGAAGATCTTCATAAGTAAAAAAGCAATTGCAATAATTTATACTGGTCCTGGTGCTTAATATGCAGGTTAAGCAATGCTAAATATAAATATTTAGTTTACACTTTTTAAAGGTAAAAAATTGTTTTTGTGCGTTTTGCAGGTTAAACGGGAGGGTATATAAATGAAATTATATGGAATATAGATGTATGTTAAAAATCCATTCTTGAAATTATTTTTTTATATTTTGTAATAAAAGTTGATAAATATATTGATTTTATTAACTGTGATTTAATAAATTAATGTACCTTTGTTAAGGTTTAGTCGTAAGGCTAAATTAGTTCTTTGAGATAATGTGTATTAATCTGTAACTAAACTGCAAACACAATTCAGAGTAATGTATTTACTCACCCGTTTGGGTTTTATTCCGGTGACGCGCTTTGCCTTACGCTATATGCTAACGCGAACCTACTCACCACACCGTATTCCGTTTCGTTCTCGTACTCCGTGTTCGTACTCGTTTTCGCGCCCGTATCCATTTTTCGTATGCGTGTCCGTATTTCGTTTTCGTCCCCGTGGCCGTTTTCGTATTGTGGAGCAAGAAATAATGTTGGGATGTTGCGAACTGCGACGAAGCATTTAGTTACTCTTAGTATTTAGAATGGAGCAAGCTTATATCGAGCTAACTAAATTTAAAAAATATGTTTAATACACAAACGATTATCCGGTTGATTGATGGTATTCAGTCAATCGTTTCAGAGAGCCGCAGTTCGCTTTCTGTCAAAGATGTAGATCTCTTGAAAGATTGCATCGCTTTTCTCGAAACCGTCCGAGATGCCGATAACCCACGAAGTCCTGCCTCAAATAGGATTGTAGCAAGTGTTATTGAGATTCTTTTACGGGTTCTGTTTAGCGATGATTTTGACAAGCTAAAGGGTTTATTTTTTTGATGGACATTCCAACATTTATTTTAATATTATGGATTTAGGTAGCACAATCAAAGATATTAGAAAACAGAAAGGTATTCGACAAAATGCTCTTGCTGAACTCTGTAATATATCTCAAACTTATTTGTCGCAAATAGAAAATAATCAGAAAGAACCGAATATTTCCACATTAAAGGAAATTTCAGCCCAACTTCACATTGCATTACCCATACTATTTTTCCTTTCTTTAAATGAAGCAGACATTCCTCAATCCAAGAGAGAGGTGTTTCAAATCATAAGTCCTACAGTTAAAACTCTGATAAAAGATTTGATTGCCGATGAATGAAATAAAAACATTGGCAATCAAAAATACTAAACATCTTATGGCTGTTTTGATTTCAAATGAAGCTGAAATCAATGAGCTCATTCAAAATAAGGAGAAGTATTACTATACCATGTATAAGCCTAAAAAAGAAAAGGGGCGTGTGAAAAAGGATGTGGATGGTAAGCCTATTATGAGAGAGTTAAACCCGAGTTGTGGAAGGTTGTATGAAATTCAGGAAATTATTAAAAGTAGAATATTGTCAAAAATACCGTTGCCAGAAAATATAAAAGGTGGAGTCAAAGGTTATAGCAACATAGCAAATGCACAAGCGCACAAAGGCCGGAAACATAAATTTAAAACCGATATGAAGAAATACTTTCCATCCATCGGCTACGAGAGAGTATATAAGATGTTTTTAGATTATGGTTTTTCAAGCAAATGCTGCTCTATTTTAACACATTTAACCACACACAAACACGTATTGCCACAGGGCACACCTACAAGCACACATATCGCTAATTTAATCTTCTTGCCCAATGACAAAAGCCTAATTGCTTATTGTAAAAAGCATAATATACGATATACCAGGTTCGTGGATGATCTTGTGTTTTCATCTCCTTTCGATTTTAGAGATAAATGCCTGGACTTAATAAATGTGATACTTAATGATGGCTTTAAAATAAGTATTAAAAAGACATTGTACAGAGCCGGTAATTTGGAGATAACGGGTGTTGATACCAAAAACAATGTTTTAGATGTTCCCGATTTCTTTAAAGAATTAATAAATGATGCATCGTTTAATGCAGACAGTACAAAAGGGAGAATTAGTTATTATAAAAACGTACGTAAAAAGCAAGCCTAAATGCAGGACAATTATCTTTTAATATTAAAAGATAAGCTAAAATAAGCAAGCTCATGAAAATACTGGAAAGAGAATGAACAGGAAAAATTTGATGTCGCGGGCAGATTCGAACTGCCGTTTAGGGTATTGCGGACCCCCACCTATCCTCTCGGTCACGCGACTTGAAAACTATAAAAAATCACTTAATCAGATCGGTTGTGGGGTGTAGATATAATTATCTCTCTCCCGTTTTGCACAGGAGCAGGAATTAGCACCTTTTACATTATGCGGATGTACAGGTTGCTAAGACGTCTTTGGGCCTTTCCCTCAGTCTTTCTTGATAAGTTAAAATAAAAGAACGTATTGTCGTTGTTGACACTGCAAATATAAAAACAAAATATATAATTCCTATAGTTTAAGTAGAATATTTTTATTTTTTTTCAGATCACCGTTTTCTACGCGCAGATCACCCTCGAAAAAACTGAAACGATCACCATTTAATCTGAAGTAGTCACCATAATTTTAGCGCCGAACTATTGCACCTTTGTATTGTTAAAACATTAAAAACAAACACAATGGGAACAAATAAAATAGCACTGATAACCGGCGGCAGCCGTGGGTTAGGCAAAAATGCCGCCCAGCACCTGGCTAAAAAGGGGATTGACGTTATTGTTACTTATCGCAGTAAAAAAGAAGAAGCCGAGGCTGTAGTTGCAGAAATTGAATCGATAGGGCAAAAGGCTGCTGCTTTGCAACTGGATACCGGTATTGTATCCACCTTTGATGCTTTTATCACAAAGCTAAAAGCAACGCTTAACGAAAAATGGGGCCGCGAAACCTTTGATTTTTTGATCAATAACGCAGGGATTGATGCTGCCTCGCCATTTGCACAAACCACCGAAGAGGATTTTGATAACTTGTTTAATGTGCACTTTAAAGGCGTTTACTTTTTAACTCAGAAAAGTTTACCGGTAATAGCCGATGGTGGCCGCATCATTAATTTTTCAACCGGGCTGGCCCGTTTCTCAACTCCGGGATACGCGGCCTATGCCTCCATGAAAGGCGCTATTGAAGTATTCACCAAATATTTGGCAAAAGAATTGGGTAGTCGCGGTATAGCTGCAAACATAGTGGCCCCGGGTATTATCCAAACAGATTTTACTAAAGCAGCATTCGATTCGCATCCCGGTTTGGAAGAAATGATGTCGAAATCCACCGCTCTGGGCAGGGTAGGCCAGCCTGATGATATAGGCGGCATAGTAGCTTTTCTTTGCACTGAAGATGCCCGCTGGATCAACGCTCAGCGTATTGAAGCTTCGGGAGGGATGTTTTTGTAGGTTAGTGAGTGGTTGATTGGGTTGATTCGGTGAGTGGTTGTTTTTTTGGGTGAGTCTCGGATAGCCTCATCAACCACTCACCGAATCAACCACTTTCCAACCATTCTCCCAATCAACTACTCACCTAATCAACCAATTCACTATCTTTCGCACAAAAAAAGCAAAAATGGAATTTGGTAGAGTAACGGACGAAGAATTAGCCGGGGTTGATTTTACCTTGCCGGCCGATCCGCAAATAACTGTTGATATGCTTGCCGCTGCAAAAAATGATGTGCCTTTGCAGGTACATGTTGGCTGCGCTAAATGGGGCCGTAAGGAATGGGTTGGTAAAATCTATCCGCCAAAAACCAAAGACGCTAATTTTTTAGATGAATACGTTAAGCACTTTGATTGCATTGAGCTTAATGCCACTTTTTATAACGTTTACGGCCCCGATACCATTGCCAAATGGAAAGCCAAAGCAGATAGTAACCCCGGTTTTAAATTTTGCCCTAAATTTTCTCAAAGCATCAGCCACATTCGCCGCTTAAAAAATGCTGAGGATATCACTACTACTTATTACGAAGGGGTATTAGCTTTTGGCGATAAGCTTGGTCCGCTGTTTTTGCAGCTGAGCGATAATTACACGCCCAAGAGCTTCCCGGAGCTTAAGGCCTATCTTGAACAATTGCCAAAGGATCTCCCGGTATTTGTAGAGCTGCGCCATAAAGACTGGTTTGCTGTTGCCGAAAACCGCGACCAGGTATTTAACCTTTTCCGCGATTTAAATATTGGCTCCATCATAACCGATGCCAGCGGCCGACGTGATGTTGTGCATATGGCTTTACCTACGCCGCATGCTTTTATCCGCTTTGTGGGCAATAGTCTGCATCCTACAGATTATGCCCGCGTTGACGAATGGGTTGAGCGGATCAAAAACTGGAAAGAACAAGGGCTTAAATCGGTATGGTTTTTTATGCACCAGCATGATGAACGCTACTCGCCCGAACTGGCCGATTATGTAGTTGAAAAGCTAAACACCGCATTGGGCACACAATTAATGCGCCCTAAGTTTATCCAAAGGGATGATAAGCCAGCTGGCCAAACTTCGCTTTTATTGTAAGGGCTCAGTTGTAGCTGGTGGGATCTTTAAATCCGGGTTAAAGTTGGGAATCAATTGCTTTACCTTATCGGCAGTTGAATTGTTCATATCCAGGAACGACCAGCTTTTGCCGCCATCGCCGCTAACTGCCAGCAGGTTGCTGTGCATAGCCATACGGCCTTTAGGGCTTGCCATAACTATAGTTTCGGGCAGCAGGCAGTGAATTTCTTTTCCTGCTTTATAAAATTTGCCAGGAGTACCTACTGTAACACTTTCAAAGCTGATACCTGCAGCTTTCATTTGCTGCATGGCAGTACCAATCATAGCAGTCATTTTTTCTTTGCCCCCGGCCATTTGCACCGCTTTGGGGTAAGTATAGTTAACAATGTTCTTGTAATCGCCTTTGGTCATGCTTTGGGCCATTAGCGTAGCTTGTTTTTTTACTGCTGCCGGATTTTGAGCATGCAATGCCAATGGCGATAATATGATGAGCAGGAGCCTGAATACTTTTTTCATAGGAGCTTTTCTATTTTTTTGTAAGAATGTCATCGGCAAGCTGATCAGTACCATCAACCTTGCCTTTGTATTTAAGCCCCAATATGCGATTTACTAAGTTAAAAACATCAACATTTTTAAAAGAAGGTATTTGTTTACCGGTTTTAAAGGCCGGTCCCCAAGCCAGGAAGGTGGCGTGCATGTCTTTTACAGCGTAAGGATCGTAACCATGCCAGCCTATATTTATCTTTTTGCTGTTCCATAAATTAAAAATCAAAGGGTAATGTGGGATCAGCAAAATATCACCTATGCGGTTATGCCAATCGTCGGTTTGGCTGTAGTGCAGGTTGGCGGGTACATTGGTTTTCAGGTACACGTCATAGTCCTTAGCTTCGGTTTTAAGCTTATCATAAGTCGATTGGATAGCTGTGTTATCTTTGGCATAAAGCTCAACCAATAAACCATCGCCTGAGATTTTGAATTTAGCGGTATCAATAGCTGCAGGAATGCCTATTGGATGATCACGGTTAACTTTGGTCATGCCGTGGTCTGATACAAAAATGAAATTAACATCAAGCCCGGTGGTTTTTACAGCTTTGTTAAGCTCATTAACTGCCGAATCAACAAAGTGCACCTCCCGTTCTGTTTCGGGTGCATCAGGGCCAAATGTATGCCCGGCATGGTCAACCTGCGGAAAGTAAAAAGTGATAAGGTGCGGGCGTTTATCTTCAGGGAGTTTCAGCCAGTTTACCACAGCACCAATGCGGTTATGAATATCTATTTTTTCGTTATAAACATAATAGTAAGTTGGGTTAATGCCTTGTATGGCTGCTTCCGATGCTACCCAGTAAAAGCTTGCCGAAAGCATTTTTTGCTGCTCGGCCAATACCCAAAGCGGCGAGCCAAAGTACCAGCTGCTATCGCTCACTTTCAGTTTATTGCTCATGGAATAGCTATCGTGACGCTCGCGGTCATAAAAGGAGTTATTTACCAGGCCGGAATGTGAGGGGTACAGCCCGCTTACCAAGGCGTAATGGTTAGGGAAAGTTACCGAAGGGTATGAGGGGATCATGGATTCGGCCTGTACACCTTTCGCGCTTAAACCCAATAAATTTTGTGCATTATATTTTTTAGCATAATCATACCTAAAACCATCGGCAGAAATTAATATAACATATGGCTTTTTTTGCTGGGCTATGCTGTTAGTACGATTAGGGATTATTTTTTGCGTAGTGTCCTGTGCAAAGGAAGAGGCTGCCAGTAAAAGGCAGATTAAAAAAAGACTGTACTTTTTCATGATGAAACAATGATGCGCGAATGTAGATAAACCGCGTTACCTGAATGATAACAGCCGGTAAACTTTGGCCGTTTTTACCATTATCTAATCAAATTTTTACATGTTGATATAAAAGCAGCAGCGTAGCTATAAATTACTTTCCTTTTAATTTAAATGCGGATGAAAATCTTTATAGCGCTTTTATTATCAGTGGCTTTTAGCGGTCCCTTATCAGCTCAAACACCTGTTGCTCAAAATGGTAAGTTAAGGGTTGAGGATGGTAAATTGTTGAATGAGCATGGTGTTGCCCCGCAGTTGAGGGGGATCAGCCTATCATGGTCGCTTTGGCAGGGGCGTAAGTATTATAATCCCGGGGTAGTGAGCTGGCTGGCTGATGATTTTAAAGCATCAATCATCCGGGCTTCTATGGGGGTACAGCCCGATGGCGGTTATCTGCAACAGCCCGAAGAACAAAAAGACCTGATTGTTGCTGTGGTTGACCAGGCTATAAGGAGCGGAATTTATGTACTGATTGACTGGCATGACCATAACTCAAATCAGCACGTTAGCCAATCGAAAGATTTTTTCAGGCAGATGGCTAAGAAGTATGCAGGTGTGCCTAACGTGATCTACGAGATCTGGAACGAACCAGAAAAAACCGATTGGAAAACAGTTAAAGATTATGCTTTGCAGATCATCCCTGTGATCCGCAAATATGATAAGGATAATATCATTGTAGTCGGCAGTCCTCATTGGGACCAGGATGTTGACATAGCCGCTGCCGACCCGATAAAGGATTACAGCAACATTGTCTATTCCTTCCATTTTTACGCCAGCGACCCATATCACCAGGAGGCACTACGTGCAAAAGCTGATAGGGCCATCGCACTAAAATTACCGCTCATCATTACCGAATGGGGGGTAGGTGAAGCCAGTGGCGATGGTGAATTTAACCTGCAAAAGACCCAAACCTGGCTCAAATGGATGGAAGACAACAAACTCAGCTGGACTAACTGGAACGTAACCGATAAACACGAAACCACTGCCCTGCTGCAAAGCAACGCCCCCACATACGGCGGCTGGACAGAAGCTAACCTAACCCCCGCAGGCATTTTTATCAGGAATGTGTTGAGAGGGGTGGGTAAGTAAGGCCATTTAAAAAAAACGTCATTGCGAGGTACGAAGCAATCCCAAACTGTACAGAGGGATTTGCATAGCCGCTTTGCAAGTCGGGGATTGCTTCGTACCTCGCAATGACGGTAGTTTTTTACGCCGTTGTTGGTGTTGTTACCAACAACCACCGGATAGGCCACCAATTGGATGGTGTAAAGTTGTTGGTGACAACACCAACAACGGCCAGTTTGAATATCCAATAGCCCATGTCATTGCGAGGAGCGGTATGGGCAAAAGCATCTGGGCGACGTGGCAATCTCGTAGCTAATGCATGTCCGACCTGTATAGTTACGAGATTGCCACGCTTCGCTCGCAATGACATATTTTTTATTTTACTTCCTTTTCAAAGCCTCCGCAATCCCCTTTTCAACCAAAGGCTCCATTACCCTGTAGCCCTCAATAGTGGGATGCACTCCATCCGCGGCAAGGTTTTTCGGCAGGCCTTTGCGCTCATCGGCCATGGCGGTGTGGTAATCTACATAAACCATTTTGTTGGCATCGGCAAAGGTTTTGATCATGGCATTAAGCTGGATCACCTTTTGGGCAGGCTCCATGCCGGGGCGCCAGGGGAAAGCATAAGCAGGCAGTACCGAACACAATACCACTTTAATATTGGCCGCTTTAGCCAGCAACGCCATTGATTGGATATTGCCAAAGATATCTTCTATAGCTATCGGGCCATTGTTTTGGGCAATGTCATTAACGCCGGCCAGGATCACTACAGCGCCGGGTTTCAGATTGATCACATCTTCACGAAAGCGTACCAGCATTTGGGTTGTGGTTTGGCCGCTGATGCCACGATCATAATATGGCTTACCATTCCAGAAAGATGAGTCTTTATTGAGCCAGAAATCGGTAATGGAGTCGCCCATGTAAACCACGCTTTTAGGGTTTGGGGCCAATGCCTTTATTTTTTCATTATCGGCCTGGAAGCGGGTCATATTTGCCCAGTCTTTATGGAACGCATCTTCCCAACGCTTCTGATAAGCTTCCCATTGTTGTGCCCTTTCTTTAACTGATTTTACTTTGGGGTCTGCAGGTTTCAGAAAGCCTTTTAGTTCCAGCCAGTCGTTAAAACGATCTATCCAGGTATCGGTAGGCAGGTCTTGTTTGCGCATGCCAAAACCATGGCCGCCTTTAGCGTACATATGTAGTTCGGCGCTGTGTTTTGATGCCAGCCATTTATTGTAAAGTTCAACACTGTGCGGCGCAAGGCCAAGCTGATCATCAGTTGCAGCGGCTATGAACATTGGCGGCGCATCATCAGGAATTTTTGAAAGCAGTTCGGGCGGTACATAAGCATAGATAGGCACGTCAAAATCGGGTTTGTTAGCGGCGGTGTAATTAAAAGCTGCTGCGGCGGTCAGCGTACCACCAGCCGAAAAGCCCATGATGCCGATACGCTGCGGCGAAACACGATATTCGGCAGCATGTTCACGCACATAGGCAATGGCCGTACGCGCATCGGCAACAGCCAGCGGAATGATCGGCGCTACCTGTTTAGGGAAATCTTTCTGCGCCATTTTGGCCATCAGTTCTTTTACCGGATCGTTAGTTAAGCTGTGGGCCAGCCTGTATTTCAATACAAAGCAGGCCACGCCTTGTTTATTAAGCCATTTGGCTACGTCATAACCCTCGCTGTTAATTGACAGGGTATGGAAGCCTCCGCCGGGGCAGATAACCACAGCCGTGCCTGTGGCAATTGTTGAGTCGGGAAGGAAAACGCTTAATGATGGATGTGTAACGTTGTAAACTACTTTAGTGTTAAAGGCATTGCTTTCGCTTTCACCTTCGTTCCAGGTCCAGTTTTCGGACCCGGGAACAGCGCCCGGGTAAAGCGGGATAACTTTTTGCTGGGCCTGCACGCCAAGGGCCGACAATAGGAGTAAGGTGCCTATCAGTTTTAATTTCATGGGAGGTTAATTCAGGTTAAATGTTGATGTACAAAAATAACAGCATTACACTAAAAAACAAGCTGCCTAAACGTTTTAGCAATGTAAAATGAGGTTTGCAATTTTAATTTTACAATTAATCATGCTTTCTGCAATCGCGCTGTAAAATATCTGTTATCCGGTTTATTGACGAATATTTTCAGTATCTTAATCACTCCATATATGACTGCGGTATTTATCCATATTAAAAGCCTGCTCCGGATTTTACCGCTGTTAGTTTTGCTTGGGGCATGCGCCAAACAAAAAAAGATTTTTCAAAGCGATTGCAATATCTCTAAAGACTATCAAAAGGTTTCATTTACCGAGCTCATCAATCATATTGAAAAATATGATAAGCAATATGTGGAGGTGAGCGGCAAGTACAAGGAAGGGAATGAGCAATCGGCGCTTTTCAATGACAGCCTGTTCTCAAGCCATGCATTGCATGATGCTATATGGGTTGATTTTAGCCAGGATTGCCCGCTTTACCTGCCGGGTACCCATATTGGTTTGTTTACTTATAACGACGGGCAGTTTACCCTGATGAATAAACGGAAAGTAACCATCAGGGGGGTGGTTGATGCAAGCGATAAGGGGCATTTAAAACAATATAAAGGCACTATTGACAGGGTGAGCTTTATTGAGTTGTAGAAAGATCCTGACGAATGGATAACAGGTGATGATTTATGACGATATTAAAAAGTCAATTTTAGCCCATCATATGCCAGTTCAATGCCGGCCGGCAACTCTTTGGATACATCGGCATGTTTGCCCAGCCTGTGGCTGATGTGCGTAAAGTAGGTGGTTTCGGCACCTATGTCATTGGCAAAAGCTATGGCTTCGGCAAGTGTGAAATGGGAAATATGGGTTTCCTTTTGCAGGGCATTGATCACCAGCGTTTTGCTGCCTTTAATCTTTTCCTTTTCGGCATCCGGAATTGTTTTGGCATCGGTGATGTAGGTAAAATCCTTAACCCTGAAGCCTTTTATGGGCAGCCTGTAATGAAATACCTCGATAGGGATGAGCTTAACATTACCGATCATAAAGGGATCATCCGCAATGGTATGCATATTTACCTGCGGAACGCCCGGATAGCCTGTGCCATCAAAAATATATGGAAATTCGCGTGCCAGGGCTTTTTGTACCCGTTCATCCGCATAAATATCCATAGGCACGTTTTGCTTGTAGTTAAACGCGCGGATATCATCCATACCTGCAACATGGTCTTTATGCTCATGCGTAAACACTATGGCATCAAGGTGTTGTACATTGGCACGAAGCATCTGGTACCTGAAATCCGGCCCGGAATCAATGGCGATGACCTTATCTTCGGCCTCAATTAAAATAGAGCTGCGCAGGCGCTTATCATGCTTATCTGTTGAGAGGCATACCTCACAGTTACACGCAATAACAGGTACCCCCTGCGACGTTCCGGTTCCTAAAAATGTTATGGTCACAGCTGCAGTTTTGTTTGTTTAATTTCCTGCAAAAATGCAACCTGTTTATCATCAAGCAGCTTATAATCTACCTCAAGTTCGCGCAATAGCTCTACCAAAGCAAGGATCTTGCTTTCCAGGTTGGAGAAACGGTTCACTACAATCATTTTACTGCTAAGCAGCAGGCAGGCACCGGTTTTAAAGTTGCCCTTTTCATAACGCACCTTGTAACCGGCCGTTTTTAGCAGCATTTCCAGTTTCTCGAGTGTATGGTTAGTTGCGGGAAGCATTAATTTCAAAAGTAGTAAAAACGCGTGTATTTGCAGGGCTTAAATTGGCATTTGCATGTCACATTTGGTAATTAAATTTCTATTTTTAACTGCCTTTTATATCCTGAAATTATCCAGATGAAGAACTTACTACTTACTGCTGCCGGTATTGTTTTCAGCATTGCCGTTTGTGCCCAGCAAACCAAAACCTACGCCGAAAAACTTGGCTGGCCAAAAGGTGCACGCGTGATTATTATGCATGTTGATGATGCAGGTATGTCGCATGAATCAAACGAAGGGGTAGAGAAAGCCATTGGTGAGGGAGTAGCAACTTCAACCAGTGTCATGATGCCCTGCTCCTGGGTGCCCGATTTTAAACATTATATGGATAAGCACCCGGGCATTGATGCAGGCTTGCATTTAACCCTAACTTCCGAATGGCAAAATTACCGTTGGGGGCCGCTTGCAGGTAAAGTCGCAGTACCGGGATTGGTGGATAAGGAGGGCGCTTTGTGGCCTAATGTAATAGCCGTGTACTTTAAAGCATCGGCCGATGAAGTGGATAAAGAGATCCGTGCCCAGCTTGACCGCGCTTTAAGCATGGGCTTTGTTCCGACACACCTGGATTCGCACATGGGAACGCTGTTTGCCAAACCGGCTTTTTTGGAGAAATATATTAACCTGGGGATCGAAAAAAAGATCCCGGTAATGCTGCCCGGCGGCGAAGACCTTTTTTACCGGGCCGAAGCAAAAAACGCCACAATAGCCCAGCTTAAAAAAGACGGTAAATACACCGAGGGTATGACCATTCCCGAACCTGCAGAATTGGATAAAGCAAGAGCAATGGGTGAAACAGCTTGGAAAGGCGGCCTGCCTGTATTGGATGATCTTGATAATTCAAGTTACGACTGGGTAATGCCCGATATTGACAAAGCAACCGACAAGGCGTTGCAAAAATGGTACACCGATCACTATATCGAAAACTTTGAGCGTTTTTCGCCGGGGTTAACTATGGTGCTGATGCATTGCACACAGCCATCGCCGCAGTTTAAAAATATCTGTAACGAAGGCCAGAAGCGAAAAGGCGACCTGCTGGCCATGACCGATCCGCGGCTGAAAGCTTATCTCAAACAAAAAGGATTTATTTTAACCACCTGGAAAGAGGTGATGGAACGGCGGCTAAAGGCGGGAAATGAGTAATAAAAAATGTTACTTTGATTTACTCAATACATTGAGTAATTTTACTCAATGTATTGAGTAAAATTACTTTTATGTATGAAAGGTCTTATCTCCAGTTATTTATAAAAAGGATTAAGGAGCCCCGTCGCTTTATCCAGGTAATAATGGGGCCGCGGCAGGTAGGAAAAACCACACTTGTTGGTCAGTTATTAAAAAAAACGGATATGCCTTATGTTTTTGAGTCTGCAGATGCTATCTCGGCCTCTAATTCGGTTTGGGTTGATCAACTGTGGGAAAGTGTGCGGGTAAAAATGGATCAGCAAAATGCAAAGGAATTTTTGTTGATTATAGATGAAATTCAAAAAATAAGTAACTGGAGCGAAATTGTTAAGCGTTTATGGGATAAGGATACGCGCGACGATAGAAACCTTAAAGTCATATTGTTAGGCTCATCACGATTGTTATTACAGCAGGGGCTTACCGAATCGCTTGCCGGACGTTTTGAAAGTACCTATATCAGCCATTGGTCGTTTACCGAAATGCATGATGCCTTTGGGTGGAACGCCGACCAGTTTGCCTGGTTTGGCGGCTATCCGGGATCAGCCTCATTAATTGAGGATGAAGAGCGCTGGAAGAATTATGTAAATAACTCATTAATTGAAACCAGTATCTCTAAAGATATTTTGATGCTTACCAGGGTTGATAAACCTGCATTAATGAAAAGGCTGTTTGAATTAGGCTGTCTTTATTCCGGGCAGATACTTTCATACACAAAACTTCAGGGACAATTATTAGACGCGGGAAATACCACAACCTTATCTCATTATTTAACGCTGCTGGATACGGCAGGTTTGTTGGGTGGGATTGAAAAATATGCTGCCGATATTATCCGTAAGCGCTCATCAAGCCCTAAATTCCAGGTGCATAATACTGCTTTAATCAGTGCTCAAAGCAACGGGATGTTTAATGAAATTGTTGCTAATCCCGCTGAGTGGGGACGTATTGTTGAATCAGCGGTTGGAGCTCATTTAACTAACTTTGCCCTAACCGAAGGGTTTAAGGTATATTATTGGCGAAACGGAAATGACGAGGTTGACTTTGTGCTGGAACGCCGCGGTAAAGTTATTGCGCTTGAGGTGAAAAGCAATAACGATAAGGAAACAACGGGGATGAAAGAATTTCAAAAACAGTTTAACCCTAATAAAATATTGCTGATCGGAAAACAAGGTTTGAGCTGGCAGGAATTCCTGTCAATCAATCCTGTAGAACTATTTTAATAATTTTATGCACATCAACATCTTCGGTGCTTCAGGCTCGGGCGTAACCACGCTTGGCAAAGCTTTAAGTGAAAAGCTTAACTACCCGTATTTCGACAGTGATCATTATTTCTGGTTTCCTTCCGATCCTCCTTTTACTAACCGGCGGTTGCCTGATGAAAGAAATGCTTTGATCAACAATGAGATGGCCGGTGTGGAAAACTGGATCTTAGGTGGTTCCGTCATCAATTGGAATAATAACTGGCAGTTTAACCTGTCGGTGTTTTTATATATTCCGCAGGAGATAAGGTTGCAACGATTGAGAGATAGAGAATTTGAACGTTATGGCGATATCATCCATACAGACAGGGAGCGCAACCGACTTTACCACGAGTTTATAGATTGGGCACGTGGATATGATGAATTGATCACCAACAGCCGCAGCTTACATTCGCACAAAAATTGGATGAATAACCTTAAAACGCCTTTGCTTGTTATTGAGGGAGATACAAGTGTTGAGGACAGGGTAGAAGCTGTTTTAGGGAAGATTGCTGAGTTGAATGCGTAAAACCACGGGAACTGGTCGGAATTTAGCTATGGCGTAACTTCAACCAGTAAAGGAAAAACTATGTCATTGCGAGCGATAGCACGGCAATCTCGTCGCTATACAGGGTGGATGTGCTGTGGTAATGCAAAGCTACGAGATTGCCACGTCGCCCTACCACGCAGGGCCGTTTCGCTCCTCGCAATGACATGGTTTTATTAAGTGCCCAAGTTTATCAATTATAATGTTTTCATCTTTTTACCTATAACAACTGTAGCAAATAGTAGAGCGGTGGCAAAAGAAAAAGCGGATGATAAAATCACCCGCTTTAAATATCTCAAATCTCACATCTAAAATAGCCTACCTCAAATCCACAACCTCAACGCCAGGATGGCCTTTGGCATCCCAGGCAAAAGTAGCATCAGGAGCGGGTATGTTAGGGTTAAAGGTGCGCACGGTATAAGTATACCTGTTGCCGTTTTTATCAAATAGCAAAGCGCTGTAAATCTGTTTTTTTACTTTATCGATAGTTAGCTTCACTTTAAAAATGGCTTTTTTATCATCTTCGGGTGTAAGCTCAATGGTTTGGTAAGTTTTGCCTGCTATCTTTTGTTCGCCGGTGTACAGGTATTTAAAACCTTTTTCATACATGGTAAAAATCTGGGCCGGGTTGCTTAACCCGTCACCACTTTTGTCGGCATCGCTCACCTGTACTTCCTTATCTTTTTTAAGGTATGTCCACTGGCTTTTGCCATCGCTCAGGATCTCTTTGTCAACTTCGGGTTTTGTGGCCGAGCTGTATAATGTTACCCTGTATTTGCCGGTTTTTGCCTTTGAGATCAGCGTGCCGGTTTGTGTTTCTTTGATGTTGGCCTGCGGATTATTCAGGCTAAAGGTAAAATCAGTTTTAATAACATCGTATGAACGGTATTTTTGGCTTACCTCGCTTAAAATTGCTTTTGCCTGCGTGTCTTTCTGTGCAAAAGCAGTGCTGTATGTACTTATTGCTAAAATGGTATATGCTATGATCTTTTTCATTCAGTTTTATTCAACAACAACTATTATCATTAATAGTTATTGGTTTAGAGTAATTAAATTGGGCTTGGTTTAATCTTTAATAGGTTTTTGAAGTGTTTCGAGGTAGCGCTCAAGACTGTACTCGTCCGGGTAAAGCACATCACGGGCCTTGCTGCCCTCAAATGGGCCTACAATTCCGGCAGCTTCCAGTTGGTCAATGATTCGGCCGGCGCGGTTATAGCCCAGCTTCATTTTGCGCTGTATAAGCGATGTTGAGCCCTGCTGGTGGAGCACGATCAAACGGGCAGCATCTTCAAACATCGGGTCGCGATCGTCAGGATCATATTCTTTGGCACCGCCGCTGGCTTCACCTTCACCAACATACTCAGGCAGGTACATGGCCGATGGATAGCCTTTCTGGTTACCGATAAAGTCGGAGATAGCTTCAACTTCAGGCGTATCCACAAAGGCACACTGCAAACGGATGAGGTCGCTGCCTGTTGAGAACAGCATATCCCCGCGACCGATCAGCTGATCTGCACCGCCGGCATCAAGAATGGTACGTGAATCGATTTTAGAAAGCACCCTGAATGCCAGCCTTGAAGGGAAGTTGGCCTTAATGGTACCTGTAATAATATTAACAGAAGGGCGCTGTGTGGCAATAACCAAATGGATGCCCACCGCGCGGGCCAGCTGCGCAATACGGGCAATAGGCATTTCCACTTCTTTACCCGCGGTCATCATCAAATCGGCAAACTCGTCAATCACCAGTACTATAAAGGGCAGGTAACGGTGTTTTTCCGGATCGCTGATTTTGCGGTTTACAAATTTGGCATTGTACTCTTTCAGGTTACGTACCTGCGCGTCTTTAAGCAAGTCATAACGCTGATCCATCTCAATACAAAGCGAATTGAGCGTATTCACCACTTTTTTGGTATCGGTGATGATGGCGTCGCCGTCATCAGGCAGTTTAGCCAAAAAGTGCCTTTCTATCTTGCGGAACAGCGTAAGCTCTACCTTTTTAGGGTCAACCAGTACAAACTTGAGTTCGGCAGGGTGTTTTTTATACAGTAGCGATACCAGGATGGCGTTAATACCAACTGATTTACCCTGGCCGGTAGCACCTGCAACCAGCAAGTGGGGCATTTTGGCCAAATCGGCAATAAATACCTCGTTCGATATGGTTTTACCTAATGCGATAGGCAGATCCATCGTGGTGTTCTGAAATTTTTCGGTTGACAGGATAGAGCGCATCGAAACCATTTCGGGGTTTTGATTAGGCACCTCAATACCGATAGTTCCCTTACCCGGCATCGGGGCAATGATGCGGATGCCCAAAGCGGCTAAGCTTAACGCGATATCGTCCTCCAGGTTTTTGATCTTGCTGATCCGCACACCCGGCGCAGGGATAATTTCATACAGGGTGACTGTTGGGCCGATAGTAGCTTTGATCTTATCAATCTCAATGTTATAGTGGTTCAGCGTTTCAACAATTTTGTTCTTGTTGGCTTCCAGCTCTTCGGCATTAACCGAGATCTTGTTTGAACCGTGGTTCTCTAATAAATCCAGGTGCGGGAACTTATATGTAGCAAGGTCAAGCTTGTGGTCATAAATCCCGAACTGGCTTACCAGGTCGTTTGCTTTTTCGTTATCGGTTTTTTCAACGCTTAACTCGGGCAGTGGCCTGTTGGTATCAATGGTAAGTGGGATTTCTTCTTCCTCTTCGGGCTCGTGTTTAATGGTATTTGTCGGCCTCAATACTACCGGCTCATGAAATTCGGGTACCTGCTCCATAGGTGTTTGCCTTAGCGGTGGCATAAGCGGTTCCTGCACCATTGGTTCGGGCATGATGCTGCTTACATGGGTCTCGCGGATCTTATTATTTCCCCGTGGCCATTCAAGCGGTGTTGAAGGCTCTTCATCAATCAGTTCAACAGGTTCGGGTGCTACTTCATCAACCATCATTGCTGCAACCGGGCGGTTTTTGCGCTGTGGTATTTTAAAGTCGATGTTATAGGCTATCACCAGTACGGTAAGCGCTAAAAACACCAGCAAGCCGCCGGTACCGGCTTCGCCTATCTGCGCTGCAAGCAGGCGGTTGCTCCAAAAACCAAAACCACCTTCAAAGTAGTGCGGATAATCAATTATAAATGAGTGGAAATAAGCTATCGCCACAGAAATAAAAACAATGCTGAACAGCGAATAAGCCAGTGTTTTACGGATAGAGAATAACCTGGCTTTAAAAAGCAGGCGGTATCCCACAACAAAAAATATAAAAATGAACAGGAACGAAGCCACGCCAAACCACTCATAAATAAACTGGTTTGATAATAGTGCGCCAAACTTGCCCAGCCAGTTTTGCGCCCTCATGCCCGGATCATTCAGATCGGCGATTTCATGAATAGTGGTACCGGTTGAAAGGTTATGCCAGCCACCGTTTGTTTTGGAAATATAGCTTTGATCTTCCTGCCAGGTAAACAGGTACGATGTAAAAGCAATGAGGAAAAAAATGGATAATAGCAGTGAAAACAAACCTGCTATTTTAACAGCTTTGCTATTTTCATAATCAAAGTCAAAGCTGGGCAGTTTAGGTAATTTCCTGCCTGTCACTTGCTCCTTTTCGGCCTTGCCGCTTTGGCGTGGCTGATTTTCTCCCTTGAAATTATTTGATCTAAACTGGTTTCCTTTTGCCGGCATCCTGATGTAACAATCGTTTATGTGCAAACTTACGTAAAATTTCACCCATGTAAACTTTGCAGCTGCACCGGTTAAATATTTTATATAAGATTCATTAGCCTGCCAAAAATTACAGGCCGAATGAATATAAAGTTAACAGATTATATAACTTATTGGTAATATTTTTAATTTTTTAGTATAATTGAAAAACAACATTTACCCGCAATAAAAAACGTAAGTTTAACAAAATACTTACAATAGCCGCGTAATCGTAAACGCTTTACTTAACCAGGTAATGAGCATAGAAAGACTGGAAGAATACATTGCATCTGCCGATTTAGATAGTATCAACACCCTGCTTGGCCGCGACCGGGTGCTGGCTTTAAAGAAAACAAGCCTTAACGTATCGCCGCTTATGCTTTCGTGCTATTATAAAAAGCCCGAGGTTACCAATTTACTGTTAAGTTATGTAAGCGATATCAGTTTATTTGAAGCTGCAGCTGCCGGTAAGTTTGATACGGTTGCCCACCTGGTGGCTACTAACCCAAACACACTTGATGATTATGCCGATGATGGCTTTACGGCTCTTGGACTGGCCTGTTATTTTGGGCAGTTTGCTGTGGCCCGGTACCTGGTGCTGAAAGGTGCAAGTGTTAACCTGCAATCAAACAATGGTTTCAATGTGTTCCCCATTCATTCGGCAACAGCCGGTAATTACACTGATATAGCCCGGATGCTGATTGAAAACGGCGCTAAAGTGAATGTGGTACAGCAGGCAGGTGCCACACCGCTGCATTCGGCTGCGCAAAATGGTAACCTGGAGCTGATCATCCTGCTGCTGGAAAGCGGTGCAGAGGTTTTTACCCGGATGGAAGGCGGCAAACTCCCTGCCGATCTGGCCCGCGAAAAAGGCTTTGAAGAGATAGCTGAAATCCTGAGTTAATGTTTAAACGCCTAATTTTAAATTAGTTAAATAATAGGTATTTATCACCTATTGGCATTTTTTGGACTTGTTGTGTCGGGTGCTTTTATATATTTGTAATAACCTGAATTATAACAAATGAAAGAAATAGCGCTGCTTATTCACGAAGACATTAATCTTTCAACCATATCGGGTGTGTTGGATATGGTGAGGCATACTAACCGTTTTTTGGTAGAGAGCGGTAAAACCGAAGCCTTTAGCGTAATGCTTGTAGGCGAAAAAATAAATAATAACCTGCTTTATTTCCCTGCCCAGTTCACCGGTTTTAAAACCATTGATGAGATCAAAGATATCGACCTCGTAATTGCCCCGGCTTTTTACGGCCCGCCCGACCTGGTAATGCGTAAAAACAAAAATCTGATAGACTTTATAAGGAACATGTATGATAAAGGTGCCGAAGTAGCCAGTCTGTGTTTTGGCAGCTATTTTTTGGCCGAAGCAGGGGTGCTTGACGGTAAGCCCTGTACCACGCACTGGGTTGCTGTTGATGATATGAAGCGCCGCTACCCGAAGGTTGATATTTTACCCGATATGGTAACCACCGATAAAGACGGCACCTATACCAGCGGCGGGGCTTTTTCAAGCATGAACCTGATCCTGTACCTGATTGAAAAATATTGCGGCAGGGATACGGGAATTTGGGCCAGCAAAATGTTTTCGCTGGATATTGACCGTACCAGCCAGGCACATTTTAAAGTATTTGAAGGACAGCACCAGCATGAAGACCAGGAAATTATGCGCTCGCAATTGTTTATCGAAAACAATTACCACCTGGCTATTTCGGTAGAGGAGATTGCGGGGCAAACCAATATGAGCAAGCGGAATTTTATTCGCCGGTTTAAAAGCGCTACGCAAAATACCCCGATGGAATACCTGCAAAAGGTAAAGATAGAATCGGTAAAAAAGGGACTGGAGAAAACCAATTCCAATATCAGCGAGCTGATGTATAAGGTTGGTTATAATGACCTGAAGACCTTCAGAAAGATCTTTAAACGGATAACCGGGTTAACCCCGCAGGATTATAGGAGCAAATATTGCAGGAGGGCTGTGCTGGAGAATTAAACTCTACACCACGTCATTGCGAGGTACGAAGCAATCGCGAACTATAAAGGGTGACTTGCATAGCCTCTCTGCTTCTTGGGGATTGCTTCGTACCTCGCAATGACGGGTTAGGAAAAGTATCAGTTTTAAACCACCTCTTCCTTTTCACCCTGTTTCACATTCTTCTTTTCCTGTTGAACCCGCTCTTCTCCAAGCGATTCAAAATAGGCCTTTTTAACTACTGTTGTCATTTTATGATCACCGGTATGGCTCCAGCCGGGCGGCATTACCATATATAGGAACTTGTTTTTAATGCCTGGCGCTTTGTATACATCTTTGGCCAGCGCTATGATCTCGCCAAAATAAGCATCTAAAAAGCTGTTTTTAACCATAGGCCTGCTGATGCCATATTCAATGGGGATCTTACGGTCTTCATTTTGGTAAGTACCGAAAACTTTATCCCATATTGGCAGGAGGTTGCAAAAATTGGTATCCATATATAATGGGTTACGCGCGTGATGCACCCGGTGATGTGAGGGTGTAAGTACAATTTTGTTCAGGAAGCCAAGGCGCCCGTCTTCTACAAGGTTTTCACCAATATGGATCATCGATCCCCAAAAGCCATCAATAAACATGATCACAAACAGCATTGGCGGGTTAACACCTAATAAAATACAAATGCTGGTACGGATCAGGTCGGCATAGGGCCCTTCGAGGAAGAAATGGGCAAAAGTAACCGAAAGGTTCATGCTTTCGGGCGCATGGTGGGTTGAGTGCAGGCACCACAGGATCCTCACCTTGTGTGCAAGGTAATGATACCAAAAGTGCGCAAACTCCCATACAATATAGCCGTAAATAAACCAGTACCAGGTAAAGCTTGTTTTAAAAATGGCAAAGCGCGAAAAGAAGCCGATGCAAAATGCCACCATAGCTATGGAAAGCACACTGCCTATGTAAGCATTTAGCACATATGTCCAAAAGGAGATCTTATAATGGATCACCTTAAATCTTTTATAAAAGGCACCCCTGATAATCTCAAACACGAGCAGTACAGGGAGCATAGGGCCTAATAAAGCTGTGATACCATCGTAAGTAAGCAGTTTGCCATAGTCGCCCGATTTAATGATGTCATATAGTCCGCCGAGGCCGAAAAATCCTGTAATATGATCGTATATCGTTTTTAAAAAATCCATATAGAAAAATTGGGTTAACCGTTAAAAGGTTTGTTCAAATTTATGAATTTTTTTGTTTGTATGTATGTAGGTACATGACGTTTTTTTAAAAGTTTAACATAATGCACAATCGACTTAGCCGGTTTGCGCTTTTCAGGAGTTCTGCTTTAAAAAAATAAAATAAAAAATATAGTACTATGTATTGTATAGTACCTTGTTTAATGTTAACTTTGTTTTAATTGAAAGAAAAACAATTTATACATTATTAAAAATGGATACTAAACCACTCCTGTATACCGGCATCATCATTCCCATTATATTCTGGCTTTCAACTATTGTTTGTGGCTTTGTGCACGGCAATTACAATCACTTCAGCAACACTATAAGTGAGCTGGGCGCTATCGGCACAAAATCCGAAACCTTGATGGAAACATTTACTCTGCTCAATACGGTGCTCAGTGTGTTTTTTATGGCAGGCCTGTTTATTGCATGCAGCCAGCTGCAGCTCAATATCCTGCCTGTGTTTGGGGTGATAGGCTTTCCCATCATGTTTGGCTGGGCGGCTATATTTCATTCGGGCAATCCTTTGCATCCGGCATCAGGGCCGGTGTTTCTGCTGCTTTATGTAGGTGCACTGCTGTCCGTTATTTTATGGCGGGGGGATGATTTTAAGCAGATCAGAAAACTATCATTGTTAAGCCTGGGTATTATGCTGCTCATCTTCCTGCGTTTCATTCCTTCGGCCACTATTCAAAACAATTATACCGGGCTTATTCAAAGGTTTGCTCATTTGGGCTGGTCGGTTTGGTTTGTGTCGCTGGGCAGCTGTTTTATAAAACTCCTTGATAATAAAGAACAACATCAATTAAAATAAATCATCATTAAAATAACAACATGAAAAAATTAGGTTACGTATTGGTTGTCATTGGTTTGATAGCCCTGTTAGATGCCTGCCACATAGGCGGAAGGCATACCGTTATTGTTGAGAACGGCAATGGCAAAGAAAGAAGGATTGAATACTGGGGCCATGTGTATTTTACTGCCGATAGCTCAGGCATCAGCAGGATCTCGCCCAATGGTAAAGTGAAATACAAAAACAACGACTTTGAAATGAATGCCGAAAGCGATTACAATGGCCGCATTACCTACCAGTTTAACGACGGCGAAAAGAAAAAGGAATTGGATAGTGATGAGAAGATCTCATTAGCGCGGGCGGTACGGGATATGATGAAGGTGGGGCATAGTGCTAATTAAATGTAAAAGGTATGTCGTGCTCTAACATTGACATGCTTTAATTAGTATAAAGATATGAGCATGACGTGTTAAAAAAACTTTTGTCATGCTGAGTAGGTATGACCCAGGGACTTTGAAGGAGAAAAATGATATTTGCCCCCTTTGTCATGCTGAGGAACGAAGCATCTTCTTCGCCCTGTATAGCGAATATGCATATTGAAGAAGATCCTTCATTTCACTCAGGATGACAAAAAGCCTCCTTTTACAACACATGGTGAAAGGAGACGGAGTGGCAACGTCTATGCCGGGGTGAGTAACGGCTGTTTATTTCATCCGCACATACACTTCGTTATACCCATCGGCAATATAAATGTCGTTGAGGTATAAGGAATCGTGCCGTATGAGGTATGATACAGGGCGGGTATCCAGGGCGGGCCCGGATATCGATAATATATCTACTGTTTGGGTCGGACTGTATTTATAATCTTTGATAGTACGGAAATTGCCGCTGATTAACAGTGTATCGTTTTGGAACCTTTTGAAACTGCTATCGGCATTAAATTCATTGCGAAAGGTACGGCCGCTGCTTTGGGGGGTAACGGTAAAGCCGCCAATGCCTCCAACTGATTTTACCCAGCGCCATTTGCCAATTATACTGTTGCTGCCCGGGCCAGGCAGGTTGCCTTTATTGCAGGCGGTGATACTACATAATAAAATTGCTGAAGCTACTAACAGGAAATTTTTCATAATTGTTGGGTTATAAAATACCTTACGGTGCAGCACGTGGCTTTGCTACAATAAATTACAAATAATTTAAAGGGAATGCCTGTTGTATATTCAGTAAAATTCTTTGTATCATTAAAGCATGATAATTGTAATACAGTGTAAAGACAAAGTGGGCCTTGTGGCGGCCATATCTGCAACATTAGCCAAACACCTGCTTAACATAGTTTCCATGCGTGAGCATGTTGATCATAACGAAAACGTTTTTTTTACACGCCTGGAGGTTGAAGACGGGGATGATGCAGGTATTGAAGATTCCTTACGTAAAATATTGCCCGATGGCTCCTATATTTCAGTAAACCCTGAGCCTGTAAAGAAAGTAGTTGTGCTGGTTACCAAAGAGTATCATTGCCTGAGCGATATCCTGGTGCGGAACCATTTTAATACCCTTGGGGCAAGTGTGCAATGCGTTATTGGCAACCATGCCAAACTGCAAAATATATGCGAGCGCTTTGATATCCCCTTTTATCATATCAGCCACGAACAGGCAAGTAAGGCCGAATTTGAACAGCAGGTTATTGATACCATTAAGCAGTACACTCCCGATTATGTAGTACTGGCTAAATTTATGCGGATCCTGTCGCCACAGTTTGTAGCCGAATTTCCGATGAAGATCATTAATATCCATCACTCGTTTTTACCGGCGTTCATAGGTGCCAACCCTTATAAGCAGGCATTTGAACGGGGAGTAAAATTGATAGGGGCTACAGCGCATTACGTATCAAATGAACTGGACGAAGGCCCGATCATTGCCCAGCAGATTGTCCCGGTAAACCACTCCTACAACTGGACAGACATGGTAAAAGCCGGTCAGGAAGTTGAAACCGCCGTACTGGCCAAAGCCCTGAAACTGGTTTTTGAAGACAGGGTGTTTGTGTATAAGAACAAAACGGTGGTGTTTGGGTAGGAAAGTGCGACTCCTTCCCCTGGGCTACTGTGTGTACACATTTCTTTAAGTAAAAGAAAATGTCATTTCGATAGAGCAGGGCAGGCTGAGCGGCGGGAGCGAAAGAGAAATCTTATACGCCCTGTAAAGCTTTTTGCAAGTTTTAGAGCAGGAGGTATAAGATTTCTCCTCACCTCCAACCCACAATTCTCCAACAGGTTCGTCGAAATGACAATTTGTTTTATTGATTGTTAAGATCCCAAAAGATGTCTACACACAGTAGCCCAGGGGAGGGAATAGAAATCCTTCTCTGAATGAAGTCCTGCTGAATAAGAAAACTATCCTTCCAAGGGCAAAGCATAATAAAAGGTAGTGCCTTTCTTTTCTGTACTCTCGGCCCAAAGCCGGCCGTTTATTTTAGTGATGAACTCCCTGCAAATGGTTAAGGCTATACCGGCCCCTTTATCAAGCGATTCGGTTTTTTGATTATTGTTGAAGGAGAACAATTGCTTCAGCATATTTTCACTGATACCTTTTCCTTCATCTTTTACTGATATGACAAGCTCATTGGCCCTAACCTGTGCGCTTACTGTAATAGCACCCTCCGCAGGCGAAAACTTGATAGCATTGTGGATAAGGTTGCGGTTAATGAACTGGATGATCTCCTTATCCGAAAAATAATTGAGGTTATCGGGCACTTCATTCCTGAAAACGATTTTCTTTGCATCGATGCTGAGCTTGAACATGGATGCTGCATCATCAATCAGTTCATTTACCGATAGTGTTTGCGCATTAAACACATAGCCCGAAAGTTGTTTTTTTATCCACTGTAAAATATTATCAAAGGTGAGCAGGATATTCTGAATGTCGGTTTCTATCAGGTCATACAGGTCAAGGAGTTGTTTTTTCTCAAAGTCGCCCTCATCTTCACGCAGCAGGCGGATCATGGAGATAGTTGAGGCCAGCGGCGCCCGAAAATCATGGGCCAGCATAGAGATCAGCCTTCCTTTAAACTCGTCGGTAAGTTTTAGTTCCTCATTTTGCCCGGCTATTTTTTCATTAAGTATGGATAACATCCGCGAATGCCTGCGTACTTTGCCATACATGCGCCATAGTAAAGCTATAAAAACAAAGCCCAGTACGCTAAGCGTAACCAGCAGCCAAATTTTAACCTTGTTATCTTTATTGAGCAACTCAAGACTTTTGACTTGTTGCTGGGCATTGTTGTAAGCAATATAATCGCCCAAAAAAGCATTGCTGTTGACATTGCTTTGCTCAAGCGAGCTTACCAGCAGTTTATTAATACGGGCCTGTTCTGTTAAGTTGTGTTTAAGCTCGTAGCAGTGGAGCATTAGTTTTAATACTTCGGTTTGCCAGTATACAAAGCCGTTGGCCAGCGCTGTTTTGTAGATAATGTTATATTGTGCTAAAGCGCTGTCAACCTGTTTTTTGGCGAGGTAATAATCTGCGTAAGCGTTATAGGCTTCCAGTTCATGGTATTCCCAGTTTTTGCTCCGGGCAATTTGCAGGGAATGTTTTATAAAAGGCAAAGCCTGCTCATGTTTGCTTTGCTGCATGAGCCTGTCGGCGTAAAGCTGATCGATAACAAGGAGCGTGCGGTCATCTTTAAAATGATTGGCTACTTTTGTGGCTTTTTTAAGGTAGAACTCTCCGGAATCGGGAGTGAGTATGGGGTTCATATCCGCATAGTTAGCATACAGCATGCTGGCCATACTATCAGCAGGGGCTTTCAGTATTTCATTAAGTGCCTTTTTAGTGAACTGTAATGATTTAATACTATCGCCAGTAAAGCTATACGTAATAGCCGAATTCATGAGCATGGAGGCCACCTCGCCATGGTTGCCATTCTTTTTATAAATTGCCAGGGCCTGGCTGTAATAGGTTAACCCCTGGCTGTACAAACCTTTAAGGGATAAAGCTGCACCAATATTAGCCAGGGCATCGGCCTTGCCGGGTTCATAATGAAGGCGGGTTGCCATGGCATTGCCTTTTATGCCATAGTAAAAGCAGCTGTCGGCGCTTTTCATGTGCAGCATAAAACCCAGCTTGTTAAACAGATTAAGATAGGTGATACTATCTTTTGTTTGGGCCATTTGCTGCCGCAGCTTGCTGATATCGGCCGTTTGTGCAAATACATCGATACATAAAAACAGCACCAAAGCAAGGCACACCAATGGTTTAAGTGTTTTTGCAAATGGCTGTTTATACATATGGCAAACAATGTTTAAAATGCAGGTTAATCCGCACCCCAATTAAGAATATTTTTAATTAATTATTAACTTTTTCTGGAAATAATCTTAAGATTAAAAAATTATAACTCAATATTCACTTATGAAAAAACTGGTTTCTTTAATGTTTATGGCTATGCTTTCTGTTTCAATTAGTTATGGACAGCATCAGCTTACTATAGCTACATATAATTTGCGCAATGATAATGCCACAAACGATTATTCGCTGCGTGGCAACGGCTGGAAACAGCGCCTGCCGGTTATAACACAGCTTATCCGGTTTCATGACTGGGATATTTTTGGTACCCAGGAGGGATTGGTACACCAGCTTAACGGTTTAAAACAGGCCATGCCCCAGTACACCTATACCGGTATTGGCCGGGATGATGGCAAAACTGCCGGTGAGTTTTCGGCCATATTTTATAAAAAGGACAAGTTTAAACTGCTGAAGCATGGCGATTTTTGGATGGCGCCAATTACCGACCGGCCAAACAAAGGCTGGGATGCTGCCCTGCCGAGGATTTGCTCATGGGGGTATTTCCAGGAGATAGAAACAGGTTACAAGTTTTACTACTTTAACCTGCATATGGATCATATAGGTGTTGTTGCCCGCCGCGAAAGCGCTAAGCTGGTATTGAAAAAGGTGAAAGAATTTGGCGGCAATTCGCCCACTATATTATCGGGCGATTTTAATGTCGATCAAACATCTGATAGTTACGCGGTGATCAATAACTCGGGTACGCTGAAGGACAGCTATGTGTTATCACCCATAAAATATGCTGCCAACGGTACTTTTAACGATTTTGATGCTAATAATAAAACCACCGGCCGTATCGATCATATTTTTGTAACGAAGGATTTTACGGTGAAGCGGTACGGGATTTTAACAGATACCTACAGGGCGAAGGCTAAAGGTTCGGACAAATACGAAGCTAAGGAACCAAGCGACCATTTCCCGGTAATGATAATGGTGGATCATAAATGACCCACCATACCAGAGATTTAGTTGATTGATTAACTAAAGATTTTTATAATGATTACTTCACAATAAGTGTAGCAATTGAATGCGGCAGGGCAGTAGTGCCGGCCGCTTTTCCTTTTATCCAAAGGCTGTAATCTATTTTTTCGTCGGTTTTGTTCATGACCACCACGGCAATTGAGCCATCGGGGTTTTGGTAAGCAGTTGTTAATAGCTTATCCCTGCTGGCTACTGCGCTGATGCGTTTTGCACCCGGATGGATGTATTTTGAGAAATGACCGATGTAATAGTATGAGCTGGTGTAGATGAGGCTGCCATTGCGCAGGTCGGCATGTACCGGTGCAAAGCAAAAGTTGCCTACGTGGTTTGGCCCGCCTTTTTCATCAAGCAATACGTTCCAGTCTGTCCATGCTACGGTACCGGCATTAAAATCATTGATCATTGATAAGCCGTACCTTTCGCCAAGCGACCAGTCATTGATCTTATTAAAATCAAATTTTTCGATACAACCTTCGGTAAATACCAGATTTTTGCCCGGGAATGATTCATGTGTGCGACGGGTAGCCTCAAAGTTTTGACCGGCACCTGTCCATGTTTCATACCAGTGGAAACCGATGCCCCAGATGTATTTGGCAGCTGCAGGGTCTTCCAAAATGGTGCTGGCGCGTTGGTAAAGTAAATCGCGGTTGTGGTCCCAAACTATCAGTTTTTTACTTGCAAGGCCTTGTTTTTGCAGGGTTGGGCCCAAAAAGTTCTTTACAAAATCACGCTCTTCTTCGGCAGTGTACATACATGATTCCCATGATTGTTTTGCCATTGGCTCGTTCTGTACAGAAAGGCCCCATACAGGGATGCCTTCTTTTTCATAAGCGCGAACAAATTTTACGTAGAAGTTGGCCCAGCTTTGGTCAAACTCTTTTTTAAGCTTGCCGCCGTGCAGTACATCATTATTATCTTTCATGAAGGCGGGAGGGCTCCATGGTGATGCAAACAGGGTTAATTTACCGCCTGCAGCTGCTGTTGCCGCTTTAATAAAAGGAATGCGGTAAGTTTTATCATGGCTTATGTCAAAGCTTTTCAATTCCTTATCTCCATCTTTTACATAGCTGTAGCTCGCGCTCGAAAAATCGCAGCTTTGGATATTAGTACGACCGAATGAGTAACCGATACCTTTGATTTTATCATAATAAGCAGTCAGAAACTCTTTCTGCTTATCTTTTGGCAGCTTGGCAAATGTTTCGGCCGAGGCGTCGGTTAAAGCACCCCCGATACCGAGCATGGTTTGGAATGTTTTGGCCGGATCAATAAATACTGCCACTTCTGTTTCGGCAGGTTGCGGTTTGTCGGCAAACTTCAGGGTTTCGGTTTCTTTGAACCTGTACCCGGCATTTTGCTCAGATACGATCACTTTTACAGATTTACCTGCTGCCGAATACGGCGCTTTTACCTGGGCGCTGACAAAGCCAGCCTTTAATAATCCGCCGGCTATGAAACAGGCAATTAAATACTTTTTTTGCATGGTTTAATTAAATAGGCTTACCGGTTTGGTTACCAGCCTGGACTATGGCTAACCGGAGTTTTCAAATTTATTAAACTTAATTAAAAAAAAGCAAAATGCCTAATATAAATTATCGCAACTATGACTGCTGTTAAGCAAAATGATACGCGTTAATACCAATGGTTTTTTGTTTTTAATTTATTGATAGTGAGGCGTTTGAATTGAATTTGATTGTTGGGTGACAATTGAATTTGATGCGCTAAAATGCATTGAAAATTGTAGTGTATTTTTTACACCTGTTATTGCTTTTGAGCTTTAATTTCTTCCTCAATGCGCAGGCTCTCTTTATGGATGGCATTCATGAGTTCGGTAATGAATGTGGCAGAGAGGCCCTCCTGTTTTCCGGCCTCAATTGTTTTCTCTAAAACCTGTTTAAAGCGGTCGGCCTGGAGGGCAGGGATATTGTTTTTTGCCTTATAGATGCCTATTTCTTTTACCACCCGTTCCCGTTCGCCCAGTAAGGCTATTAGTTTTTTATCAATCGAATCAATTTTGATCCGGCTGTTTTGCAATGGGTTACTGGCAGAAGTTTGTGTCATAGGTGTCGATTGCGCGTTAACTAAACTATAATGGAACAAACACACTAAAAATAACATAAAAACGCGGTTTAACAATTTCATAAGTTGATTTTTTGAGGTGGATTTAGGGAAATAACCCGGTTGATAATGGATTGTTTTGGATTGAAGCAAAGTTTACTCACCCCACAGGATACACCTTATTCCCTCCCAAATTCCTTTCTATCATTTTCCATTTTACGGGTGTGTAGCTTAGGTTTGCCTGTTGTGGAGAGGGCTTTTTCACTTTAGTTATTTTCCCTTCGGTAATTAATTTTTGATAAACGGTTTCCCAATCGGGTATTTCGGGCTCTTCCTGGCACCAGTGAACGTACGCGGCTTCATCGCACCAAAGGGGTAGCTTTTGCATAGCTTTCCGATGCGCATCACAATTACGGAATTTCTTCATTGCTTCTATGTCTTTCCATAAGGTGACTGTCCAAAAGGTAAGCCGTTTATCAATCAACTCCTTCCCCTGTAAAAAACCTTCGGTGCTAAGCAACGCTTTTACCGAGGCCTCGTTTTTACTGAAAAATGAAAGCAGGTTCAGCAAAGAATGAACCCTTAAGCGTGTAACCGAAATAAAAATCATAAGCCAATTGAAAGTTTTTTATCACATAAAGTTAGTTTGTTTTTTTTATCTCAGGGTAAAACAGATCATCATCTCCAGTACAATCGTTTTCAACTATGCTGATCACGCCCTGCTTTATCCACCATTACAAAAATGTGCTAACTTCGCGGCATGTATCAGCTCATAAAACCCATCCTGTTTAAGTTCGATCCCGAAAATGTGCATTATTTTGTAACCCGCAATCTGAAGCGGATTAATCGTTTTCCGGGCGGTGCATCATTAAGTAAGGCGATGTGGGATGTAAAAGATCCAAAGCTTGAACGTGAAGTTTTCGGTCTTAAATTCAGGAACCCGGTTGGGCTTGCCGCCGGCTTTGATAAAAATGCCGAAATGATGGGCGAAATGGCCAATCTGGGTTTTGGTTTTGTTGAAATTGGTACGGTTACACCACTGCCGCAACCGGGTAATGAAAAGCCGCGTATGTTTCGCCTGCCGGCAGATAGCGCACTAATTAACCGCATGGGCTTTAATAATTTTGGTGTGGATATAGCTGCCGAGCGGATCGCCGCTTTCAGGCGCGATCCTAAAAATGTCAATAAGCAATTGATTATTGGTGGTAACATCGGGAAAAACAAAGTCACCCCTAACGAAGATGCTGTAAACGATTATATCAAATGCTTTGACCGCCTGTTTGATGTGGTTGATTATTTTGTGGTGAATGTAAGCTCACCCAATACCCCGGGCTTGCGTGCCCTGCAGGAAAAAGGTCCGCTCATGGAAATCCTGAACACGCTGCAACAACGCAATAATAAAAATGGCATCAGCAGGCCTATCCTGCTTAAAATAGCCCCCGATTTAACCGATTCGCAGCTGGACGATATTGTTGATATAGTACAGCAAACAGGTATAGCCGGGGTAATTGCTACCAATACCACTATCAGCAGGGAAAATTTGTCATCGCCATCAAAACTAAAGGATGAAATGGGCGGATTGAGCGGTAAACCGCTTACCCGACGCTCAACCGAAGTGATAGCCTATCTGCATAAAAAATCAAACGCTTCATTTCCGATCATTGGCGTAGGAGGGATCCACTCTGCCGAAGACGCCATTGAGAAACTGAACGCCGGCGCTTCATTGGTACAGCTTTATACTGGTTTTATTTATGAAGGGCCGGGGCTGATAGGGAGAATCAATAAGGAGATTCTGAACCGTGATTTTTAGGATTTAAGGATTGTTGGGATTTTTCTTTTCGTTCCTCCGTTTCCGTGTCCCCACGGAAACGCCAATGTTTTTTTATTTCGTACGTTCATATATTTCAAATACCATCCACGTGTGCCCGTGAGGACACGGGCACGGGGGAGAACTATCCTGTCAATCCTCAAATCCTAAGAATCAGGGTTCAAAATGTAGCCACAAAAAAAAGTCCCGCCGGAAACCGGCAGGACTTTAAGTTTTTTCTTCCGAAGAAGGAGGAAATTATTTGCCTAATGCGATATCTAAAGCTGCATTGTTTTTAGCTATCTGGCTGTGTTTTGCTTCAGCAGAACGGCTTCCATATTCAAGGTTAGTAGCCAGTTTCAAGAACTGAACTTCTAAGCGTGAAAAAGTTTTATTTCTCCTGTCTTTTCTTTTTAAACGAGTAACGCCCATTGTCTTTTATTTTAAATTTTTTTAACCCTGAGGTCGGAAGCGGATTCGAACCGCTGTAAAAGGTTTTGCAGACCTCTGCCTAGCCACTCGGCCATCCGACCCTTTTTAAAGGATTGCAAAGATAGTAATTATTTTTAGTGAGCAAATTTATTTGAACGAATTTCTTTTTATTTCTGAACACAATATGGCTGTAGCTATGGCTACATTCAGTGATTCGGCGTGGCCTATGCGAGGGATAGTTACTTTTTTATTTATTAAGGCCTGTATTTCAGGTCGTAAGCCATTACCCTCGTTGCCCATGGCCAATAGTCCCTCATTGCCGAAATTGGTGCTGTATATATTATCGCCGTCGAGCATTGCACCAAATAAAGGCATTTTTATTTCAGGAAGAATGGTTGTTAAATCGCCATAATGTACGTTTACCCGTGCCAGTGAGCCCATGGTAGCCTGTACCACTTTTGGGTTGTAAACATCAACGGTATCGTCCGAGCAAATAATGTCGGCAATGCCAAACCAGTCGGCCGTGCGGATAATGGTGCCCATATTACCTGGATCCTGCACGCCGTCAAGCACCAGCGAAAACTTGTTTTTCAGTAAGTTGTAATTTAAAAGCGGCCATTTTGGTATTTTAACCAAACCAATTACCTCCTGCGGGGTTTTCAAACTGCTGATCTTTTCCAGGTCGGTCAATGAAATTTCCTGAAAATTTATTTTTCGGGATAAATTCATCATTTTTGGAGCAATTTCGGGGGTATGGTATATGGTATCAACCTGGTATGCAGTGTTTACAAACTCAATAACTGATTTGTAGCCTTCAACCAAAAATAAGCCATGCTCTTTACGGAATTTTTTATGTTGTAAGGACTTTAATAAACTGATCTGTGATTTTGAAAGCATATACTAAACCTGCTGTTTACCGCCTTACAATATTAAGTATTTTGCTGATTATTATCGGTTCGGGCTGCAGTATTACCCGTGGCATCCGTAAAGACCAGGCGCTGGTGCGCAAAATTACCATAAAAGGCATTGATGAAGAGTTTGCCGAAACAGCTATAAATTATGTAGATAAGGAGCAGCAGCCCAATAACTGGCTCAATTTGCAGCTTTATTATACCTTTAGCAATAAAGGGAAAAAAAATATAGGTGAGGCTCCTGTGATTATAGATAGCAACCTGATTGAATACTCGCGCCTGCAAATGGAAAAATACATCCGCAGCCGTGGTTATCTCAAAGCAAGAGTTACTGACAGCGTGGTAGTAAAAAAGCAAAGGGCTGAACTGATTTTCACTGCCAATGAAGGGCCCATGTTCCGCATCCGCAAATTTACTGATAGCATTGCCGACAATAATATTAAGGGATTGTATAATGGTAACCGCAACAGGATCTCGCATATTCAACCGGGCGGCAGGTTTGATACTGATAGCTTAGCCTACGACCGCGATCAGCTTTATTTGTTGATGAAGCATAACGGCTATTACGATTTTTACCGGCAGTATATCAACTTTACTTACGATTCGACTTTTAACAGCAGTGTGGTTGATGTGAAAATGATCATCGATAACCCGGCGGGTAAAACGCAGCATCCGGTTTATACCATCAATAATACATTAATTACCATATCAAACAGCCAGGGACGTACACCGGGCAAAGCAGATACCATACAGGTTGACTCACAGTTCAGGTTTGTTGATTATTCGAAAAGGTTTCGGCCAAGGGTAGTAACCGATTATGTGTTTCAGAAAAAGGGCGAGATCTATGATATCGACAAGCAAACACGTACCACCACGCGCTTATCAGAGTTAAACGTGTTCAGAAACGTGCCCAACCCTGTTTACGAAAAACTAAAAGATAGCTCCAACAGGCTCAATACCCGGATAGATATAGTGCCCCTGAAACGTATGAGCGACCGTGTGGAGGGCGAGGTGCTTTTTAGCGGCGGCCGCTTTGGCTATAACGTGGGTAATACTTTTACCGATAGAAATTTATTTAAACAGGCCGCCATATTGCAGTTAAAAGTTAACTGGAGTATCCTTTTTGACAACGGCAATACTGTGGGTAATGACCACAGCAGCATTCAGAACCAGGAATTTAGGGTAGGCGCACAGCTTACTTATCCGCGACTTTTGCTGCCGTTTAAATTCCCTTTCCTGGGTAAATTTGCGGTTCCGCATACTACGCTTTCGTCAAACTATTCATTATTTTTCCAGAAAGACCTGGTTAAACGCGAAAGCTTTATCAATTCTATCTCATACGACTTTTTTGATACACCTTATAAAAGCCATACCATTACACCCATTAGTATCGAGTTTTCGAGAGGTGTTATTGATCCGGCGGCGAAAGATACTTTACTTAAGCAAAACAGGTATTCGTACGTTTATCTTATCGGGCGTACCGTTTTTACGGCAGGCAGCCAGTACACTTACCAGGTTAATGCAATAAAGCTTAACAGCTATGAAAATTTTACCTATTTCCGGGGTAGTTTGGACCTTGGCGGCAACTTTCTTAACCTGATCAGTAACATTGCCAATGCCCCTAAAGACACCCTGGGCCAGCATAAACTTTTTGGCTATACGTTTGCACAATACACCAAGGTTGAGCTCGATACCCGTTTTTATCGCAGTTTAGGCGGCGAAAGGCAGTTTGTATTCCGGATTAACCCCGGCATAGGAATCCCTTATGGTAACAGCAACCAGCTTATTTTTGAAAAGAATTTTTATACGGGTGGTGCTAATGATATCAGGGCCTGGTTGCCGCGTACTTTAGGGCCGGGGCAATTTAACCGTGGAACTTATTATGGTACTGATAATACAACAAGGGCCCGTTTAAAATATCTTGATCAGTTTGGCGAAATTAAATTTGTAGCCAATGCCGAATATCGTTACAAGCTTGCCGATAATTTTTTTGGTGCGAAGCTAAAAGGGGCTGTTTTTGTTGATGCCGGCAACGTATGGCGGTTACATGATGAGCCCGATAATCCAAAGGGACAGTTCAAATTCAGTAACTTTTTAAGCTCGACAGCTATGGGCATAGGTACCGGTCTGCGGTTCGATTTAAGCTTCTTCGTTTTCAGGCTGGATGCAGCCTTTAAATTTAAAGACCCTCAATTTAACGGCAGCGACCAATGGGTATTTGTTAACCACGCAGGCGAATTATTCAGTAAAGGCTCGTTCAAAAAAGCCTACGAAGCAGCCAATGGCGGCGAAAGCTACAACTTTATGCAGCTTAATTTTGGCATAGGATTGCCGTTTTAAAAGAGATAATAGAGGGTTGTTTTTTTGAAGAGGTTTCTTTAAATTTATATTTTAAGAGATTGAATAACCTAAACCATCAAAACTTATCGCAATGGCCGATGATATCTCAGATAAAATCAAGAAGGCTGAACATGACAAATATTTAGCCGAAATAAAAAAGGTAGAAGCAGAAACCTATCTTATCGAAATTAATACGAAGGAACAACTCAAAACCTTAGCTAAGCCATGGTATAAAAAGGAATCATTTTATAGGATATTCACATCTCTTTTATTGGGGGGAGGTGTTTTGGCTTTTTATATCACTTACATTATTAGGCCTGCCTGGGAAAAGGATACCATAGCAGCCGAACTGAAAAATGAAAGATTTGCAAAAGCACTTGCAAAAGATTCAACTGAACTTCAGATAAAAGGAAAACGGATTGCAAATGACTCCGTTGAACTTCAGAGAATGAAAAAGCTGATCTCCTCAAGTTTAAACGAATTACAATCAAGGACCATCGAATATCAAAATAAATATAAAATTGCTGCCGATCAGTTTGCCTCTCGTCTTGACTCGGTAACAAAGCTCTCCAATACCTCACAAAAAAACAATACTAAGGTAGATGCAATTATAAAAAGAACTAAAACATCCATCAGTAATTTGGGAGATATTTCAAACCGGCTTTTTAAATATAATCTTAATAAATTTGTTACCCAATATGGTGACTCATTTTTCCCGGTCAACGGAGACCTCAGAAATAGATTTGGCCAGATACTTGGTTTTGTTGAAAAATATAGCCCCACTGCCAGTAACCAGCAAATTGCCTATGTATTAGCTACTATAAAATACGAAACGGCAAATACTTTTTTACCAATGGCTGAAATAGGTAAAGGCGCGGGCCGCCCTTATGGACAGAAATTGAAGATGTCACAAGAGTCGGGACAACATATACCCTATAACACACCTGATAAATTATATTACGGCCGGGGTTATGTACAATTAGTTTGGTATGAAAACTATGAACTGATGGGGAAAGTATTAGGGATAGATCTGCTCAAGTATCCCGATTTGGCTTTAGATCCTGAAATAGCTTACAGAATAGTTACAACAGCTATGTTTGGCGGATTATTTACAGGCAAACAGCTGAATAAATACATAAACGATACTCAAACGGATTATGTTAATGCCCGAAGTACAATAAACGCTCATGACCATGATCAGCAAATAGCCGAAGATGCAAAAAAGTTTGAGACAATATTAACCAATAGCCTCACCAACGCAAGGTAAATAAAGGTTCTTCCTAAAACATATTCTTCAACCCATCAATAATGCTCTCAAAAAATGTTGGGATACTTAAGCCGTTGTGGTAGTTGAAATACAGGAAGATACAGAAGATAACCACTGCAATAATGATGAACCGCTTAAACATGTAAGCCAGCAATACCAGTAACAGGGGGATGGCTACTAACAGGATCCAGCTGATATGGAAAGGGCTCAGCTTACTGTCGTGCTTATAAATGTAGTACAGTATGGCATGCGTGCCGCTATCGTTCATGTGTTTGGCGTACAGGAAGCTTGAACGATCGAGCTTGTGGCGGTAAAATGCTGTGCCTTTATCAAACTTCAGTTCTTCGGTAAATCCGTTCATTACAAAAGTGAAAACGCCGTTCACGTTTTCCTGTATCACGCCGGCCGTGTCGGTAGCAACTACGGCAACCTCATCAACCGCAAAGGGGTTTTCTTTAATTACAAAATGGTTGATGGCAATTTTATCGGCAAATGCAAAGCTGTGTGCAGCAGTAACAAGGCAAAAAATGAGTAAAAGTTTTTTCATGGTTTGATAGAAAGCTCTTTATCGATGCTGTAATTATCTGCAATAAAAATAGTGTTTTTTATGGGCTATCGGTTAAGTAAATAAATACTCACGTTAAGTACGCAGGCAAAGCTCACCCATATTAAATACGGAACCAGCAGCCATGCGGCAGTCCGGTTAAATTTGTTAAACCAGTTAATGGTTACCATAATGCTGAGCCACAGTAAAATGATCACCATCATGGCGGCTGCTATTTGATGCATGCCAAAAAATATGATCGACCATGAAAAATTTAAAATAAGCTGAATAAAATATACCGAACGGGCAATGATATAAGCAGGTTTACGGCTGCGGTGTTTCCAGATCAGGTAAGCCGAGGTTGCTATCATGATATAAATTAACGTCCATACCGGCGCAAACAACCAGGGCGGCGGATTAAATGGTGGTTTTTTTAATGTACTGTACCAACCGGCAATTTCTGGCCGGGTTACCAGCGATGCTGCAAAGCCTATAGCCAGTACAATGAACAGGCTGATGAGGTAGGGTAAAAACTGAAAACGTTTGGTAGATACAGCTACAGGCATAATGATTTATTAAACCATTAAAAGCGCTGTAAGTTTTGCGGTGGATTGATGAATTTTAAAACTAAACAAAATGAACATTTTCCCGGTTAAGGCAACCGTTTTGCAATAATTACACAGCAATTAGGTTGTATTAACGCTTAAATGTTAGTTTTAGCCCATATGATAAAAGCATACAGGTTATACACCGGCGAAGACGGTAATTCGCATATAGAAAAAGGTATGGTTGAGTTAGGCCCGGTTAATGAAGCGCTGGCCATAAGGTTCCAGGAATCGGAAGCGCATGCGTTTTATGATTACCATAATGCCCCCGCCAACCAATACGTGATCACCCTTACCGGCACCCTTGAATTTGAAACCTATCCCGGTGAAAAATTTATCCTTAATCCAGGCGAGATCCTGATAGCTCAGGATACCACAGGTACTGCCCATAAATGGCGCCTTATTAATGATGAACCCTGGAAACGGGTTTATGTTACTTATGATCCGGAAAAGCCGATAAATTTTGTGGCAGATAAATAAAAACTGCAATCTGCCGCAGGTTTAGCGACATCGTAACCTGTGGTTGGGGATGGTTGAAGCTTTCAGCTTCAGTATTATTTAAGCTGAAAGCTTCAATAAGTAGGACACCACGGGTTGAAAACCCGCGGCAGTTCGTGGGGGTTGATATTCCTTTCACAAATCCTGATACAAAAATCAACAAAGTTTAAATAGTTGAGGCAAATCAGTATTTTCGGCAAATACCTTTTGCAATCCACAAATGAAAAATACTGAACAAAACTATCGTCGTCATTTTTTAAAAACTGCCGCTGTTGGTACCATTGCCGCTATGGGCATCCCGTCAATTGTTTCATCGGCCTTAGCTGCTGAAAAGCCGGGAAAAAAAGTAACTTTTAACCAGGGCGATGTTGTCCTTTTCCAGGGCGACTCCATTACCGACTGGGGCCGCGACCACAGCAAAACCGAACCCAATACCACCAGCGCATTAGGCTCGGGCTATGCATTGCTTACCGCTTCGCAGCTGCTGCTTAAGCATGCCGATAAAGGCCTTAAGATCTATAACAAAGGCATCAGTGGTAATAAAGTATACCAACTGGCCGAGCGCTGGGATACCGATTGCCTTGCCCTTAAACCCAACGTGCTGAGCATCCACATAGGTGTAAACGACTTTTGGCATACGCTAACCAATGGTTATAAAGGTACTATTGATACTTACATTACCGACTATAAAAAGCTGCTTACCCGCACCAAAGAAGCCCTGCCTGATATTAAACTGGTGATCTGCGAACCCTTCGCCGAGAAAAATGTAAGGGCTGTTGATGATAAATGGTACCCTGCATTTGATGCCTACCGCCAGGCCGCCAAAGATGTAGCAGCCGAGTTCGGTGCGGTGTTTGTTCCCTACCAATCGGCATTTGATAAAGCCGAGCAAACCGCCCCGGCCACTTACTGGAACCTTGACGGTGTACACCCCAGCGTAGCCGGTGAAGCCCTGATGGCACAAACCTGGTTAAAAGCAGTGGGAGCGTAACTATGAAAGCTATAATAATGTTATTGCTGTTAACCGGTTTATGGAACAGCACACCGCCAAAAGATGTTACCGGAAAATGGCAGGTTGATCATGTTGATATTTCAGGGAGCACCATGAAAATGAGCGAACAGGAAAAAGCCATGATGATTAAAACGCTTAAAACGGTTTTTTTAAATGCCGTGTTTGATTTCAATGCCAACCACCATTTTTATATAACACCGGCAGTGAAGAGCATGCCAAAAGGCGATTGGGAATACAATCCGGAAAAAGGTATTATACGTATTAAAGAAGTAAATAATACAGGAACTATTATGCTGATCAATGTTGTGGAAAAAGATGGTAGTACGGTATTTGAAATGGTAGAAACTCAGTTAGTTTTAAAAGTTCACAGGAAATCCTGATAAGGGAATAGCTTCATTTTATCATCCTGGCTTCATTATTCATATTACTCGTTGGGCCTTAAGCTTTCTGCTTTCGGCTTTAAGCCTAAAAAGCGTATCTTTGCGCGTAAATGATTGCTATAAATAACCTTACGTTCGAGATTGGTGCGCGGGCCCTATATGATGAAGCCAACTGGCATATTAAACCCGGTGAAAAAATTGGTTTAATTGGTGCCAACGGTACTGGTAAAACTACTCTTTTAAAAATTATCGTAGGCGACTATAAACCTACCTCCGGAACTATATCAATGGCTAAGGACCTTACCATGGGTTACCTTAACCAGGATCTGCTTTCATACTCATCCGATAAAAACATCGTACATGTGGCTATGGAAGCCTTTGAGCGCCAGAACCAACTGCACGACGAGATCGAGAGCCTGCTAAAAAAGCTGGAAACGGATTATAGCGAAGAACTGTTAAACAAACTGAGCGATAAGCAGCACGAGTTTGAACTGCTTGACGGTTATAATATTGAATACAAAGCACACGAAATTTTAGCAGGTTTGGGCTTTAGCGATGACGATTGCAAGCGTAAGCTAAGCACCTTTTCGGGTGGATGGCGGATGCGTGTAATGCTGGCCAAGATCCTGTTACAGGCACCTGATATCCTGCTGCTGGATGAGCCTACCAACCACCTTGACTTGCCATCTATCCAGTGGCTGGAAGATTATTTGAAGGCATTTAGCGGTGCTATCATCATTGTATCGCACGATAGGTGGTTCCTGGATAAAGTGATCAACCGCACGGTTGAATCGCGCAAGGGCAAGCTGACCGTTTACGCGGGCAACTACACTTTCTATCTCGAAGAAAAAGCATTACGCGAAGAGATTCAGCGTGGCGAGTTCAAAAACCAGCAATCAAAAATAAAACAGGAAGAGCGTTTGATCGAGCGTTTCCGTGCCAAAGCTTCTAAAGCAAAAATGGCACAGTCGCGTATCAAAATGCTTGATAAAATGGAACGTATTGATGATGTGGATGATGATAACCCTTCGGTTAACTTCGCTTTCCGTTTCTCTAAACAATCGGGCAGGCACGTAGTAACCTTAGAGGATATCGTTAAAAAATATCCTGCAATTGATATTTTGAATGGTGGCGAGGCCGTAATTGAAAAAGGCGATAAAATTGCCCTCATCGGTGCCAATGGTAAAGGTAAATCAACCCTGTTGCGCATTATTGCTTCGGCTGATAACGACTATACCGGTACGATGACCACAGGCCATAACGTAACTACTACGTTTTTTGCCCAGCACCAGCTGGAATCCCTGCACCTTGAAAACCAGATCCTCCAGGAACTGCAAGCATTTGCCCCAAAACATACCGATACCGAGCTGCGTACAATTTTAGGTTCGTTTTTGTTTACCGGCGATGATGTTTTCAAGAAGATCAAGGTACTATCGGGTGGTGAAAAATCGCGCGTGGCTTTGGCTAAGGCGCTTACTGCCGATGCTAACTTCCTGGTACTGGATGAGCCCACCAACCACCTGGATATGCAATCGGTAAATATCCTGATCCAGGCACTGGAGCAGTACGAAGGGACTTTCATCGTGGTATCGCACGACAGGTATTTCCTGGATAACGTTGCCAACAAGATCTGGTTCATTGAAGATCAAAAGATAAAAATTTACCCTGGCACCTACGCCGAGTTCGACGTGTGGTACGCCAATCGCAAAATAGAGCCAAAAGCTGCCGCGCCTGCACCTCAGCCTAAAAAGGAAGAGAAAAAGCCGGAGCCTGTTAAACAGCCACAAGGCGAAAACAAGCACCAACAGCTTAAAAAACTAAACCAGGACCTGGCCAAAATGGAACAACAAATTGCCGATCTTGAAAAAGAAGTAAAGCAACTGGAAACCCAGCTGGCCGATGAAAAGATATACAGCGACGGCGCCAAACTAAAGCAAACCAATGCCGCTTATAATGCTAAACAAGCCGAATTGAAGCAGATTCAGGATAAATGGGAAACATTGGCCGAGCAGATTTTGGAATTGGAATCGTAAGTTTAATCACCATGTCATTGCGAGGTACGAAGCAATCCCCGATTAGTGGAGCGGCTATGCAAGCCTCTCTGTACAGTTAGGGATTGCTTCGTTCCTCGCAATGACGTTTTTATAGTTTAACCGGAATTAGCAGGTTTATATGAAAAAGCTTTACATCATCCTTTTCACCCTCCTGTCGTTAAATACCTTTGCCCAATCCCCTTACAATAACAACGTTTACTCATCGGCCATAAAAAGTGTTGAGTTTTACAATACCGCCAAGCAGGGCTCTTTCCCTGTGATCAATTTAGGATCGGATGAAAAAGTGTTACTTACGTTTGATGATTTACGTGGAGGTAGCCGCAACTATTATTATACCATTGAGCATTGCGATGCTAACTGGAACTCATCAAACCTTTCACCTGCCGAATACCTGCAAAGCTTTACCGACGACAGGCTGTACAACTACAGCTACTCAACCGGTACCATGCAAAAATACACCCATTACGAAATTTCGTTGCCCAACAATAACATCGTTCCCAAAATATCGGGTAATTATGTGCTTAAGGTGTATGAAGATGGTGATCAAAATAAAATGGTACTTACCCGCAAGCTATATGTGCTGGGCAAGCGGGTTTCAATAGCAGCCGATTTGGTAGCTTCGGCCAATAATGCTACCCGGCAAACTAACCAGAAGGTTAATTTTACGGTTGATTATTCTGGACTGATTGTGCAGAACCCGGCTTATGCTTTACGCACCTTTATTATGCAAAACGCCCGCACCGAAACCGCGGTGCTTAATGGGCAGCCAACTTATATCCGTGGCTCGCAGTTAATTTATAACGATGTTTCTATCAATGATTTTCCCGGTCGCAATGAGTTCAGGCTGTTTGATACCCGTACGTTGAAACTCAATTCGCAAAGGGTTGCTAAAATTTATAAAGACTCGACAAATGTGGTTGTGCTGTTGGGCGATCCGGTGCGTGACCAGCCCAATTACATTTTTCAATACGATAATGACGGGAAATTCTATATCCTGAATAACGATGGCACAACCCCGGCAACCGATGCCGATTACGCCCACGTGTACTTCACACTATCAACCAACAAAGATTCCAAAGATGGCAGCCCCTACGTCGTAGGCCAGTTCAATAACTACCGTCTTGACGAAAGTAATAAGTTGCACCCGCTTGATAATGGCAGGTACACGGTAAATATGCTGTTAAAGCAAGGCGTATATGATTACGAATATATTTGGGTAGATGCCAAAACCGGCAAAGCCGATGATATCCCTTTTGAAGGCAGCCACTTTGAAACCGAAAACGAATACCAGATGCTCACTTACTACCGCCCACCCGCCGCCCGCTGGGATGAACTGGTAGGTTTCAGGGAGTTGGTGACGAAGAGGTAGCCCCACCCAAACCCTAACTGATGATTTTTGTCATTTCGATAGAGCAGGGGAGGCAAGAGCGCCGGGGCGAAAGAGAAATCTTGTACGCCCTGCAATATCAAAAAGCATGGCCGCTATGCATAGCGTACAAGATTTCTCACTCGTTCCTCGTTTCGAAATGACATTCTTTTATTAATCTTCTTATCTTTACCCCAAAACAACCCCATATGACCGGAAAATCGCCGCAGGAATCATACACCATCATGAACGAACTGGTATTACCCAATGATACCAACACTTTAAACAACCTGATGGGGGGCCGCCTGCTGCATTGGATGGATATCGCCGCCGCTATTTCGGCACAAAAGCATTGCAACAGGATTGTGGTTACCGCGTCGGTGGATAACGTATCTTTTAAGGCACCCATAAAATTGGGTGATGTGATCAGCATAGAAGCAAAAGTTACCCGCGCATTTACTACTTCGGTTGAAGTAAGGATGGATGTTTGGGCACAAAATATCCCATCGGGCACCAAGGTGAAAAGCAATGAAGCTTATTACACCTTTGTAGCTTTGGATAAAGATGGACAAAAAACAACCGTACCTGAACTGATCCCCGAAACGGAAAAAGAACAGGCCTTGTATGAAGGAGCGCTTCGCCGCCGCCAATTGAGATTGATATTAGGTGGAAAAATGAACCCGAACGATGCTACCGAACTGAAAGCGCTATTCTTTGGCGATCAGCTGCCACCCAATCTCGGCGAAGAAATTAAACAGTAACAAAATAAGTTGCAGATGGTCTAACAAATAGCTTAACAATAAAACTATTTGTACTATGAGATACTTTTTGTGCTTTTTACTGCCACCTGTCGCCATCCTTACCACCGGCAGGATAGGTGCATTTATACTGAATATATTTTTAACCCTGTTTTTCTGGATCCCGGGCGTAATTCATGCCATCCTGGTAACCAGCGATTATTATGATGCCAAACGCCACAGGCAATTAATGAGGGCGACAAGGCGGGCGAGGTGGTAATTATCGGTGAGTGGTTAATTGGTTTATTAGGTGAGTGGTTAGTTATCCAGCATAAAAAACTTAATCAACCTAATCTAACCTAATCAACTAATCAACCTAATTTGCCATATTTGCCACGATGCAAAAAGGTAAGCTACTAATTATTGATGATGAGGAACGCCTCCGCAACCTGCTTGCGCGTATTTTACAACTGGAAGGCCACGAAGTAATTACCGCAGGTACAGGCAAAGAAGGACTTAAAAAGCTACAGCAGGATACTATACACGTGGTGCTGAGCGATGTCAAGCTGCCCGATATTGATGGTATTACCCTTTCCGAAACCATCAAGAAAAACTACCCTAATACCGAAATCATTGTTTTAACCGCTTACGGCACTATTAATGATGGTGTAAAAGCTATTAAAGCCGGCGCATTTGATTATATCACCAAGGGCGATGATAATGAAAAGATCATCCCGCTGGTGAGCAAGGCCATGGATAAGGCTCTGCTGCAACAAAAAGTTACCGAGCTGGAAAGTAAGCTGAATGATAAGTTTGGTTTCGACAGGCTCATCGGTAAATCAACCGCTATCAGCGATGTGATCAAGCTGGCGCAGAAGGTAGCCCTTACCGATACTACTGTATTATTATTAGGCGAAACCGGCACTGGCAAGGAAATTTTTGCCGAAGCTATTCACCAGGCCAGTAACCGCAGGTCCAAATCATTTGTGGCGGTAAACTGCAGTGCCTTTACCAAAGAATTGCTGGAAAGTGAATTGTTTGGCCATAAAGCAGGTTCATTTACCGGTGCTATAAAAGATAAAAAAGGACTTTTTGAAGAAGCCAACGGCGGTACCATATTTTTAGATGAGATAGGGGAGCTCGACCACGATCTGCAAGCCAAATTACTCCGCGTACTTGAATCGCAGCAGTTCATCAAAATAGGAGATACCAAACCCACACAGGTTAATGTACGCATCCTGGCTGCTACCAACCGCAATTTACTGAACGAGATTAACGACGGTCATTTCCGGTCGGATCTGTATTATCGCCTTTCTGTTTTCCAGATCACCCTGCCTGCCCTGCGCGAGCGTAAAAAAGATATCAAGCTACTGGCCGAGTACTTTATGCAGCACTTTGCCCTTAAAGTTAAAAAGCAGGTAAATATTTTGGGCGATACATTTGTTGAAAAGTTGGAAGCCTACAATTGGCCCGGCAACATCCGTGAACTTAAAAATATCATTGAGCGTGCCGTGATCCTTACCGATAGCAATGTGCTCGACGAAAGCCTGCTGCCTTATGAAATTCAACAGCAACAGGTAAAAAGCGGCGCACCTATTTCGGCGTTCGATCTTTCATCTGTTGAAAAGCTGCATATTCAACGTGTGCTTAACCACACCCATGGCAACCGTGCCGAAGCTGCCCATTTGCTTAATATAGGTGTGGCTACGCTGTACAGGAAGTTGAAGGAGTACGGACTGGAATAGATTGATTTCGGATTTCGGAATTTCGATTTCGGATTTTTCTGAAAAACTTCGCCGACGCCTGGCTCCTGCCGGGTATCGACTATCAAGCGGCCTTTGGCCCACGAAGCTTATAACCTCATTTCTCCATTATGTCATTGCGAGCGATAGCGCGGCAATCTCGTAGCTCTACAGGGCGGATTTGCATAGTTCGCGATTGCCACGTCGCCCCACGCTCAAATCTCCACAGCTCCTCAATGACATGCAAAAATAAATTCCGACCAGTGGAAGACATTGCGCTAAAATTCCCAATTCCACTTTGATAATCACCTATCAAAATGATAGTTCAATTCCCCCTTAATAAATAAATCAATAATTCTAAATCTATATAAATTATTGATAATCATTTATTTATATAAATAATTGATTTCTTGGCATCCGCTTAGCAAAGCCCTTTGCAAAAACATAATAAAATGGATGCTTTACTCACAATCGCTTACCTGGCCACATTTGTAGTGGTATTCTGGGTGTTTTTCAAATCTGTAAACTATTTCGAAAAAATCTAACATCATGGCAGCATTATTCATTGTGGCAGTGGCCGTGTTCATTTACATGGTATACGTACTGCTTAAACCCGAAAAATTTTAAAATTAAACTATGAACACTGAACTTACGGGTGTAATTTTCACCTACCTGCTCACCTTAGCCATTGCCATTCCCCTTGGCCGTTATATGGCTAAAGTTTTTAAGGGCGAAAAAAACTGGCTCGACTTTCTGGCCCCGCTTGATCGCCTGATCTTCCGCTTCAGCGGTATTGATACCAAACGCGAAATGAACTGGAAACAGCACCTGCTGGCCCTGCTTACCATCAACAGCGTTTGGCTGATATATGCCTTTGTTTGCCTCATGGCACAAGGCCATTTGCCGCTTAACCCCGATGCAAACCCGGGCCAGTCGCCTGATACGGCTTTTAATACAGCCATCAGCTTTTTGGTGAACTGTAACCTGCAGCACTACTCGGGCGAAAGCGGCGCTACCTACTTTACACAGCATTTTGTATTCATGTTCCTGCACTTTGTATCTGCCGCAACCGGTATCGCCGCGCTGGTAGTTGTTTTCAAGGCCATGAAAGATAAGGTTACTGATAAACTGGGTAACTTTTGGGAGTATTTTGTAAAATCAATCACCCGCGTGTTGTTGCCTATCTCATTTGTTATAGCCATCATCTTCGCGTTTAACGGCATGACCACCAGTTACGCAGGTAAAGATACTTTTATCAGCATGCAGGGCGATACCGTTCACGTTTCCCGCGGACCGGTTGCACCACTGGTTGCTATCAAACATTTGGGTACCAACGGTGGCGGCTGGTTTGGCGCCAACTCCGCTCACCCTATCGAAAACCCTAACTATTTAACCAATACTGTTGAACTGGTAGCACAGCTGATCATTCCAATCGCGTTGGTATTTGCATTAGGTTTTTACCTCAATAAAAAGAAATTTGCTTACGTAATTTTTGGGGTGATGACGCTTGGGATGCTTTTACTGATGATCCCGACCATCAATGCCGAGCTTAACGGTAACCCGGCCATTGCCCACATGGGTATCAGTCAGCCAACTGGCGCTATGGAAGGTAAGGAAGTACGTTTCGGCCCGCTTAACTCGGCTTACTGGAGTGTTATGACAACCATTACCTCTACAGGTTCGGTAAACTCCATGCATGACAGCGCTATGCCGGTGTCGGGTTTGTCAATGCTTTTAGGCATGATGATCAACTGTTTTTACGGCGGCTGCGGGGTCGGTTTCCTTAACTTCTACATATTTATCATTGTCGCCGTATTTATTTCGGGGCTGATGGTTGGCCGTACCCCCGAGTTTTTGGGCCGTAAGATTGAGGCACGAGAAATGAAGATCGCCTCATTGATTGCCTTGCTGCACCCTTTCATCATATTGGTTGGTCTTGCCATTTCATCATACTTTGTTGTACACGTGGCCGGTGCCGATTGGGCTGTTAAACCATCGACATGGTTAAACAACCCCGGCAACCACGGTTTTTCCGAAATGCTGTATGAGTATTCATCATCGGCAGCCAACAACGGCTCAGGTTTTGAAGGTTTGGGCGATGGTAATATCTTTTGGAACTATACAACCGGTTTGGTGATGATATTGGGCAGGTTCCTGCCAATTATTGGTCCGCTGGCTATTGCAGGTTTACTGGCAAATAAGAAGAACATCCCCGAATCGGCCGGAACGCTTAAAAGCGATACCTCTACTTTCGGACTGATGATCTTCGCGGTGATCGTAATTATCGCTGCCCTGTCATTCTTCCCGGCATTAGCTTTAGGTCCGATTGCTGAACATTTTTCATTAAAATAAGCCCCCTCTAAATCTCCCCCGGTAGGGGAGACTTTTTAAAGCCCTCCCTTCCGGGGAGGGTTTGGGTGGGGCTGGCTTATAAAAATAAAATCATGAACTCAAATCAAAATACATTGTTCCAGGGCGATCAGATGAAGGAGGCTTTCAAACAATCCTTCATCAAGCTAAATCCACGCGTCCTGTTCCGTAACCCGGTGATGTTCACCGTAGAGATTGGTACGGTTGTAATGCTCATTGTGAGCATATTTTCGCTGGCAAATAAAGGTCAGGGCAGTTTTGCCTACAACTTTACAGTATTTATCATATTGCTGTTAACTGTACTGTTTGCCAACTTTGCCGAGGCTATTGCCGAAGCACGCGGTAAAGCCCAGGCCGAAAGCCTCCGCAAAACCCGTGAAGAAACACCTGCCCGCCTGCTGGTTAACGGCAAGGAAGAAAGGGTGATGTCGTCACAATTGAAAAAAGGCGATGTTTTCATTTGCGAAACCGGCGATAATATCCCTACCGACGGCGAGATCATCGAAGGTATTGCTACCATTGATGAGTCGGCCATAACCGGCGAATCTGCCCCGGTGATCCGCGAGGCTGGTGGTGATAAATCATCAGTGACAGGCGGTACCAAGGTATTATCCGACAAGATTAAAGTACTGGTTACCACCCAGCCTGGTGAAAGCTTCCTGGATAAGATGATTGCCCTGGTTGAAGGTGCTTCACGCCAAAAAACACCAAACGAAATAGCATTGACCATCCTGCTGGCAGGTTTTACACTGATCTTCGTTATTGTATGCGTTACGCTGAAACCTTTTGGTGATTACTCCAACACGCCCATCACTATAGCTGCTTTTATATCGTTGTTTGTTTGTTTGATCCCTACCACTATCGGTGGCCTTTTATCGGCCATCGGTATTGCCGGGATGGACAGGGCCTTACGTGCCAACGTAATCACCAAAAGTGGTAAAGCAGTTGAAACTGCAGGCGATTTGGATACCTTATTGCTTGACAAAACAGGTACCATTACTATAGGTAACCGTAAGGCAACCAGCTTTTACCCAACAGCAGGTGTAAACGAACAGGATTTTGTAATGGCATGTGTATTAAGCTCACTGGCCGACGAAACCCCCGAAGGTAAATCGATAGTGGAGCTTGCCGAGCAAGGCCCTAATAAACTAAAGATCTACGCCCCTAAAGATTCGGTATTTATCAAATTCACTGCCGAAACCCGTTCAAGCGGTTTGGATACGCCTGATGGCTTACGTATCCGTAAAGGTGCTTTTGATTCTATCCGTAACATTGCTTTAAAAGCCGGCAACCCGTTTCCAGCCGATGTGGAGGAGAATGTTAAAAAGATCTCCTCAAACGGTGGTACCCCATTGGTGGTATCGCAAAATGAAAAGATCATGGGTGTGATCGAGTTGCAGGATATCATTAAAACCGGTATTGCTGAACGTTTTGAACGCCTCCGCAAAATGGGTGTTAAAACCGTAATGGTGACTGGTGATAACCCGCTCACCGCCAAATTTATTGCCGAGAAAGCCGGTGTGGATGATTTTATTGCCGAGGCTAAGCCCGAGGATAAAATGAACTACATTAAAAAAGAGCAGCAGGGCGGTAAACTGGTAGCCATGATGGGCGACGGTACAAACGATGCCCCGGCACTTGCCCAGGCCGATGTTGGTGTAGCCATGAACAGCGGTACACAAGCTGCCAAAGAAGCTGGTAACATGGTGGATCTGGATAACGACCCAACCAAGCTAATCGAGATCGTAGAAATAGGCAAGCAGTTATTGATGACCCGTGGTACGCTAACTACTTTCAGTATAGCTAACGACGTGGCTAAATACTTCGCCATTGTTCCTGCCTTGTTCATGGTATCAATGCCTGCTTTAAAAGCATTGAACATTATGGACCTGCACAGTCCGCAATCGGCTATCCTTTCGGCAGTGATCTTTAACGCTATTATTATACCTATGCTGATACCATTGGCTTTAAGAGGCGTTGAATACAAACCGATTGGTGCAAGCGCCCTGTTGCGCCGTAACCTCCTGATCTATGGTCTGGGCGGTATCATTATACCATTTATAGGTATTAAACTGATTGATTTAGTTGTTGCATTGTTCATATAAATTAAATGAGCGGGAGGCGTGGGGCATGGGTTTAAGGCGACAGATAAGCTTTAACTGCCATCCGTAAAAACCTCACGCTTCCAAACTCATCTTTAAACATTAAATAAAATGAAAACATATTTGTTGCCATCTATCAAGCTAACTTTAATACTCATTGTATTAACAGCAGGCATATATCCTTTAGCTATAGCAGGTATTGGTAAATTTACCCCTGGCAAAGGCGATGGTGAAACCATCAGTTACAAAGGCCGTGTAGTTGGTTATGCCAACATAGGTCAAAAATTCACTAAAGACGAATATTTCTGGGGCCGTCCATCGGCAGTTGATTATAATGCTGCCGGTTCGGGAGGTTCAAACAAAGGCCCTTCAAACCCCGATTACCTGAAACAGGTTGAAGGCCGTATTGAAGATTTCCTGAAACATAACCCCGGCGTAACCCGCTCACAGATCCCTGCCGAACTGGTTACTGCCTCAGGCAGTGGTTTGGATCCTGATCTTTCGCCGGCTGGTGCAAAAGTACAGGTAGCACGTGTAGCCAAAGTTCGCGGTTTATCGGCCGATGTTTTGAATAAACTGGTTGATGAGCATACCGAACAACCTTTGTTAGGTTTGTTTGGCCCGGCTAAGGTGAATGTATTGAAATTGAATGTGGCGCTTGATGGGTTGAAAAAGTAAAAAATAAACTGCCGCGAGTTTAGTGCAGCGTAACTCGTGGTGAACTATGATGTAAGTTTTTAACTTACATCCCTTCAGTTGAAAACTGAAACTATGGCACACCACGAGTTGCGCTGCACTAAACCCGCGGCAGAGAATAAATAAATTAATAAATTTAAAGTCCCGCTGCCAATTGGCGGAGAGACTTACAGGGGGTATGGAAGACACCAAAGAACAATCGGTAGAGCATTTCCTGGAGCTGATCAAAAAATCGCGCAAGGGGAAGTTCAAGGTATATATAGGCATGAGCGCCGGGGTAGGCAAAACCTACCGCATGCTGTTGGAGGCCCAGGCTTTGATGCGTAACGGTATTGATGTGAAAATCGGTTACATTGAAACCCATAACCGCAAAGAAACCCATGCCCTGCTGGAAGGCCTGCCCATAATACCGCGCCGCAAACTGTTTTACAAGGGGAAGGAACTGGAGGAGATGGATTTAAAAGCCATCATTAGCCTACGGCCCGAGGTTGTTATAGTTGATGAACTGGCCCATACCAATATTGAGGGCAGCAGTAACGAAAAACGCTGGCAGGATGTGCTGGAGATCCTGAACGCGGGCATTAATGTGATCAGCGCGGTGAACATACAACACATGGAAAGCCTTAACGAAGAAGTGGAACGGATAACCGGCGCCACTATCAACGAGCGGGTGCCGGACAAAGTTTTGCAACTGGCCGATGAAGTGGTGAACATTGACCTTACTGCCGATGAGTTAATCGACCGGCTTAAAGAAGGTAAGATCTATGATCAGAAAAAGGTACCAACGGCGCTGAATAACTTTTTCCAGGTAGAGCGGATCCTGCAATTGCGTGAGCTGGCCCTGCGTGAGGTAGCCCACCAGGTAGAGCGGAAGATTGACATTGAAGTACCTAAAACCATTAAGCTGAGGCCCGAGCTGTTTTTGGCCTGTATCAGTACCAATGATGAGTCGGCTAAGATCATTATCCGTAAAACAGCAAGGTTGTCGTCATATTATCGCTCCAAATGGTATTTGTTGTACGTACAAACCTCGCGCGAAAGCAGCGATAAAATTAACTTAGCCGCGCAAAGGCACCTCATCAATAACATGAAGCTGGCCACACAACTGGGCGGCGAGGTGTTGAAGGTAAAAGACGATCATGTGGCCCGCACCATTTGGGAAACGGCCGAAAAATATGATATCACCACGATTTGCATTGGCAAGCCGCGGTTTAAATTTTACCAGCTTATCATGAAAACAGCCGTGTTTACACAGCTACTGAATAAAATGTCGAAAACTGATATTGATCTTGTAATACTTTCATAACCATGACTATAAAAAACAAACTCCGTTCAGGCATCGGTTTCCTGTTTGTACTGGCATTAATTTGCTGCGGAATGTCGATATATTTTCTTAACCGGTTATCTGCCGATGCGGGTGCCATATTGAAGGATAATTATAAAAGCGTGCAGTATGCGCAAAGTGTGCTAACCACATTAGATTCGCATACAGGTAGTTTTACCCCAGAGCAGGTAAAAGCAATTGATCAAAATATGGTCTTGCAGCAGCGCAATGTTACCGAAGCAGGCGAACAGCAGCTTACCGATTCGGCAAGCGCCACCTATGAAAAACTTAAACAGCCCAATAACACCGAAGCTGTACAAAATCAGCTGCGGAGCAGGTTACATCAGCACCTATATGGCATCATGAAGCTTAATATGGATGCCATATCACGCAAAAATGATGTGGCTAACGCTACTTCAAAACGTGGTTCACTATTGGTGGCGTTTTTAGGCGCGTTTTTGTTTTTGGTGGCATTCAGCTTCGCGGTTAATTTTCCGGGATATATTGCCAATCCTATCAAGGAGCTTACGGCCAGGATTAAAGAAGTATCCAACAAAAACTATCACCAGCAGATCCATTTTGAATCGGATGATGAATTTGGTGAGCTTGGGCAGGCTTTTAACACCATGACCCGCAAGCTTGATGAATTTGAGAACAGTAACCTGGCCAGCATCCTGTTTGAGAAAAAACGGATCGAAACCATTATTAACTCCATGCAGGATGCTATTATAGGTTTGGATGAAAAAGGTATTATCATATTTGCCAACCAGGTAGCCTGTAACCTCATCGGCATGAAGGCCGATCAGCTTAATGGTAAATATGCACCTGATATTGCGATAGAGAATGACCTGATGCGCAAGCTGCTGGTGAACGATCAGGCTAAGCTCCGCATTTTTGCCGATGAGCGTGAAGGTTTTTACTCGCGCGAATCCTTATCGGTAAGCAGCAGGGATAAAGTAATAGGTAAAGTGATCATCCTGAAAAATATTACTGAGTACCAGCAGTTAGACGAGGCCAAAACCAACTTCATCGCCACCATATCGCACGAATTAAAAACGCCGATCTCATCCATAAAAATGAGCCTGAAGCTATTGGAAGATGAGCGCATTGGTGAGGTAAACCCCGAACAACGCCAGTTGATCACCAATATTGACGAGGATACCCGCAGGTTGCTGCTGATCACTGGTGAACTGCTGGACATGGCCCAGGTTGAAACCGGTAAACTGCAATTAAACTTTGGCAGCACACACCCTCAAAATATTGTGGATTATGCAGTGAAGGCCATTAAGTTTATTGCCGATCAAAAGCAGGTAGACATTAAAGTGAAATGCGATGAAAGCTTGCCTAAAGTACATGCCGACCTGGATAAAACTACCTGGGTACTCATCAACCTGCTCTCGAACGCCATAAAATACAGTCACGAAAAATCGACCGTTGAGCTGGTAGTTAAGAAGCATAAAAATGATGAGATCGAGTTTTCAGTAACTGATCATGGCAAGGGTATTGAAGACCAATACCTGCCCCGTTTGTTCGAGCGTTATTTTAAAGTACCAAATGCCACATCTGAGCAAAGCGGCACAGGACTGGGGCTTGCCATTGCCAAGGATTTTATTGAGGCCCAGGCAGGCAAGATCAACGTGGAAAGTGAAATAGGTTCGGGCAGTACATTTTATTTCACGCTGAAAAGGGCGATAGCCGCGGCGTAAGATACTAACTAACATCTTCACCGTCATTGCGAGGCACGAAGCAATCGCGAACTATACAGAGTGACTTGCTTAGCCGCTCTGCTAATCGGGGATTGCTTCGTGCCTCGCAATGACGATTTTAATTATTATAAGCGATGGGTTGACGGGAAAAAACAAAAAACTAATTTATTTCTCCAATCAAATGCCAATGCCTTATTTTTAGGCCATGCATCACCCCGAAGACAATCCCTGGAAAATAACATCCGAAAAAAATATCTATGATAACCCCTGGATTGGCCTTACCGAATACCAGGTTATTAACCCGGCAGGCAATCCGGGCATATACGGAAAGGTGCATTATAAAAATTTGGCTATCGGCGTTTTGCCCTTAGATGATGAGCTGAATACTTATCTTGTTGGTCAGTACCGTTTTCCATTAAACCAGTATAGCTGGGAAATGCCCGAAGGCGGCGGCCCTGAAGGTACCGATCCGCTTGAATCGGCCAAACGCGAATTACTGGAAGAAACGGGTTTAAAAGCCTCACAGTGGACAGAGATCCAGCGTCTGCACCTCAGCAATTCGGTAAGCGATGAATTGAGCATATTGTACCTGGCCCAAGGGCTTGAGCAGTTTGAGGCCGAGCCTGAAGAAACCGAGCAGCTGATCATCAAAAAAGTACCTTTTGCCGAAATGTACCGCATGGTTTGCGATGGCACAATTACCGATGCCATGACCGTTGCAGCAGTGCTTAAGGTACAGCTGCTGCTTACAGAAAACCGTTTGTAAATTACCGCTTTACTGAAAAAAATATAACTTTGCCCATTGATGAAAAAGTTATTAGGCTATATTTTAACACCGTTTACCGCTATCGCATTTTCTTTGTTCCTGGTTATATTTCATCCTATCCAGTGGATCTGTTTTCGCGTGTTTGGCTACTCGGCGCATAAAAAGGTTGTTGATGTATTAAATTTATGCCTGTTAAGCACTTTTTATATACTGGGCGATACTGTAACTTTTATTAATGAACGGGATTTGCCGCTTGACCGGCCTATTATATTTTTGTCCAATCACCAGAGCCTGCTTGATATACCCCCGCTTATCTATTATCTGCGCAGATATCACGCCAAGTTTGTTTCTAAAATTGAGCTTACCAAAAATATTCCCTCCATCAGCTATAACCTTAAACATGGCGGAGGTGCTAATATCGACAGGAAAGACTCCCGCCAGTCTATGACTGAACTGATGAAATTAGGTGAGCGTATGAAGGCAAATAACTGGTCAGCTGTGATTTTCCCCGAAGGCACACGTTCAAAGGATGGCGCGGTTAAAGCATTTCACTCGGCCGGTATTGCTGCTATTCTTAAAAAATGTCCTGATGCATTGCTTGTTCCTATTGCAATTAATAATGCCTGGAAGGTTATGAAATATGGCTATTATCCCCTTAACACTTTTACACCAGTAACCTGGACCGTGCTTGAACCCATTGAACCAGGTAAAACTCCCGTAGCCGAACTGGTGCTTGAAGCCGAAAACAGGATTAAGGCGTTTTTAGCCTGATTTGGTTAAAAAACATGTCATTGCGAGCGCAGCGTGGCAATCGCACGGTAGCGTGGCCGCTCTGTATAGTATGCGATAGCTTCGTCGTTTCTCCTCGCAGTGACATTTTTTGTATTCTCCGTCCCATCAGGGGTCTCTAACAGAGGACCCTGATGTTCTACACCATGCCAGCTGCAATAATTATGGGATCTTAAGAGCATCGTAGACCTCAGGGTCGTCTGCGAGTTTAAGTTAACCCACAAAATTGCTTGTCGTTTAAACAGCAAGGCGCTGTGTTTTGCCCCTCTGGGGCAAAGGATATTCCTATTTTATCAGCTACAAACCTTTTGCACCTCTGGTGCATCTGTCCTTGGGCAATTATAAAAATCCCCAGAGGGGGAAAAGGTTTGTAGGAAAAAAACGTCCCATCCCTTACCCGAGCCCCAGAGGGGCTCAACTCACGCATTTTACCCAATTTGACTATTGATTTTGTGGGTTAACTTAAATCTGCGAGAGCCCCTAAGGGGACGAAAGCTTAACTGTACTATTCAACTTTTCATCCTCGTAAGCAGAATGCTTGCCCAGTTTTAGGTCGAAGTTATGCTATCGCTAAACTTCGACCAGTGATCGCAAAACTCCCGCGTTAGAAAAAATCTGATATCGAAATTCCCAAATTCGATATCCAAAATGCAATTAACCTGTTAATAATCAGTTAAATGTTAACAAATAAATCACACGTTATTTACGTTAATATGAAATGAAATCGCTTATTTTTATAGACCCATAAAAAGGTCGCCTAAAATTTACCTAAAATAATTTTTATGACCTGGAGAAAATTCAGCGGCGAAGTAATCCAATCGCCCATTATGGAAGAGGTTGAAAAGGCAATTGAACGCGAAGCCCTCCTCGGTAACAAGCTCAAAGTATGTATCGGCACCGACTCACAAGTTAAAGGATCTGTAACAGATTTTGCAACAGTGATTGTTTTTCTGCGCGAAAAACGCGGCGCATTTATGTTCATACACCAGGAGCGTACTTCGCAAAAAATGAGCATTAAAGAAAGGATGCTGAGCGAAGTTCAAAAGTCTATCGACATTGCTTACAAGCTTTGCGATTTACTTGACCTTTATGATGTGGAGCTTGAGGTACACGCCGACATTAACACCAACCCTATGTTTAAAAGTAACGCTGCCTTACATGAGGCTATGGGTTACATCCTGAGCATGGGTTTTGTGTTTAAGGCCAAACCCGAGGCTTTTGCAAGTTCATACTGCGCCAATAAAATAGTGCAGTAAATTTGCCGAAACTAAAAGCGTGTATCTATATTTGATATTAAAATATATCAGATATACCTATGTCGCCACTTATTGAAACCAACGACCCGGCTTTAGCCGCACAGGATACTATTCTTATTGATGCCCGCGGAGGGCAGGACTCTTACCAGCGTTACCTGGCAGGCCATTTAAACCACGCCATATACGCCGACCTTGATCAGCACCTTACCACTAAACCCGATGACCCCGCCTTTGGCGGCAGGCACCCGCTGCCCAATATACAGGAGTTTGCTGTATTGCTGGGTAACTGGGGCATTACGCCCGGGAGCCATGTGGTGGTTTATGATGATAAATCAGGCGCATTCAGTGCATCGCGTTTATGGTGGATGCTGCGGGCAATCGGACATGAAAATGTACAGGTACTGAATGGGGGCTTACAGGCCGCTAAGGATGCCGGTATAACCTTAAGCACCGAAGCTTATACACCTGCCGCGGTTGATCCGTATCCGGTAACGCACGAGTATGCAAACACTGTTGAGATAGCGGAAGCCGGCGAAGCTGCACAGGATCCTTCACGATTGGTAATTGATGTGCGTGAAACGCCACGTTATTTGGGTCAAACAGAACCTTTAGATCTAATTGCCGGTCATATTCCCGGCGCTTTAAACCTGCCTTATATCAACAACCTTGGCGCTGATGGTAAGTATTTACCTGCCGATGAGCTGCGCAAGGCCTACGATGCCGCCATTGGCGATGTAGCGCATAACGAGGTGATTGTTCACTGCGGATCGGGTGTTACAGCCTGCCATACCCTGCTGGGTATGGATTATGCAGGTATCAGCGGTCCTAAGCTTTATGTTGGCTCCTGGAGCGAATGGTCAAGAAGGGATTTGCCGATAGGGAAGGAAGAGCGGTAGAAATAGATACTATGTCATTGCGAGGCACGAAGCAATCGCACGGATGCAGGGCCGCCCTGTAGAGCATGCGATTGCCACGCTGCGTTCGCAATGACATTATTTTAGATGGCTGTCTTCATCGAAACACTTACCCTCACCCCTTGTTACCCCATTGTGAAAACATACGTTTTAAAAAGAGAACAATCTATTCCCATCAGCATTGATCAGGCTTGGGATTTTTTCTCATCGCCATTAAATCTCGCTAAGATCACGCCAAATGACATAAGTTTTGTGGTAACGTCTGATTATACCGAGACAACCAGGATATATGCCGGGATGATCATTACCTATAAAATATCACCGCTGGCGGGCTTCAAAATGAACTGGATGACGGAGATCACTCATGTTGATGATAAAAAGTATTTTGTTGATGAGCAGCGTTTCGGCCCTTATGCTTTATGGCACCATCAGCACCATTTTAAAATAATTGAAGGCGGCGTACACATGACTGATCTTTTGCATTATGCTATTCCTTATGGAGTAATGGGCAGGTTGGCAAATACTGTTTTTGTTAAAAGCAAGGTGGAGCAGATATTTGATTATCGCATCAAGGCTATTGAAGATTTGTTTGGGAAGTTGTAACATCTGCTACAGAGTCACCTCCATGTCATTGAGAGCGATAGCGTGGCAGCGCGAAATTATTTCGTATCTATCCGGTAATTAAGCGATGCCGAAAAGCTGGTACCCGCACCGGTATTACGCCCGGTAACAAATGAACCGCCGGTTAAAAACAACGAGAGGCTTTTAGCAAACGCATGCCCATAACTTAATGATACCTGGTTAAAGGCAAAGTTTTTACTGGCGCTTGGGTTCACATTAAAATCCTTATTGATACTGGTGGCATAAAAACCGCCAACACTTAGTGAGATCTGCTCACGGAATTTTTTGTCGAGCGTTAAACCGTATGTGGCGTTGTACCTGTCCTGGAAAACGCTTTCATAACCAAAGTATTCGCGTACACCGTTTTCCAGGATGAAGAATGAGTTTTTACCAAATAAATGCCCGCTTCCTGCGAAGGCCAGTTTAAGCTCTGCACCTTTTTGGTTGTAGCCCAAAGCTGTGTTGGTGTACATGGGTAAAATGGCCGTGCCCTGTAAGCTGAAGTAATATTTATAATTAATGTTGGCAAGATAGTACCTGATGCCTACCTCCAGGTCCTGAAAACCCGAACTTTTGCTGGTTCCAAGATCTGTACTAAAAGTGTTCATTACATAAGGTGCTAATACCGATAGGGTAAACTTACGGCTTAAACCAACTTCTGAATATAAAGAATAACTCCATGAGCTGAACTTGCCGTTATTGGCAAAGGCGCCTTTATGGCTGTCGGCATCCCAGGCTTTATTGGCAAAAAAGTACGTTGACGATGGTGATAGCGAGATCCTGCCTGGCCTTACCGGGAAGCCACCGGCATAACTTTTACCTGTAGCTATGGCAAGCAACACTATCCCTGCAAACAAGCATTTTGATAAAGTATTTTTCAAGGTCATGTGTGTAGGTTTTAATAGTTTAAAATAAACCGAATGTATCGCGCATCCAACGGCCCTCATAATCCTTGTACACCTGGCTAACCTCGTGTGCAAGGTTTTTAAATACCATTAAGTGTTTATCGGTATGCATGGAATTAAATACTGCATAACCATTATTGGGCGGTACATAAGGGTCCAGAAGGCCTAAGCCTAAAATTGTTGGGCATTTTATAGTTGTTGCAAAGTTTTTGGTATCATAATAGTCAAGGTTACTTAGTACCTGGTCAAAAGTTACACCGGGTTTGCTTAAAACATATTTTTTAATGTCGTTAATAGGCCACTCAGCAGAGCCAACCAAATTACGGATGTCGCTCATGATAGGGTTTTGTGCCGAGCAAATTGTAACGCGATGATCAAGACCTGCAAGTGCCAGGGATAAATAACCGCCCATACTGCCGCCGGTTGCCAAAATCTGATCATGCCTTAAATTGGGCTGCGCATAAATAAAATCAACGGCGCGCACACAGTCCATAATTACGCCGCGCATTACGTATTTGTTTTTATCCTCGATATGATAGGAGATAAAAGCATCGCGCTCGGTATGGATCACATCGCGGCTGGTACCTTGTCCGCGGGTATTCAGGGTGATGATCACCAGGTCGGGGTCGAGGCCTACTATAGGGTATAGCTTTACCTGGTAACCGGGCAAGCCAAGCAGTACCGAAAATTTCTTGTCTTTATTTTTGCTGATAGGTACCGTCATGTAACCCCGGATGGTAAGGTTATCCAATGATTTCATTTCTATTTCGTAAACCTTGCGGTTTTCGGTGTTCATGGATGGGAGCTCGGTAATTTTGTAGTTAGGTTTCACCTTTGCCAGTTCATCCTTAGCCGTTTGCCAAAACTGGTCAAAATCGGCTGGCCTGGCATATTGCGATCTGATTTCATCCGGCCTGATGCCAAAAGCACGACGGGTAGTATCGTCATAATCGCTTACATTAATCATCATGTTAAGCTTGTAAAAACCCGTTTTTAAAGCAGGCACGTCAAAATCATATTTAGAGGTGCTTTTTTTAGCAAGGCTTACCGGTTTCGACAGGGTTTTAATAATTTGTCCCTTATCTGTAGTGATGTTGTACGATATGGTGCCCTGCTGGTTGGTGTTGTAAGTGTTTTTAATTTCGAAACTGAACGAGGCGGTAGAGCTAAATACGCCTTCCTTATTGTTGATGGTTAATACTGTTGACACTTCATCGTCACCGCCGCTTTTATCGTTAGTTTCGGCCGCTTCTTTTTCGGTCTCCTGGGCTATGGCGGGCCTGGCGGCAAGCATTACCAATAAAGCGAAAGCCATGATCAGTAATTTATTAGCATTTTTTACCATGTTATAGTTAGACTTTAATCCTGGCTGATTCATTTTCGGGATTACGTGTTTTATTCCTGATCAGAAAATCAGACTTGCGGATATAATGATTAAGGGGCTCTTCTATTAATTTAAACAGCGTTATGGAAATGATATTTAAAACGATGAACGCGTATAAAAGGTTTAAACTATCGTACTCAAACGGCGAATGCCAATCAAGTCCCCATTTGTCATAAAGCTCAAAAACGTAATCGTTAAGATGGTTGGTGCCCTCAAGAATAACGTTATAAATATAGCCTAAGTGAATGAGGTAAAATATGTACGAGCTTTTGCCCAGGAGCTCAATAAAGGGGTGTGCTAAAAACTTTTTAAGCAGGGTGGTTTCGGTAAGCAGACCGTAAAAGAAAATGGCAATTGCCGTAGCCAGCAAATAATTATTGGTTACAATGCCCCAGGGATTATGTAAGCCGGCTTCGTACCCTTTTGGGATGGTTAAGGTGGACATGATCCACACGCAAAAAAATATCAGGAAAAAGCCCAGGTAAGTGAACTTCTTTTTGCTTGTACCATCCTGTTTTTGTTTGCGGACTATGAGTGCCAGCTGAATACCGGCAAAAAACTCAAAGCACCTGCCTAAAAAGGTGTAGAGCATCATAAACGTAAAGTTGCCGAAAAAACCAAACCAGTTGACATGACTAAAGATCAATACGAGTACAACGCCTAAGCCGGTAACCGCAATAGGCTGGATATAAAATTTTTTGTATTTGGTAGCTATCAGGAAAATAAAAGGGGCCGAAAAGTAAAAGCATTCTTCAACCGTGAGCGACCAGCCTTGAGCTATGCCTGTAAACTTAAACTGGTCAAAAAAACCGCGCACAAAAACGATGTTCATGAAAAACATAACCACCGGGTTTTGCCCCGCTGTTACGGTTTGATTTTGAGTAAAATGAAAAGCTATAAATGCGCCAATGGTAAGCAACGCGTACATAGGGTAAATGCGCGCCACCCGGTTTTTGAGATATTGCAGAAACCACTCTTTAGTTAATTTAAAACTATCAAAATACCTGAAGGCTATCAAAAAACCCGAAAGCACAAAGAAGATAGTAACCCCGATATGAAACTCGTTAAAGAAGCGTTGCACAGAGTGGGGAAATTTTTCATCAAATATATACGCAAAATGCGAGATGAAAACCAGGTAGGCGGCCATGGCCCTTACACCGGTTAACGCTGGAATATAATTGGATTGCGCTCTTTGTGACAAAACAGACGTATTTTAACTTTTAGATCAATTTATTTATACGTAATTGTTTGCAAAAGGGATACCAAGTTAAACAGGTAACGGCTGATGAATGGCAGTATTAAGCAGCAGTAGCAGTTTTTAATGGCAGCGGGGAAGGAAATGATTTGCTTATTCGTTAAACCAGAACCAGGATTTGGGGGGATTTTTAGAATTGATGGATCTTGTTGACTCGTAAGTTTTCCAAGCGTTTTTATAACATCGTCATTGCGAGGTACGAAGCAATCGCGAACTGTACAGATGAACTTGCATAGCCGCTCTGCCTATTGGGGATTGCTTCGTACCTCGCAATGACGCGTGGCTATTTTAGCGCCGTTTTTGGTATGGTATAAAAATCCCGTTAATCCTAAAATCCTATAAATCCAGGTTCAGACCACTTCCCTGCACCACACCTTTGCTCAAAATCCTTTGATCAATATAATACTGGATCTCTGATTTTTTCAATCCCCAGTTGGGGGCGATAAGCAGTTCGCGGTCGCTGAGGCCGAAGAGGCGTTGGATCACGATATCCGGGCGAACGAGAGGTAACAGTTCGCACAGGAAATCGGCATATTCGTCAATGCCGAATAGGTGGAACGGTTCGCGTTTGTATTTTACGCCCATTACCGAACCTTCAACAATGTGCAGGTGATGGAATTTTACAAACCTGATCTGTTTAAAACGGTTAATCTCATCGGCGTATTTTAACATCATCTCTTTAGTTTCCCATGGGAAACCGAAAATGGTATGCACACAAATATCAAGTTTTGAATTTTCGACCAGGCTCAGGGCTTTCACCAGTTCTTCATGGCTGCAGCCGCGGTTAATCTGGTTAAGGGTATCGTTGTAGATACTTTCCATCCCCATTTCAAGGTCGACATCAAAACGGTCGGTATAACTTTCCAACAAGGCTATTTTTTCAGCGTCGATACAATCAGGGCGGGTACCTACCGAAAGACCAACAATATCTTCAGTACCATAACTCAGGGCCTCGTCATACATCATTTTAAGGTAGTGCGCCGGGGCGTAGGTATTGGTATTAGGCTGAAAGTAAATGATAAACTTATCGGCCTTGTTGCCTTTACGGGCACGCTCCATACCTTCCTCAACCTGTTGCCTCACAGTGGGTGCATTGCGGCTAACCGATGGGGTAAAGGAATCAACGTTACAATAGGTGCAACCACCATAGCCTTTTGAGCCATCACGGTTGGGACAGGTAAAACCGCCATCAACAATTACTTTAAATACGCGGTGGCCTTTGTATTTCTCTTTGAGCCAGGGCCCGTAATTGTTATAGCCTTTTTCCCAGGTTGTTATTGTTTGCTGTTCCACTTTGCTTTTTTATTTGATGATTCCTCTGATTGACAGTTGATTTCACCGATCAGGTGGCAAAGATAGTGATTTTTGATGATGAGGGATTTACATCCAAAATCCTTACCATTAATATAATCGTTTACCATTTTATAAATGATTAGCTTTGACACAACACGTTCTTTAATTAAAAAGCATATGAGCCTAAAAAAGCCAGGAGATACTCCTGTTACCAGGAAATCCATTCCCTCCATCGCTCCAATTATTCACCCCAATTTAAATATTAAGTAGATGGCCGCTAAATCATCAGAAATGCAGGCCCGTGAGTTTGTATATGACCTTGACAATTGCGCCAGCGAATATGGCTTTGGTAAGGAAGACTTTTGGCAGGTACACCTTGTTACCGAAAAAGACAAACTAAAACTTGCAAAGATCTACTATCCGCTTATGTCGGTGCCAATGGCTGCAGAAACTGTTCCCACAATCCTTTCCCTTGTGCAGGGCAAGCTTGTTAAATTTAATGGTATGGAACTGCCGGCAGGTAAATCTGTAGTTATTAAAGATACCCAACAATACCTGGTGGCTTATAATATCAAACGAACGTTTTGATTGTAGTCTTAATTTGATTCACCTTTAAATAGGTCTTTTTATAAGTGCTCAGGATCTGGGTTATTTTTGACGGATCACGTTTTTCAAACAGGTGGATTACCCATACGGTAAAGCGCAGCATGCCCACAGGGTTAACAATCCCCAGCCCCAGTTTATTTATATCATTATCACGACTAACTATCTGTTTCGGATAATCCTCCCCGGTGCGGGTAAACAGATCTTCGGCAAAGCACCAGGCACCATCACGGGCATTGCCAAGGGCAAACTGGATCAGTATAGAATTATTTTGTGCGTGCAGACCAGCCAGCGACAGCAGCGGGGAGATCTGGTTCAATTCGCTGATCACCTCGTAAGTAAGCGCCGAAAGAATGGTGTTGATGGAGTTAAAATCGTTATGAACTTCGGTTAAGGGCTGGTTAAGTTTCCGCGCTAATTCAACAACGGCAATGCCCAGATCAAGGTTGATATGTGCGTTCATACCAATGAGCAGGTGCTGCAATACCAGTCTTGACGGTTTGCTAAAAATACTGAAAGCCAGCTGCCATGAATTGGAACAAGGCTGTTTTTGCTGCCAGGATCGGTAGGCTGTGATATACCTGTTGGCGAAGATCACGTCCAGTTGTTCCATGCGGGCGGGGTTTTCAAACTCACCGTTTTGGATGCCTTCCCTCACCTTGCAGGTAACTTTATGATAAAGGGCCGCAAAATACCCGGCCCGGCTATCGGTTTTTATAGCATCGGCAATAATGGCTTCCAGTTGTTCAATGATCTGGTTAATAGTTTGAGCTTGTGCAATAGGTTCCATAACAGGCAGATAGGTTTCAGGCAATTTGGTTGCTTTAAAGATATGGTTTTTGTTGATGGCTTGTACATCAGGTTTTTATGCCAGACAGGCAAAACACAATTAAAAAGATCCCGATGAGCAATAAGCCCCAATATACGTACCTGAAAAATGTCGCGTTGTTAAGTTTATGGTTCAGGTATCTGCCTAAAAATATCGCAGGGAAAACAGCGGGCAGCGATACCATGAAATACTTCAATACTTCGGCGGTAATTAACCCTTTGAAAATATAGCCTGTTACCCCAATTAAGCTTGCCGGCAAAAAGTAGCCCTGGAGTGTTGCTCTGAAATCTTTAGCGTTCCATTTTCGCATATTACCATAAACAACCAGTGGCGGTCCGTTAACGCCATAAGCTCCACCCAAAACACCCGAAAGAAAGCCGCAGATAAACAGCCAGAACTTATTGTCGTTATCCAGCCGGAACGTGTTTTTGCCAAACATGGCGTATAAGGAGTACAGGATGATCAGAGCGCCAAGCCCTGTCTTTACCCAAAACTCGTTACCGTATATCAGTATCAGTAAACCGATGGGGATGCCCGGGATAGCAAAAAGGATAAGCCATTTAGCACTGTTTAACTGAATTTTGCTATGGTCCTGTATCACAACTACCAATGCAACTAAAACGGAAATGAGTACCGAAAGCGGAACGGCCACGCCGATGGGGATAAAGATACTAAGTAAAGGTACAGCTACCAGCGATTCGCCGAAGCCAAAGGTCGACCGTACCAGTGTTGCTATAAAGCTTATGATAAAAATGTAAATGAAAACAGTATCCATATTGATGTTTAATAGAAACTATTGATCATTTACCCCAGAGAGTTAATGATCAATAGTTTGTTAGTTATTATTTATTACGATTTAAGCTGTCGACGTTTTGCCATTAACATAGAGTCTGCTGAAAACCTGCCGCCTCCCGAAATGAGCAATGCGATAAGTCCGGCGATGTAAATTAAATTGATCTCATAACCTGGCGGACCGAAGACTGGTCCTGCGGGTGTTAAGCCTATGGTTTTTACCGAACTGAAACCATAATGAATTTGAATGCCGAACATGGCAACAAGCATAATGCCGATAAGCGGCACAGCGGTTATGCTTACAAATAACCCGATAAAAATGGTCAGGCCGCCAGCGAGTTCAGTTAACGTAGAGATCCATGCCATAACATGAGGGAAAGGTACATGGATCTGGGCCAGCAGGTTTCCGAAAGCTTCGGGGCCTTTGGTTAGTTTTGCCCAGCCATGGGCCATAAAGCCGAAACCGATAGCCATGCGTAAAAGCAGGGGTGCCGGTTGTTGGTAGTTTTTTCCGGCTATAGAAAAAATATTGTTTATCATGATTGAAAAAATAATTGATATACCATAATTATTGGGGTCCGCCGTTTATGCTTGTCGCTGCGAATGGCAGGGACAATGACAGGCTAAACCAAATAACTACGAAAATTTGTGAATACAGATAGCCTTAAAGGCTAATCAGAAATACTTTATTAAACCGGAAGGCAAAAGCCTGCAGAGCAATAAGCATAAAAAGGGTAGGGGGTGTTCAGATCAGGAGGGCCCTGTTTGCAAGGTAAAGTGGGATGGGGCTTAAACTGCGGGTAGCAATGTTGCGGTATAAAACAGAAACCTTTTTTAACAGACCGATACCCACAAAAAACACCGCCGCTACAATAATTGCCAAAAGCAAAGGAACTGCTGTTTTTGAGGCGGCTTCCTGGTAAGGGATTATTTTATCGCCGCTATTGTACGCGTTACATACTTCATCAACAACAGCCTTTATATCGCGCGGTGCTTTTTGCTCCTTGCTTTGGGGCGAATGATTGGCAATTGAGCATAAAGTATTCCTTACCGGGCAATAGCCAAGCACCAGGAAAATCACCATCATCATCAGGCTTAGTGATGAACGTATGGATTTGATGCTTTTTCCGTGTGTCATGATTGTTTTGGAGGCAATGTTTAATGCTGTATTACAAAGATAACATGTTTTAAAGAAGGGTTTTGTAACAAGATGATGAAGGAGGGGAGATTGTATGAAAACTGCTCTTAACCGCGGATTAATAATGAATTAATAAAATGTACCGCGTTATTAATTAATGGGTTATATTTATATTGAGTTTTGTTGATGCCCTCAATTTAACCTACACCTATGACTGCAGAACAACTGACAAAAGAGATAGACGATCTGAAAAAAGAGCTTGCCGGACTCAAAGAAACTTCAGACGAGGATAAGAAAAAGGATTTCTGGCTTAAGTTTTTTTCGTCAATCTTTTTGCCGCTGGCTATTACCGCATCAGGCTATTGGTTTTCGCAGGCCATTAAGAAGCAGGATATGGAACAATCGCGAGATCATGATGTGCTTGCCAATCAGCAATATCAGCAGCAAATGCAGCTATCCATACAAAACCAGCGACTGGAAACCTATAAATTTGTTACCCCACTGCTGGATATTATGGTGAACAACCCCGATCCGCAAAAACGTGTTTATGCAGCTAAAGTAATTACAGAGGTATTGCCGAATGATGCCCCGGAGCTTTTAAAAACGGCCATTGCTTCAGATCCTGCAAATACCAAAAAATATCAAAGCGCATATGACAGTACCCAGGTTAAATTGGTTGCAGGCTTGTTTTCTGATAACAGCTCTACCCGTACAAACAGCGCCAATGATATTATGGTGAACTGGTATAAAACCGCAAGCATTGTACCACCATTGATTGATTATGCTTTACGAAACATGAACAACGCCAACGGCATTTTTAATACAGTGGTTGTGCTGCAAAACATGCACGGCAATGTTTTAAAAGTTAATAAAGCTAAAATCCAGGATTTTTTACAAAAGGTGATGAAACTGGACAATATGCATAATACCGTTGCCAATGCAACAGACCTTTATAAAGCTTTGAATACACTGTAACTTATAGCGTAATAAATATTATTTCCCGCTAAAGTATTACCCATTTCCGGTGCAGTTCCTGTTAGTTGAAAGGGCATTAAGCTAAATTTTGGCTCATGGAAGGAATAATTGGATAAAATTGATTTGAATTTTATTGCAGGTTTGCCCATAATACTAATAAACTTTTAATATTCTCACCTTGATGTAATGATAATTGTAAAAGTGCCTCTATGATACTAAAAAGCAGCTATTTAGTAAAACTATAGTGAATTTTATTCGTACTATTATAGTATTAATTAATTATTCACCTAAAGATTCGACACCATGATAACTTTATTAATAGCACTAAGTGCAAGCGCAATATGTGGTTTTTTCGTCGCTAACAGTACCGATGAAAATGAATGTTAAATGTAACAGGTTAAACGGGGTAATTATGTGAAAAGGCTAATCAGAAATGGTTAGCCTTTTTTGTTGACGATACACCTTAAAATATGTGATTACGCTACCGCAAGGCTGTGCCTTGTGGTAATCATGCTAAGTGTTGAATTTGCTTGTGGTTGCAGCGGCAAAGAAGATATACAATAATAGATTTTGCAAATACTATTTGTAAAGGGAATAGTAAAATATTTAGCTTTGGGCATATGGCTAAAAATAACCGTCGAGGTGCCGGTGAGGCAACTGATAAAACCCGGCCTAAAAGTACTAAGGCTGTAGCCCGGAAAAAGCCCGGTAATGCCGCAGTACCTGCCGCCGCTCCTCAAAGTATCCAAAGCACTGAAACAACAGCTTTGGCCTCTTCCTCAAATCCGGAACATCCTTCAATACAAAACGAAATGGAAGTACATCACCATCCCCAGTTGGAGCATAAGCCTAAACCCTGGAAAGAATACCTGCTTGAAGGCTTTATGATATTTGTAGCGGTAATGATGGGTTTTATTGCCGAAAATATAAGGGAGAGCATAACCAACAGCGAGCACGTAAAAGAACTTACCGCGCAGCTTGCACAGGATATTAAAGCCGACACAACCCAGTTAAACGAAATTTACCGGGAGGAGCTGAAAATAAGTAAAGCTAACGATACGCTGGTTAGCTTGTTACAACAGCCTTTTAAAAAGGAGGAGATCGGGCATATTCAAAAGCTTGTAGTTGCATCACATAGTATGTGGCCCTTTCATCAATCGGCGGGGGCAATTAATGCCATCAAATATGAACTCCATTTAAAGCAGTTTTCCAGCTCAAAAATTATAAGTTACATTTCGGAGTACGAAAAACATGTTGAGCTGAGACATACGGTTCAGGATATTACCCTGCAATACCAGCGAAGTTTCATCGACCCTTTTTTACTTAAGCATTTTACCGGCGCCTCGCTGGATGCCGCTTTTAAAAAACATCCGCAGGCAAGCCCCCAACCCCGAAATTTATCGCAGGAGGATATCGACCAGTTAAGTGCTGATATGATATTGATCAGGATCAACACCGAGGAGCTGCTTGCCGACAACCTGAGGGTAAAGAACGACGCCATTAAGCTGCTTGATTACTTGAAAAAACAGTTTGATATTGAAGAAGATTAGGGGATAGCAAGCCCTTTGGTAATGTTTTACATACGCTTTCGCCGGTGCACGCGCGCCACGTGTAACCTATAAGCCATTTCATAAAAAAAATTACTTGCGATAGCAGGGCGGCGGATTTTTGTTTTGGTTCATGTATCGCCCGGTTAAACAAAATAAGTATCTTTCGGCACCAAAATCTTAAAGCACGTGTCCGAAAAAATTATAACTATCCCTTTTAATTACGATCATTTTTTACAAAGTCGCCGCATTTACCAGGATTATTACGCTAAGAAGTTTTATGGCCGTAATGTATGGTTCACCATTTTTGGTATTGTATGTTTTTTAATGGTGTGGGCTTTAAATGATCACAAGGAAATAACCGGACTTGCGTTAACGGGTGCTTATTTAATTTATATCCTGCTGGTTTGGATGGGCTTTTTTGAGCGCCGCTTTAAATTTTCAAGGCGGAGCAAAGCGCAGGCCAAGTTACTGAAGGCCACCGAAAATGTTGTAGCTATTTACACGTTTACTCCCGATAGGTTAACCTATAACGATCATGAAAAAGCATATAGCTTTAACTGGCAGCTTTTTAAACCTTTTGAGGTTTACAAAAATCATATCCTGCTAAGTTTGAAAGAAAACGATAGTTTACTTTTCATACTGGGCCGCCAGGAACTTGGCGATGATGATTACTTTGCAGTACAGGAGATCCTGAAAGAAAAAACCGGCGATTTGCTGATGAGCATGAGTGATGCTAAAAAGCAGATGGAAGATAGAAGTTAATGGAGGTTGTAAGGTGCCTTGTAGTTGTGATGGAATTACTAAGCATGCGGGGCATACGTGCCGCCAGCGATGGGTAAATATGCTGAGTGTTGAATTTGCTTGTGGTAGCAGGATATTCCAACTGGCTACTGCCGAAAATAAATATGTCATGCTTTATTGATCGGCCAATTTTTAACTACTTATGCAATGAATAAGTACTATTTTTGTTAAAATTAATATAATATGAGTAAAAAAATACTTCACATAATAGGAAACGGATTTGACTTGGCTCACGGGATCAAATCAAGTTATTGGAACTTCGGAGAGTTTGTTGAAGAAAACAACAAAGAACTCTTCGATACACTTGAAAGGTATTTCGATTCAGAAATGTTATGGTCGGATTTTGAGGCTGCACTCGCCGAGCTGAACACAGATGATATGGTGGAAGATGCGATGGCTTATTTACAGGATTACGGTGCGGAGAACTGGAGTGAGTCCGGAAATCACGATTACCAGTATGAACTTGGAAAGAACATTGATCGGATCACGAAGGAACTTAAAGAGGCTTTCACCCAATGGATATTGCAGATTGAGATCCCACCCACTGCTGGAGATAATCGGTTAGGTATCCAAATTCATGAACTATTCTTGACCTTTAATTATACGCCTACTCTGGAGCGTGTTTATCATGTTGACCATGTAGATATCAAATACATCCACAATAAAGCTATTGATAAGGATTCGCAACTCATCTTGGGCCACAGCAGAAATACAGAAGGTACATCATTTAATAATACCTCTGATCTTGAAGGCATCGATGTTCGTATTTATGAGGGAAACCAGTTGTTGGACGAATATTTTAAAGTAACTTATAAGCCTACAGAAAAAATCATTGAGGATAATGCAGAGTTTTTCGATTCATTAACATTGATTGAAGAGATTCATGTGATCGGCCATTCCATGTCTGAGGTCGATTATGGGTACTTTGAAAAGATCGTTGCCAAAACAGATGCAGATAAAGTAAGGTGGCGAATCAGTTACCATGATAATAAAGATCTGATTAAACATCAGAAGGCAGCAGATGATCTTGGGCTGAATCCGGCAAAAACCGAACATATATTAGCAAGGGATTTTTACACCATTCAGCCGAAGTTATTTTAAGCGAGATTAATCGGATTAAGTAAGTCGAAAAGTTGATTAAGGCATCACCTTTTGAGACATGGCATCTGAAAGTCTCGAATGCCCTCATATCTCACCCCCAACCCCTACATATTCGCACCAGAATGTGTCCTCTGAGGTACAGGCATAAGCAAAGCTATAAGCTACCAAAGATGGATAAAGAGTGCTTATGATTCAATGATAGGAGAAATTATGCTTGTATTTTCTTTAGCTTTATCACTAATTGATTCAAATCATGTTCAATCATTTACTAATAGAGCAAAGCTTTCCGACACCGATAGGAATCGTTAAATGCGGTATCAGTAGTACATATAGCACACTTATCTTGATGGGACACAACACTTACGAAAATGGGAGATCTGTTATCTACAGAACCTTGTCTCATATCGTAGAAGTCATAACGTTCAAGCGAAGGCTGCCACTATACAATGGAGAATCAGTTAAGGATTGCCAAGGATGGATATGGAGAATAACTAAAGAAAGCGGGGAAGTTGAACATTTACAATTAAATTGTCTAATAAGTGATATAGCTACAGATGTAATATTGCTTGGCAGTGATCCTGGTGAGCATTTGGATTCTTTTGCTGCTAATAATGATAGTTGGATAACCCATATTGGATCTGAAGATGGTGAGGTAATGCATTATAGGGCTTTAAATGATGACTGGATGCCTTCAAGATATAAAGACGCTTTAGATTTTACCACATCTTTTACAAGTATTCAATCAAATGGTTTATCAACCTTAGTACCAGATCTCAGGGAAGGAGAAAGAATCCATTTTCATTATTTAGCGGCGTATGATGAGTACAGCGAAATACGAGTCAACACGTGGTTCGCTGTGGATGAAACTAAGCGTAACTTAGAGAACTGGATAGGAATTTGGTAAATCTCTCTCGAATAGTTTACCGAGCGACAGGCATAAACAGAGCTGTCTTCATCTAAGCAACAAATGAAGGTAGCGAGAGCTTATGTGTATTCATTTATTCACAAGCGTATATATACGTACAAATTTTTCTTTATAGTTATTTCTATCTCCCCGCAACCACCAACACCCTGTTCGCCGCCGACAAACTCATCTCCAACCGCCCGGCAACAAGTATTAAAAATTACTCCCAAAAGGTTTAATGGCTGATAATCAAATATTAACAATGTTTCACCGTAAATGTTAAACTACTGATTTTTAATGTGTTTCAGAAAATACCTGTTCCACGTTTCGGCTCTCAAAAAATGGGACAACTACGTTTTTTTAAAAAGAGGGATCAGGAAATTTCAATTTTTTTCGGGGAATCAAAAAAATGGGACACCTCATTTTTCACAAGCCCCGGGTGCAAACCGAATACCACTTTAACCTGCACTATCACGCTTATGATCAGGCAAACCATCCACACGGCAAACCATTTAAGCGATAGTTTGGTATTCATAACCGCCTTAAAAAAGAATATGGTCATTACCAACAAGGCTAAAGCCATGGCATAGGTAAACTGCTGCCAGCTGCTAACCGGCAAAAACCTGAACGCATAGGTTGAATACATAGCGCAGCTGCCCGCCAGGCTGGCAAATGCTATACGCCGTATAAAAATCCATTTGTTACCTTTAAGCAGTACCATGGCTGCTATAACCATTATCACCCATTTAATGGCTGCAACAATGTTAGATAATAATATAACATCGGGTGTGGCTACATAACCAAACTTTTGTTCAATGAACCAGGCTGTTATTATAACTGATACAGCAAAATAAAGGATAGCGGTTACGGCGTTCCGGGTGTTATCGGGCATTTAAATTAGGTTCGGGGATTTTGGGTGATAAATGTATGGATTTATAATTTAATAAGGAAAGCGAGAGTCAACTAACTTATGTTGTAATAACATCATCGGCCCGCTCAATCGCCGCGGGTAGGCTTTGTTCTTTTTCTTGACAAAAAGAACCAAAAGTCAAGTCAGCAGAAAGGTTTCTTTGCCGCACAGGGCCTTTGCCCTGCAAACCGGGCAGAACCACGGGCTGCAATTATTTTGCCCTGCTTCGCCCGCTCTTAGCCCCGCTTCTGCAAAAACTTGCTATGCTCTTTCCTGCGCACAAAGCCACCATCGTTCTGCCCGCTTTCGTCCGAAACTTATCTGCTGACGGGGGAGGAGAATAGAATTTATAATTTTTCTCTAAAACAACAATAGCGACAGGTACCCCCGTCGCTATTGCCTTATATTATATAGGTGTAGCTAATTACAACCCGAAAGCTGCTTTAACCTGGTCAACATAATCAAGCTTTTCCCAGGTAAACAGTTCAACCTCGCGTTCAAGCTTGCTGCCGTCGTGGCCAACAAAAGTTTTGATAACGGTTTCGTTAGGCCTGCCGAAGTGTCCGTAAGCTGCGGTTTCGCTATAGATAGGGTTACGCAGTTTAAAACGGGTTTCAATGGCGTATGGGGTCATGTTAAAAATGCCTTCCACTTTTTTGGCAATGTCGCCGTCGTGCAGGTCAACTTTGGCAGTACCGTAAGTGTTTACATAGATGCCCATTGGCTGTGCAACACCGATAGCGTATGATACCTGTACCAGTACCTCATCGCACAAACCGGCGGCAACCAGGTTTTTAGCAATATGACGGGTAGCATAAGCCGCCGAGCGGTCAACCTTTGAAGGATCTTTGCCCGAGAAGGCACCACCACCGTGTGCACCTTTACCACCATAAGTATCCACAATAATTTTACGACCGGTTAAGCCGGTATCGCCATGCGGTCCGCCGATAACAAATTTACCGGTAGGGTTAATGTGGTATTTAATATCGTCGTTAAAGAAGTGAGCGTATTTAGGGTATTTAGCTTTAACACGCGGAATCAGGATGCTGATGATATCGGCGCTGATCTTGGCAAGCATGGTTTGCTCTTCGTCAAAGTCATCATGCTGGGTTGATATAACGATGGCGTCGATACGTTGCGGCTTGTTATCATCGCTGTACTCCAAAGTAACCTGTGATTTTGCATCCGGGCGAAGATATTTGATCTCATTGTTTTCGCGGCGGATAACTGCAAGCTCAATTAATAAGGCGTGGGCGATATCAAGGGCAAGCGGCATATAGTTGTCGGTTTCAACGGTTGCATAACCAAACATCATACCCTGGTCGCCGGCACCCTGCTCTTCTTTGGCGGTGCGGTCAACCCCCTGGTTAATATCAGGCGATTGTTCGTGGATGGCCGATAGCACACCGCATGAACTGCCGTCAAACATATATTCGCCTTTGGTGTACCCGATCTTGTTGATCACCTCGCGGGCAATCTTCTGTACATCCAGATAGGCTTTTGATTTTACTTCGCCGGCTAAAATAACCTGGCCTGTGGTTACCAGGGTTTCGCAGGCAACTTTCGATTCGGCATCAAATGCTAAAAAATGATCAATCAGCGCGTCCGAGATCTGATCAGCTACTTTATCCGGGTGACCTTCCGATACGGACTCTGAAGTAAATAAATATGACATAAAATTTAAATAAGTAAAGTAAAAATCGACTGGGAGGGTTTTAAGACGGATCGAGCGGTAAAAAGAAGCATGGTTTTAGCACTTTTTTACGTGGTTGCAATCCGGCCCCATCGTAAAAGGAGCATTAAATCAGTCCACATTCGGGCGGTAAAAATAAAACAAATTTCACAAAGCCGAAAATACATTTACTTTTGACGATTGAAATAATATATATAGTTGAAACGGAAAGCGTTATTTATAATAAACCCAATTTCGGGCGGGAAGAAGAAGGACGGGGTGCCTGAACTGATTAAAGATACTGTTGATGCAGCTATAATGGAACCGGTTATAGCTTTTAGCGATGGCGTAGCGCATGCAAGGGTTATCGCATCTGAAGCTGTTGGCAAATTTGATATGGTGGTGGCCGTTGGCGGCGATGGTACGGTTAACGAAGTGGCATCGGCCATTGTTGATACCGGCACGGCGCTTGGGATAGTGCCTTTTGGCTCGGGTAACGGGCTTTCGCGTTTTTTGGGGATTCCGATGGATACAAAGGCTGCTATTAAAAACCTTGAATCCGGTCGTACCGAAATTATCGACTCGGCCAGGATTAACGGGCAGGCGTTTTTTAACATGGCGGGCATGGGTTTTGACGCCCACATCAGCGAGATCTTTTCGCACGGTAAAAAACGTGGTTTTATTAGTTATATAAAATCGTCGGTACAAGAGGTGGTGGGTTATCAGCCGCAAAATTATCACCTGGATATCGACGGAAAGAAATATGATTATAAAGCATTTATGCTCAGCATAGCCAATTCCTCGCAATATGGCAACAATGTGCACATATCTCCCAAAGCAAGCCTGCAGGATGGTTTGCTGGATGTTTGCGTGATAAAGCCTTTTCCGCTGTGGAGGTTTCCGGAAATGAGCGTGCGCATGCTCATTAAGGCAACCGAAGGTTCAAAATACGTGGAAATTATCCGCGGAAAGCAGATCCTGGTAAAAAGAGAGCATACAGGCCCTATCCATCTTGATGGCGAGCCCCAGATGGCAGGCACCGGCATTGATATTAATATATTGCCAAATTCATTAAAAGTTATAGTTGGCCCATCATTTAAAAATTGATCAATATGGCTAAGAAAAATTTTACAGGCGTAGTTTACTCAACCGATCCGGAATTTCAATACCAGGAAAACGGGGGAGGGGAGTCCGAAACTTTGCCGCCACAGCAGCAAAACCTTAAAATATATCTTGATCGTAAAGGCGGCAGTAAACTGGTTACCCGTATTACCGGCTTTATTGGTACCGATGCCGATTTGGAAGCGGTAGGAAAAAAACTAAAATCAAAATGCGGAGTTGGTGGTTCTGTCAAAGATGGCGAGGTACTGATCCAGGGCGATTTCAGGGATAAAGTATTAATTTTATTGCAAACCGACGGATATAAGGCTAAAAAAGCCGGTGGATAGCATTAAATAAACAATTATAAACCGTAGTTTAACAGAATTATTTTAAAGGTGCAATTTAAACAAAATGCACAACTATGTGTTACTGAGCATGCATCGTAGTTAAATGTTACACGCATCTTTTATAAACTTTTAAAAAAAAACGGGCAATTTTAACTTGGTAACACAAATTTTATATGTTATCACTTGCTATTTTTAAAAAAAATGGTTTTCATTGCAAATAATTGTGTTGGTAACACACAATAAAATTGTAATGTTGCGTTTATATTCACCAACAATACACAGAATGATATTCTGTATTAAAAAATTGTAAAGAATAACATAAATGGTTTTTTTAATTCAATAAAATTCTATTTTTGTTATTCCCAACAAACAGCGCATTTTAACTAACTTATAAAATAAACAAAAACAAAAACTAAAAATTCAAAAGTAATGGCAAACGCACCAACAAAACCAACTACTCCTGTTAAGAAAGAAAGCTCAAGTGCATCGGGCATGTTTGCTTCTTTAACTATTCCGATCTGTCTAATTGTTACAACTTGTATCTTTATATTCATTTTAGGTGATCCAAGCCATTTCAAAGGTGGTGATGTAGAGCACGGTTATCCATCAGACATTTTCGGTACTGTCCATAGTGGTGGTGTTATCGTACCTGTGATCATGGGTTTCTTATTAATGGTTATCGTTTTCTCTATCGAGCGTTTCATCGTTATCAACAAAGCATCAGGTACTGGTAGCGTTGATGGTTTCGTAAGGAAAATCCAGGCTCTTTTAAACGCTGGTAACATTGCCGGTGCTTCTGCTGAGTGCGACAAACAAAAAGGTTCTGTTGCTAACGTTATCAAATCGGCATTGAAAAAATATGGCGAAATGGAAGCTGAGCCAAACCTTGACGTTGACCAAAAAACTTTAGCTATCCAAAAGGATATCGAAGAAGCTACAGCTTTGGAAATGCCAATGCTTGAGCAAAACTTAACTATCATTGCTACATTGGTATCTATCGGTACATTAACCGGTCTGTTAGGTACGGTTGTGGGTATGATCAAAGCGTTCTCTTCATTAGCAACTGCAGGTGTACCTAACCAGGTTGAACTATCTTCTCACATCTCTGAAGCCTTGATCAACACTGCATTCGGTATCAGTACTTCTGCTATCTCTATTGTTATGTACAACGTGTTCACTTCAAAAATTGATAAATTGACCTACGCTATTGACGAAACCGGCTTTAGCATCGTTCAAACATTTGCTTCATCACACAAAAACAAATAAGAATATTAGTTGCTAATGCCTTAATGCACAATAAGTAAAGGCAGAAATAGTTAAATACTAATCACTAATATTTTTAAGAGGAAAAAATTGATATGGCAAGGATAAAAGTTCCAAGGAAGAGTACAGCAATTGACATGACCGCGATGTGTGACGTGGCGTTCCTTTTGCTTACGTTCTTCATCATGACCGCAAAAGTAAAAACCGAAGATCCGGTACCTATTGATATACCAAAATCTTCAATCCAGCAGCCGGTACCGGAATCTGATTTTGCTACAGTATCTGTAGGTGCACAAAAAGCATTTTTTGGTGTAGAAGGTGTTGATATTCGCAGGGAAATGTTAACCCAAATGGGTTCAATATACCATATGACCTTCACACCTGACGAGCAAACCAGGTTTTCAACTATCACATCATTTGGTGTACCAATGAGCCAGTTGAAACAGTTTATAGCTTTATCTGCTGATCAGCAAAAGAAATATGCTCAGCCAGGTATTCCGAGAGACTCAGTTTCAGGTGAGCTTACTAACTGGATTCGCCAGGCCCGTATAGCGACCAAAGCTTTACACAATAAAGAGTTGCGTTTGGCTATTAAAGGCGACAGCAAAGAAGAGTATCCGGTTATTAAGGATGTTATCGGCATTTTGCAAAAGCAAAAAGTTAACAAATTTAGTTTAATAACGGATCTTGGTAGCAACAAAAAATAAGAAATCATGGCAGAATTAGATACCTCCGGGGGAGGCAAACACAAAGGCGGGAAGGTTCGCAGTAAGAAGCAATCAACCCGTATCGACTTAACCGCGATGGTTGACCTGGCTTTCTTGTTGATCACCTTCTTCATCATGACCACTACACTCGCTAAACCAAAAGCGATGGATTTGGCCATGCCTGATAAGGATGAACATACAAAGGATCAGATGGATATTGCCGCTTCACGTTCGATGACCATTTTATTGGGCAGCGACGACAAACTGGAGTGGTATATTGGCGAGCCAGGAAAATCAGCGCCAACAATTGACAATTTTGGTCCGGATGGACTACGTAAAACGTTAATTGAGAAAAGTAAAGAAGTACAGCAGAAAACAGGCAAATTTATGTTTGTTGTGATTAAGCCAAGCGATAAGTCAAAATATAAAAATATGGTGAGCACGCTTGACGAAATTAACATAGCCAATATTCAAAGCTACGGCATTGTTGATATATCACAGCCGGAGGTTGAATTGTTGAAGAAAGACGGCTTGTACAACGATAATAAATAGTATTAAATAACGTTATTAATTTCCATTAAAGCCTTAACAGATGTTAGGATCAAAATTAGACATACTAAAGCAGGAATGGATCGACGTTGTTTTTAGTAATCGTAATAAGGCCTATGGCGCTTACGAGTTAAGAAGAGATAATTCAAAAAATACAAGCAAGTCATTAGTCATTGCAATTGTAGTGTTTGTATTTATCGTTTCTTTGCCAACTATCATCAACAAGATCAAAGGTCTTATCCCAGAGAAAGACCAAAAAGTGAAGATAACAGACGTGGTTCTGTTACCTCCGCCACCGGTTGACCAAACCAAAAAACCACCTCCGCCGCCACCTGAACCACCAAAACCAAAGGTAGATCAGGTACGTTTCCCTCCTCCGGTTGTAAAACCAGATAACGAGGTTAAGGAGAAAGATCCGCCAACAGTAAAAGAATTAGCTGTTGCAGATCCGGGTCAAAAAGACCAGAAAGGTGATCCTAACGCCGACATCAGAATTGATGAGCCGGTAGGTAACTCAGACGTTAAACAAGTTGTGGAAGCCGATCCTAACCAGATCTTTACTTCAGTTGAGCAGGTTCCTGAATTTGCCGGCGGTTTAGAGAAATTTGGTCAGTACCTGAGCAAAAACATCAGGTACCCGGCTGTAGCACGTGAAAACAATACTCAAGGACGTGTAATTTGTACATTCGTTGTGGAAAAAGATGGTTCTTTAACCGATATTAAGGTTGTAAGGGGCATTGGCAGCGGTTGCGACGAAGAAGCAGTTCGTGTATTGAAAAATTCACCAAAATGGAAACCTGGTATACAAAACGGTCGTCCGGTTCGTGTACAGTACAGTGTTCCAATCAGCTTTACTTTAGCATCTGAAGAATAAGGAATGCCATTTAATTACAATAAAGAGCAAAAATCGCCCAAAAGGCGGTTTTTGCTTATTTTAGGAACCGCTGCATTTATTTGCTTTGTGGTTTTAGGTCTCATGATCATGTTCTGGGATGCGCTCCCGTTGCAGCTGCAACATTACCAACGTTTACTTTTCGGTGCGTTTATTATAGGTTACGCTATTTTGAGGTTTTCAAGATTGTTTAAGAAGGATCAGTATGAAGATTAAATTACAGGTTGTATATGTATTGGTTTTAGTTGTTTCAATGGCCGGTTTACAGGCCTGCAAGCAGAAACAAGTAAAATCTGTACCGACCGATGGCTTCAACACAGGAAGAGCAACCTTCGTAGCCGATGAATCCTTTTCGCCGATAGTAGCACAGGAAGAATATGTTTACAGAAGCCGGTACCCCAACGCCGACCCGGTATTTGTTTATAAAACAGAAAACCAGGCTGTAAATATGTTGTTAAACGATAGCGTAAGGGTTGCTATACTGTCACGTGACCTGGACACAGCAGAACGCAATATAATAACCCGCCGTTCATTGAATGTTGAAGTTGTACCTTTTGCGGTTGACGCAATTACGTTAATAGTTAATAAAGGCTCAAACGACACTACTATTACTGTTGGCCAATTAAAGAAAGAGCTTAACAATGAGGGGACCGGAAATAAAACTATAGTTTTTGATAACCCAAATTCAAGTTTGGTAAGGTATTTGAAGAACTTCTCTGGAAATAAGGAGTTTAAGCAAAAAAACATATACGCACTTAAGTCAAATATTGAGGTTATTAAGTACGTGAGCGAGCACCAGGATGCCTTAGGCATCATTGGTTTTAGCTGGCTTAATAACCCTGAGAAGGCTTATGCGGGCTATGTTGACGGAGTGAAAATTGTGGGGGTTAAAGATGAGGGGAATAAACAGTACCCCAATGAATATTTTAAACCTTCGCAGGAATCGCTTGTCTTAAAACAGTATCCTTTGAGCAGAACATTATATATGATCAATAGCTCAAGTAAGAATGGTTTAGCAGCCGGGTTTGTTACGTTCTTAGCGAGTGATGTGGGGCAGCGGATAATATTGAAATCGGGCTTATTGCCGGATTCGATTCCCCCAAGAGAGATAATTTTAAAAAGTAAACTATAACTAAATAAAGATGAAAATGATCAGTAAAATAGCTAAGGCTTCATTAGGACTGGTATTTTTAGGTTCATCATCAGTTTTTGCGCAAAGTCTTGCCGACGCCAAAAAAGCTATTGACGCCGAACAATATCAGAAAGCAGAGTCGATGCTCAAAACGCTTACCACTACTCAGCCAACTAAAGATGAAAATTTCTTTTACCTGGGTTGGGTGTACATTAAACAGGACTATTCTGACTCGGCGAAAGTCGTTTTCAATAAAGGGATTGCCGCAAATCCAAAATCAGCATTAAATTATGCAGGTTTAGGTGCTGTTGCCCGTTTAGACAAGGATAACTCCGGTGCTACAACTAATTTTAACCAGGCAGTTGCCCTGGCTGCTAAGGATACAAAACCTTACACTTATGTAGGTTTATCGTATTTACTGCCTACAACAGCTGATAAAAAAGTGGCACCTGCTGATGCAGATGCTGCAATAGCTGTACTTACCAAAGGAAAAGCTATTAACGCAAAAGATGTTGATTTGCTGATCGCCTTAGGTGATGCTTATCGCTCGGTATTAAAAAGCAACGAAGCGTACTCAAATTATTCTGATGCTGCTACGCTTGACCCTAAAAACCCTGCTGCTAAAGTTGCAACCGGTGTTTTATATAAATTTGCTAATAACTTTGATGGTTCAGAACAGCAGTTTAAGGATGCATTGGCTATCAACGCAAACTATGGCCCGGCTTACCGCGAATGGGCTGAAACTGATTTGCGCTGGTCATTAACCGATCCTAAAATGGCTTCAGCTAAAATTAAAGAAGCCGTTGATCATTACAAACAATACCTGAGCTTAACTGATCAGTCAGTAGAGTCTCAAATGCGTTATGCCGACTTCCTGATCCTTGCAGGTGATTATAAAACCTTACAGCAGGTAACAATGGAGCTGTCAAAATCGGCAAGTTCTAATGCAAGGGTTTACCGTTATTTAGCTTATGCTGCTTACGAGAACAAGGATTATCCTGCAGGTTTAACTGCAATCAATACCTGGTTCCAGAAAGCAGATCCAAAACGTATCATCCCTCGCGATTATTTATACCAGGGCCGTTTGCAGATGGCTTCAGGTCAGGATTCAATTGGTATCAATACTTTGAAAAAAGCCTTGGAGCTTGACAGCACTCAAACCGACGTTTATGGTGAAATAGCTAAAGCATTATATCACCAGAAAAAATACGAGCAGGCAGGTGATGCTTACCGCCAGGTTACTTTAAAAGCCGGCCGTAACGTAAAACTGACTGATTATTTTTACGAAGGTATCAGCTACTATTTTGGTTATGACGAAAAGAAACCAAATGCTGATTCATTGCTTGTAAGGGCCGATTCAGCATTTAGCTATGTAAATCAAAAAAGCCCAACTACTGCCGATGGTTATCTTTACCGTGCTTATGTTAACGATATGAAAGAAAAAGATCGTAATAACATAGCTGGTTTTGCTAAGCCGTTTTATGAAAAATACATTGAGCTTGTGCTTGCTAAAGGTACATTAGACGACAAAACTAAAAAGAGCCTTGCAAACGCTTATGTTTACTTAGGCACTTATTATGAGTTTAAAGAGAAAGATGATGCTAAAGCAACTGAAAACTTTACCAAAGCGAGGGAAAATGATCCTACCAACAAGCAGGCGGTAGCTTTCTTCCAACGCAAAGGCGGAGCCGGTAAAAGCAAATAATACAATCTGATTGATATAAAAGGCCTCTTGAAAAAGAGGCCTTTTTTGTTTCCCTGATTTCGGGGAATTGATTTATGGATGCAATTTGTTATCAAGACTGGTAATGAATTACGGAAATTATTGACAAGCTTATAAAACAGACTTTTTTATTATTAAGGCATTAGTATATTTGCAGCATGGAAGCACAAAGTTTACCGGTTAATTATTTGCCCATCATATTTCAAATGGTGGTGGCTTTAGGGTTTGTGGTAACAACAATGTTTGTAACTCATAAAATTGGTCCTAAAAGAAAAACTAAAGATAAACTTACCCCCTTTGAGTCGGGTATTGAGGTAGTGGGTAACGCCCGTACACCAATCTCCATTAAATATTTCCTTGTAGCCATTCTGTTTGTGCTGTTTGATGTGGAAGTTATTTTTATGTACCCCTGGGCTGTCAATTTCAAGGCACTGGGTACTACAGGCCTTATTGAAATGTTCATTTTCATGGCTACACTTCTGCTGGGTTTTATCTACGTAATAAAAAAGGGTGCTTTAGACTGGGATTAAGTTTAGATTGATTCTAAATATAATCCCTGTACGCCCGTAGTGTACATTTTACATCGTTATTATTGTAAATTTGCTTCCATTATCCGCATTTAGTGGATGGTGTTTCTCTATCAATTTAGTTCAATGAGTGATATTCAATTAGTTGATGCCCCTGCCGGAGTTGAAGGCGCCGGGTTTTTTGCTACCTCGCTTGATAAAGTAATAGGTATAGCACGCTCAAATTCATTATGGCCTTTACCATTTGCTACTTCATGCTGCGGTATCGAGTTTATGGCCACCATGGCATCTCACTATGATCTTTCGCGTTTTGGTGCCGAGCGTTTGAGCTTTTCGCCACGTCAGGCCGATTTATTGATGGTTATGGGTACTATAGCTAAAAAAATGGCTCCTGTACTGCGCCAGGTATACCTGCAGATGGCCGAGCCCCGTTGGGTAATGGCTGTTGGCGCCTGTGCTTCAAGCGGTGGTATATTTGATACTTACTCCGTTTTGCAAGGTATTGACGAGGTTATTCCGGTAGATGTTTATGTACCAGGTTGCCCGCCAAGGCCCGAAGCAATTATTGATGGTTTTATGAATATTCAGGAACTGGTAAAAACGGAATCCCTGCGCCGCAGAAACGAACCTAAATACCAGGAATTATTAGCTAAATACGGGATTCAATAATGGCTGCTATACCTAACGAAGATATAATAAAAGCAATAGGCGATAAGTTTGCTGATTTGGTGACCGTTATTGGCGAACCGTATGGCTTGCTTACGGTTGAGACCGGTCGCGAACAGATCATTGATCTGCTTACTTTTTTGAAAACAGATCCCACATTTAAGTTTACCTTTTTAACAGATATTACCGGCATCCACTACCCTGAGCAGGAAAAGCAAACAGGCGTTATTTATCACCTGCACAGCTTAACCACCAATACACGCATCAGGGTTAAGGTGTTTTTGACCGACGGTGATGTACATATCCCAACTGCTACTGTACTTTGGGATGGTGCTAACTGGATGGAGCGTGAAACGTATGACTTTTTCGGAGTTATATTTGATGGGCATCCTGACCTTCGCCGTATTTTAAATGTTGACGATATGACTGCTTTCCCAATGCGTAAAGAATTTCCTTTGGAAGACCCTAACCGTGTTGACAAGAAAGATTTCTATTTCGGAAGATAACGTAATATAGAATCAAGAAATTGAGAATTAAGAACCAGGAAATTAAGAATTAAGAAGTGAGAACAAGTCTTTATCTTGATTCTATACTTCATGATTCTTGACTCTAATAACAATACTGATGCAAAATCATCCTGTATATACAGATAACGATCCGCAAAGCGAGCTGTCAACCCTAAACCTGGGCCCAACGCACCCTGCCACCCATGGTGTGTTTCAAAATGTGCTTCAGCTGGATGGCGAGCGTATCGTTAGCGGTGTATCAACAATTGGTTATATCCACCGCGCATTTGAAAAAATTGCCGAACACAGGCCATTTTACCAGATCACTCCACTTACCGACCGTTTAAACTACTGCTCATCGCCTATCAATAACATGGGCTGGCACATGACGGTTGAAAAGCTTTTAAATATCCAAACTCCTAAACGCGTTGATTACCTGCGTGTAATTGTAATGGAGCTTGCCCGTATTGCCGATCACATTATCTGTAACGGTGTATTGGGGGTAGATACAGGCGCTTTTACCGGCTTCCTGTATATGATGGAGCACCGCGAGGCTATTTATGAAATATATGAAGAAGTTTGCGGTTCGCGCCTTACAACTAATATTGGCCGGATAGGTGGTTTTGAGCGTAACTTTAATAGCCGTGCCTTTGATAAGCTGCGTGCATTTTTAAAGAATTTCCCTAAAACGCTTAAAGAGTTTGAAAGCCTGTTTAACCGTAACCGCATCTTTGTTGACCGTACCAGGGATGTAGCTGCAGTTAGCGCCGAAACCGCTTTAAGCTATAGCTGGACTGGCCCGCTTTTGCGTGCAGCCGGTGTTGATTATGATGTAAGGGCCATGAACCCATACTCATCATATGAGGATTTTGATTTTGAAGTGCCTGTTGGCGATAATGGTGATGTTTACAGCCGCTTTTTGGTTCGTAACGAAGAAATGTGGCAGAGCTTAAGGATTATTGAGCAGGCATTGGCCAAGCTTGATAAAGAGCCGAGCGATATTTTCCACGCCGATGTACCTGAATTTTACCTGCCTCCAAAAGAGGAAGTATATAATAACATGGAAGCTTTGATCTATCACTTTAAAATTGTGATGGGCGAAATTCCAACACCAACTACCGAGGTTTATCATTCGGTTGAAGGTGCTAACGGTGAGCTGGGCTTTTACCTGGTTAATGATGGTGGCCGTTCGCCATATCGTTTGCATTTCCGCAGGCCAAGCTTTATTAATTACCAGATGTACGCGCCAATGAGCCGTGGTATGTTATTATCAGATGCTATTATTAACATGAGTAGTTTAAACGTTATAGCCGGAGAGTTAGATGCTTAGAGTTGACGAAGCTCAGGAACCGGTTGAATTTTCGCCGGAACTGATCAGCAAATTTGATGAGATAGTTAGCCGTTATCCGCAGGGAAAACAAAAATCAGGCTTATTACCGATCCTTCATGAGGTACAGGCCGTGTTTGGTTGGATAAGTGCACCTGCAATGGATAAGGTTGCCGAATATTTAAGCATCCTGCCTATTGAGGTTTATGAGGTTGCTACATTTTATACCATGTATTTTTTACGTCCGCAAGGCAAGTACGTACTGGAAGTTTGCCGTACAAGCGGTTGCTGCCTGGTAGGTGCCGAAAAGATCATGGATCATATTGAGGAAAGCCTTGGTGTAAAAGAAGGTGAAGTTACCCCCGACGGCTTATTTAGCTGGAGAGGAGTGGAGTGCCTTGCTGCCTGTGGTTATGGCCCGGTATTGCAAATAGGCCCTGAATATACTTTTTATGAAAACCTGACCAACGCGTCGGTTGATCAATTGATCAGGGATTTAAAAGCGAAAGCGAAGAATTAAATTATGGGACGGAAACTACTTTTAGAACATATAAACGTACCCGGCATCAATACATTTGATGTTTACCGCTCAAAAGGTGGCTATGCTTCTGTAGAGAAGGCATTAAAAACCATGTCGCCCGAAGCGATTGTTGAGGAGGTTAAAAAATCAGGCTTACGCGGCCGTGGTGGTGCAGGCTTCCCTACAGGTATGAAGTGGAGCTTTTTGGCTAAACCCGAAGGCGTAGCACGTTACCTGGTTTGCAATGGTGATGAATCGGAGCCCGGTACTTTTAAAGACCGTTATCTGATGACCTATATCCCTCACTTATTAATTGAGGGGATGATCGTATCGAGCTTTGCGCTTGGTGCCAATACATCATATATCTACCTGCGCGGTGAAATGATGCCCCAGGTAAGGGTCCTGGAAAGGGCTATCGCCGAAGCAAAAGCAAAAGGCTTTTTAGGTAAAAACATATTAGGCACCGGTTACGATCTTGAACTTTATGTTCAGCCGGGCGGTGGTGCTTATATCTGCGGTGAAGAAACTGCTTTGCTGGAGTCATTGGAAGGCAAACGTGGTAATCCGCGTATTAAACCACCATTCCCTGCAATCGCCGGTTTATATGGCTGCCCTACGGTAGTTAACAACGTTGAATCAATTGCTGCTGTTGTGCCTATCATTAATGAAGGCGGCGACGAGTATGCTAAAATAGGTATCGGCCGCAGTACAGGCACCAAGCTGATCTCGGCTGGTGGTAACCTTAAAAAACCGGGTGTTTATGAAATTGAACTCGGTGTGCCTGTTGAAGAATTTATTTATTCGGATGAGTATTGCGGTGGTATCGCCAATGGCAAACGCTTAAAAGCTGTTGTAGCAGGTGGTTCATCAGTGCCGATTTTACCGGCTAATCTGATCCTGAAAACCATCAATAACGAAGCCCGCTTGATGAGCTATGAGTCTCTGTCAGATGGTGGTTTCGTAAGTGGTACCATGTTAGGTTCGGGCGGTTTCATTGCTTATGATGAGGATGCCTGCATTGTACGTAATACCTGGAATTTTGCCCGTTTTTATCACCACGAAAGCTGCGGACAATGTTCGCCTTGCCGTGAAGGTACCGGCTGGATGGAAAAAGTATTACATCGCCTGGAGTATGGTCATGGCAAAATGAGTGACATGGACCTGCTGGTTGATGTATCTAAGAAAATAGAAGGAAATACCATTTGTCCGCTGGGAGATGCGGCAGCATGGCCGGTGGCCAGTGCTATCCGCCATTTCAGGGATGAATTTGAATGGCACGTAACTAACGCAAGTGAAGCAACTTCAAGAAATTACGGCATAGCACATTATGCTGATCCCTTGAAGGTTGTAGAGACTGCGTAAGCATATACGATATGTCATTGCGAGCAGAGCGTGGCAACCTCGTCGCTTGAAGAGCATAGCTACGAGATTGCTTCGTACCTCGCAATGACATAACGGTTGAGCTTTTAAGCTTTAATTTGAAAGCTAAGAAATTTAGAAATTAACAAACGACGTTATTATTAAATGTCAATGAAAGTAACAATAGACGGAATAACCGTTGATGTAGAACCCGGAACAAGCATCCTTAATGCCGCAAGGCAGATAGGGGGCGATATTGTTCCGCCTGCTATGTGCTATTACTCAAAGCTGGCAGGTAGTGGCGGTAAATGCCGTACCTGTTTGGTTAAGGTTACCAAAGGATCGGAAAAAGATCCGCGCCCTATGCCTAAACTGGTGGCTTCATGCCGTACCGGTGTTATGGATGGGATGGAGGTACAAAATATTACTTCGCCCGAGGTTGTTGAAGCCCGTAAAGGCGTGGTAGAAATGCTGCTGATCAACCATCCGCTTGATTGCCCTGTGTGCGACCAGGCCGGCGAATGCCACCTGCAGGACCTTGGCTTTGAGCATGGGGCTGCTAAAACCCGCTATGAGTTTGACCGCCGTACTTTTGAAAAAATTGATATAGGCGATAAAATTCAGCTGCACATGACCCGTTGCATCCTTTGCTACCGTTGTGTGTTCACTGCCGATCAAATCACCAATACCCGTTTACATGGCATCCTGAACAGGGGCGATCATTCTGAAATTTCAACTTACATCAGCAAAGCTGTTGATAACGATTTTTCGGGCAATATGATTGACGTTTGCCCGGTAGGCGCATTAACCGATAAAACTTTCCGCTTTAAAAACCGTGTTTGGTTCACCAAACCTGTTGAAGCTCACCGCGACTGCGATAAATGCTGTGGCAAGGTTACTTTATGGTACAAAGGTGAGGATGTGATCAGGGTAACCGGACGCAAGGATGTTTATGGCGAGGTTGAAGAGTTTATCTGCAATACCTGCCGTTTCGACCAAAAGAAAACTGCCGATTGGGTAATTGAAGGCCCGCGTAAGGTGTCGAATCAATCTGTTATCAGCTCTAACCATTACGAGTTTACACCGCTGCCGGTTGTTAAAACCAACCCGGTGCTGATGGAAGCCAATAAAGAACAATTTGAAAGGGAGACCCGCTTATAATGGAAACCGCCGATTTAATATTCAGGATCGTACTGATCGTAGTTATTTTCGCTATCAGCCTGGTTGTAGCCATGTACTCAACTTATGCCGAGCGTAAAGTTGCCGCATTTTTCCAGGATAGGATAGGCCCTAACCGTGCCGGTCCATGGGGTATTTTACAACCCCTTGCCGATGGTGGTAAAATGTTTTTGAAAGAAGAGATCATCCCTACCAATGCTACAGGCTTCCTGTTCATCGTTGGCCCTTCGCTGGCTATATTAACCGCCTGTATAGGTTCGGCTGTTATTCCATGGGGATCAGCTATTGCCATTGGCGGTCATACTTTTGATTTGCAGGTTACTGATATCAACGTAGGTGTACTTTACATTTTTGGTGTGGTATCATTAGGTGTTTACGGTATCATGATTGGTGGCTGGGCGTCAAACAACAAATACTCGTTGTTAGGTGCTATCCGTGCTGCATCACAAAATATCAGCTACGAAATTTCGATGGGCTTATCCATCATTGCCTTGCTGATGCTTACCGGTACATTAAGTCTTAAAGAAATTGCCGAGCAACAACATGGCTTTGCCTGGAACGTTTGGAGACAACCGCTTGGCTTTTTGCTGTTCATCGTTTGTGCCTTTGCCGAAACCAACCGCTCGCCGTTTGACTTGCCTGAGTGCGAAACCGAGCTTGTAGGCGGTTACCATACCGAATATTCATCCATGAAATTAGGTTTTTACCTTTTTGCCGAGTATATCAACATGTTCATCTCATCGGCAGTAATGGCTACCCTGTATTGGGGTGGTTATAACTATCCGGGTATGGATTGGGTTGCTGCTCATGCAGGTCCAACCATTGCGCCGCTAATTGGAGTGGTTGTATTATTTGGTAAAATTTTCTTCTCTATCTTCTTTTTCATGTGGGTGCGCTGGACAATCCCGCGTTTCCGTTATGACCAGTTGATGGACCTGGGCTGGAAAATATTAATACCATTGGCTATTGCCAATATAGTGCTTACCGGCGTGGGCAGCACATTACTTACACACTTTGGATATTAATCAAATGGAATCATTAAGCAATAAACGAAAAGTACTGGAAGTTAAGCCACTCAATTTTTTAGAGCGTGCTTACCTGCCGGCCATTGTGGGCGGTTTATCCACTACAATGAAACACTTTTTCAAAAAGCCGGTAACCATCAGCTATCCTGAAGAAAAGCGTGAGTTTTCGGAAAATTTCCGTGGCATGCACTCTTTAAAACGTGATGAAAACGGTAAAGAGCGTTGCACAGCCTGCGGCCTTTGCGCATTATCATGCCCTGCAGAAGCTATTACCATGACAGCTGCCGAGCGCCAGAAAGGCGAGGAGCACCTGTACCGCGAAGAAAAATATGCCGCTGTTTATGAAATAAACATGCTGCGCTGCATTTTCTGCGGTTTATGTGAAGAGGCCTGCCCTAAAGAAGCTATTTATCTTGACGGTGATATTGTACCTTCTGATTACCTGAGGAAGGATTTTATTTACGGTAAAGACAAATTAGTAGAAGCGCCCTTAAATCAATAAAGAAGTTTTATACCTTTGCCCTGCCTAAAAGGGTAAAGGTATTTTGTAAATAAAAACATGAGTACATTTTACTTCATCGCATTTTTGTCCATATTCTTTTCGATATTGGTAATCTCGGCCAAAAATCCGGTACATAGTATCCTATATCTGATCCTTACCTTTTTTACTTTCACCATACACTACATTTTGCTTAACGCGCAATTTTTGGCGATAGTGAACTTCATCGTTTACATGGGCGCTATATTGGTACTGTTCCTGTATACCCTTATGCTCATTAACCTTAATAAGGAGTCGGAGCCTGTTAAATCATGGGGCGTTAAAGTTGCAGGAGTAGTTGGGGGCGGAATATTGGCGGTTGCCGTAGTTGCATCATTAAAACTGATAGCTACATCGAACCCGGTAATACTTCAAAACCCGAACCTGGGCCTTGTAAAAAACTTAGGCAATGTATTGTTCCACGAATTTTTGTTGCCGTTTGAAGTGTCATCTGTATTGTTGCTATCAGCAATGGTAGGCGCGGTATTATTGGCCACTAAAGAAAAAGAACCTAAAGCATCGTAATGGAAAGTTTAACAAATACTATGCACGCCGTGCCGCTTAATCATTACATAATATTAAGCACAATCATTTTTGCTATAGGTGTAATGGGCGTATTGATCCGCCGTAATGCTATCGTGATCTTCATGTCGGTTGAGCTGATGCTTAACTCGGTTAACCTGCTGCTTACCGCCTTTTCGGTATACAGGGGTGATGCTACCGGGCAGGTGTTCGTGTTTTTTATCATGGCGCTGGCCGCTGCCGAAGTTGCAGTGGGATTGGCTATCATCGTGATGATTTATCGTAACACCAATTCAATTGATATCAACGTACTGAACAGGTTGAAATGGTAAGTTGTGATTTCGGATTTCTATTTCGAAATTAAATGATTGACTGAAATAAATAAAATATTAAACATCATTATAAGGTACGAAGCAATCCCCAACTATACAGAAATGTTTGACAGGGGATCACCTAATCCTGGTAATGAAGGATCTGATAATTTAAAACGTATAACGTAACACGTAAAACGTACAACATCGAACATGGATAAATATATCTGGCTTATTCCTATATTACCGTTAGCCGGTTTTGTTATAAACGGACTTGGCCGTAATTCGTTATCAAAAAGTGTAATTGGCTTTATTGGCAGTTTGCTGGTACTGGTATCATTTGGTTTAAGCCTTGCAGTTTTCTTCCAAATAAAATCAACCGGTGCAGCCATTAATGTTAACTACTTTACCTGGTTTGCAGTTGGCGCACTGAAATTCCCTTTCGCATTCCTGATCGATCAGCTAAGTTCAATTATGCTGCTGATCATTACAGGGGTTGGCTTTTTGATCCACCTTTATTCTATCGGTTACATGCATGACGACGAAGGTTTCGGAAAGTTTTTTGCTTATCTGAACCTGTTCGTGTTTTTCATGCTGCTGCTGGTTTTAGGCTCAAATTACCTCATCATGTTTATCGGATGGGAGGGTGTAGGCTTATGCTCATACCTGCTTATCGGCTTCTGGTATACCAATCCCGACTATGCGGATGCCGCCAAGAAAGCTTTCGTAATGAACCGTATCGGTGATCTTGGCTTTTTACTGGGCATATTTACTATGATTTTAGTTTTCAACAGTGTTCAGTTTGCCGAGATCTTTCCAAAGGCAGCTACAATGAAATCGGATAATGGACCGTTGTATGTTATTACTATTTTATTGTTTATAGGTGCCTGCGGTAAATCGGCACAGCTGCCACTATTTACCTGGTTGCCTGATGCAATGGCTGGCCCAACCCCGGTTTCAGCTTTGATTCACGCTGCTACGATGGTTACTGCGGGTATCTATATGATTGCGCGCTCAAACATTCTCTACACGTTGTCGCCTTTTACTATGGATATCATAGCTTATATAGGTTTGGCAACGGCACTCATTGCAGCGCTCATCGCGTTAACGCAAACAGATATAAAAAAGGTATTGGCTTATTCAACAGTATCGCAGTTAGGGTACATGTTTTTGGGCTTGGGTGTTGGCGCTTATACCGGTGCTTTCTTCCACGTGTTAACACATGCTTTCTTTAAAGCTTTATTATTCCTTGGTGCAGGTTCTGTGATCCACGCCATGAGTGGGGAGCAGGATATGCGCAAAATGGGTGGCTTAAAAGGAAAGATCAAAACTACTTTCACTACCATGATGATTGGTACCGTAGCTATTGCAGGTATTCCTCCGTTGGCGGGCTTCTTTTCCAAAGATGAAATATTAGCACATGCTTACGCGCATAGCCCTATATTTTGGGCTGTAGGTGTATTAACTGCCATGTTAACTTCGTTCTATATGTTCAGGATGATGTACCTTACTTTTTACGGAAAGTTCCGCGGTACGCATGACCAGGAGCATCATTTGCATGAGTCGCCTCCAACAATACTTGTTCCGCTTATTGTGTTAGCTATCCTTTCATTTTTTGGTGGTTTTATAGGTGTGCCGGAAGTATTACACGGACATCATGAACTGGCACATTTCCTTGAGCCTGTTTTCCATAAATCAAACGAGATTTTGGGCGAGCATCATTTATCTGAATCACTGGAGTATGCTTTAATGGGAACCTCGGTAGTGTTAGCTTTAGCTGCTATGGCCTATGCATATATGAAATATGCTAAAAACGGCAGTGTACCGGTTGCTGATACTGAAGAGCGCCCGGCACTTACAAGCCTGTCATACCACAAGTTTTATCTTGATGAGCTTTATGACCTGATAGTTCGTAAACCGCTCGACTGGCTTTCAACCTTCTTCTATAATGTAATAGACCGGTTGGGTATTGATGGTTTGGTGAACGGGATTGGTAAAGGAACAATTGAAACCAGTAAAGGCCTGCGCCTGTTGCAAACCGGTAATGTGGGTTTCTACATATTCATAATGGTACTGGGAATTATTGCAGTACTACTGTATAGCGTATTTGGATTAACTAAAATATAAACGATAAGCGTTTAGCAACATAAAAATGACCGTTAGTATATTACTTTTTTTGCCAATAGTTGCCGCCGTTATAGTTGCCCTGCTTAAAAACGGGATAGCGAAACATGCTGCATTATTTTTCTCTGTTGCCCAACTGGTAATAGCGCTTATATTTTTAAGCAAGTTTGTTCCGGATGCATCAACCCAGTTTGTTATTGATGTACCATGGATCAGCAGTTATGGTATTTACTTTAGTGCCGGTATAGATGGGATCAGTATGATCCTGGTTTTATTGACCACGGTGCTTGTACCATTAATTATTTTAACAACCTACCAGCATCAATACAAAAACGAAGGTGCTTTTTATGGCTTCATTTTGTTTATGCAGGCCGGTATGCTGGTTGTGTTCACCGCCCTCGACGGATTTTTATTTTACGTTGGATGGGAAGCGGCGCTGATCCCTATTTACTTTATATGTGCACTGTGGGGTGGCGAAAACCGCATCCGTATTACTATTAAGTTTTTCATTTACACATTTGCCGGTTCATTGTTCATGCTGGTAGGTATCATCTACCTGTACCTTCAATCGCCCGACAAAACCTTTGATATCCACAATTTTTACAAAATGACCCTGGATGTGAAACATCAGAGCTGGGTATTCTGGGCGTTTTTCCTGGCTTTTGCCATCAAAATGCCTTTGTTCCCTTTCCATACCTGGCAGCCGGATACTTATACCGAAGCTCCATCTGGCGGTACCATGATGCTATCGGGCATCATGCTTAAAATGGGTATTTATGGTGCCATCCGCTGGATGATCCCTAATGCCCCGCTTGGCTTTTACCACTTTCAGGTGATAGCTATCATCCTTGGGGTTGTAGGTGTTGTGTACGCTTCTATTATTGCCTTTAAACAAAAAGACGGTAAGCGCCTGGTGGCTTATTCTTCAATAGCGCACGTGGGCCTCATTGCTGCTGGTATATTTACATGGAGCATTGACGGTGTTCAGGGCGCTATGATCCAGATGCTTAACCACGGGATCAACGTTGTTGGTATGTTCTTTATCTGGGACATCATCAGCCGCAGGCTAAACACCCGCGAAATAAGCCAGCTTGGCGGTATAGCTAAGGTTGCTCCAAGGTTTGCAATTGGTTTCCTTATTATATTACTGGGCACGGTAGGTTTACCGCTTACCAATGGTTTTATCGGTGAATTTCTTTTGTTAAAAGGTGTATTTGATTTTGGGGCTACTCACTATGGAAATGTTATTCTTGGAGCGGTAGCTGGCCTCACCATTATTTTTGGAGCGGTTTATATGTTACGCCTTTACAAAAATGTAATGCAGGGCGAAACTAACGCGCTTACGGCTACCTTTACTGATGTTAGTGGTACTGAAAAGTTTACGTTGTGTTTTATTTGTGTCCTGGTAATTGTATTGGGCATTTATCCTCAGCCTATTCTTCATATATCTGAGGCTGCGGTAACGCAACTGGTAAATCAGATAGGTTCAAAGTTTACAATGTAGGTTTAAGATTTTAAAGAAAAGAATGAATACTATAATCATCATATCTGTTTTACCTATAGTGCTGCTGTATTTAGGGTTATATAAAGCGCAAAAGGCTTTACTGCCCGTTACTGTTATAGGCTTGCTGGCTGCTTTAGGTTTTGCAATTTGCGAATGGACTGCAAAAGATACAGCTCCGGCAATTTATACCGGCATGCTGCTGTTCAACAATTTTTCTGTTGTATTTTCAAGTGTTACTATTGTATCTACTATACTGATCCTGTTACTGTCAAAGGGGTATTTTGAACGGATCAGCAGGCACACTGCCGAGTATTATGCCATTATCCTGTTTTCACTGGCTGGTATCATTGTAATGGTGTCATTTAATAACCTCGTGATGCTGTTTATCGGCATCGAGATCATGTCTGTTAGTTTGTACATTTTAGCAGGTATTAAAAAGAGCGACTTTGCATCAAACGAAGCAGCTTTGAAATACTTTTTAATGGGTGCTTTTTCAACCGGCTTCCTGTTGTTTGGAATGGCTTTGTTATACGGATCATCAGGCTCATTCAACATTGATACTATCAGGGACTATGTGGTTAATCATCCTCATATCGACCCGATGTTTTATACCGGTATAGCCCTGATCATTGTAGGCCTGTGCTTTAAAGTAGGTGCGGCCCCGTTCCATTTCTGGACTCCGGACGTTTATGAAGGTTCACCTACGCTGATTACCGCGTTTATGTCTACAGTGGTTAAAACAGCAGGTTTCGCAGCCTTCCTGCGTTTGTTCTCTGCCTGTTTCCAGCCGCTATCTGATTTCTGGACACCAATACTGCTTGTTATTACTATCATCACCCTGTTTATAGGTAATATCACTGCCTTATACCAGCAAAGCTTTAAGCGGATGCTGGCATTTTCAAGTATCTCGCATGCCGGGTACCTGTTATTTGCTATCGTATCGTTGGGTGCTGCTTCGGGTAACTCGGTGTTAGTATATGCTACAGCCTACTCAATTGCTTCAATTATAGCATTTGGCTGTTTAATACTGGTACAGCAGCAAAGCGGAAGCGATAACTTTGAAAGCTTTAACGGCCTTGGTAAAAAGAACCCTTTCCTTGCATTTGTATTAACAGTGGCTATGCTTTCATTAGCGGGGATCCCGCTTACTGCAGGCTTTATCGGTAAGTTCTTCATGTTTTCGGGAGCGGTAAGCCGTTACCATATAGGTTTGGTTATTATAGCAGTAATTAACGCTATCATTAGTATTTTCTACTATTTCAGGGTTATTATAGCAATGTACTTCCGTACCGACGAACGCGCTGAACTTACAGTGCCGGTTTACTACAAAGTTGTATTTGCGCTTTCAGCCTTAGCTACAATCCTTATAGGTGTTTATCCCGATATTATAGCCCGTTTCATATAATCGGTATTGATAACTGCAAATTGATATAATATTTGTAGTTTTACAGATATAGTGAATGGAAAGTTTTTGGGAATACCTTCAAAATTTAACTGACGCTCAATCCATAATAAGCAGGGGTGGTTTTTATCTCTTGCTTATTGTTGTTTTTGCTGAAACCGGCTTATTTTTTGGTTTCTTTTTGCCCGGCGATTACCTGTTGTTTATGGCAGGTTTATTGTGTGCGGCAGGTAAAGTTGATGTATCAATATCCACGCTGGTATTATCGTTAATCGGGGCCGGCGTATTAGGGAATTTTACAGGTTATTGGTTTGGTTACCGAACGGGGCCGGTACTGTTCAATAAAAACGACTCGCTCTTTTTTAAGCGGCGCTATGTAGTGCTGGCCAGTGAATTTTACAACAAGCATGGGGGGATGGCACTTATTTTAGGGAGATTTTTCCCTATTGTTAGAACATTTGCTCCTATATTTGCAGGAGTTGTTAGGGTTGATATTAAGAGATTTTCGATTTTTAACCTTATTGGCAGCGTAGCCTGGGTATGTGTATTTACTTTAGGCGGCTTTTTTTTAGGGCGAAGGTTCCCTCAATTAAAGGATTACCTGCAGTATATTGTACTTGGATTGATTGTAGTTACAACAATTCCGCTGGTTATTGCTTACGTTAGGAAGAAATTTGCTGAAAAAAGCGAAAAAGTAGATTAGTTAATAATTTTATATACTATAAAAAAGAATAAATGAGTACTCAACATCCATGGCACCAGGTTTCTCCGGGTGATAATATTCCTGAAGTAGTAAATGCTATCATTGAAATCCCTAAAGGTTCAAAGGCAAAGTATGAAATTGATAAGGAATCGGGTTTGTTAAAGCTCGACCGCGTATTGTTTTCGTCTGTAATGTACCCGGCTAACTACGGTTTTATCCCTCAAACCTATTGCGATGATAAAGACCCTTTGGATATCCTTGTACTTTGTTCAATTGACGTATTCCCAATGTCGATCATAGAGGCAAAAGTGGTAGGCGTAATGCACATGGTTGATAATGGCGAACAGGATGATAAGATCATTGCTGTGGCTAAAAACGACATGTCGGTAAATTACATCAACGATTTAAATGAGCTGCCTCCGCATGCCATGACCGAAATTGTTCGCTTTTTTAAAGACTACAAAAAATTAGAAGGCAAAAACGTAACCATCGAACATTTGTTAGGTGTACGTTATGCCCATAAAGTGATAAACGAGAGTTTGGAGCTGTACAAGTCTACGTTCCCTGTGTATCAATCATAAATAAATGGACCCCGCACATTACGAGATTAGTTTATTTTACATTTTCGCTACCATATTTTTGGTTTTACTCAATGGCTTTTTTGTAGCCGCAGAGTTTGCCATGGTGAGGGTCCGGGGTTCGCAAATTGAAATTAAAGCCAAAGGCGGCAGCGGCGTGGCTAAAGTTGCCCGGGGCATACTGCATAATTTAGATGGTTACCTGGCTGCCACGCAGCTGGGTATTACCATTGCTTCACTGGCCCTTGGTGTGGTGGGTGAAGAAGTTGCCACTAATATCGTGATCCGCGCTTTCCTGAGTGTGGGCATAACCCTATCTCCCGGTTATATTACAGCGAGTCATATTTTAGCTTTCAGCTTTATTACCATTATGCATATTGTTTTTGGTGAGCTTGCGCCTAAATCAATAGCTATCCAAAAATCGGTTCGTACGGTAATGGCTGTTTCATTGCCGCTCAGGTTTTTCTTTGTGGTTTTCAGGCCGTTTATATGGGTGCTTAACAACTTTGCCAACTTTATTTTAAAAGTATTGGGCATAAGTTCTGTTGAAGGCGGCGAAACCCATCATAGCTCTGAAGAACTGCAATACTTACTGGAGCAGGGAAAAGAGACGGGCGCGCTCGACTCAAATGAGCATGAACTGATCCAGAACGTTTTTGACTTTAACGAGCGGGTAGTAAAAAATATCATGGTGCCGCGTACCAAGATCTCAGGTGTGGATATATCCTCAACCAAAGAGGAATTACTGGATATGATTATCAATGAAGGCTACTCGCGTATGCCGGTTTATGATGATGTGATAGATAAGATCATTGGTGTTGTGCACGCTAAGGATATTTTGCCCTTACTGGCCCGTAATGAAGAGATCGTACTGAAGGATATTATCCGCAAGCCATACTTCATCCCCGAAACAAAAAAGATCAACGATCTGATGGCCGAACTGCAGCAAAAACGGATACAGATAGCCATTGTGCTTGACGAATTTGGCGGCACTGCCGGTATGGTTACCCTGGAAGATATAGTAGAAGAGCTTGTTGGCGAAATCCAGGATGAGTATGATGAAGAAAAGCCTATTGTTGAAAAAGTAAATGAGCGGGAGTTTATAGTAAATGCCCTTGCATCCATTTATGATGTGAACGAGCATTTGCCTCATGATTTGCCCGAAGACGGCGATTTTGATACCGTATCGGGCTGGCTTGGAGATATCTTCGGGAAGATCCCTGACGTGGGTGAGCAGAAAGAATCGAACGGATATAATATCACTGTACTGAAAAAATCCGACCAGAATATTGAATCAGTTAAACTTGAGTTACTGATAAATGAAGAAGATGCAGTAGATTTACATTAATCTGCTTTTCCATAATGCAACTTTTTTATACGCCTGATATTGATGCCTCGCATCCGCAATACTTTCTTAGCGAAGAGGAAAGCAAACACGCCATACGTGTGCTGCGCCTTGAGGTTGGTAATGAAGTGCAGCTAATTGACGGCAGGGGAGGCTTTTATACAGCCTTGATCCATGATGCGCACCCCAAGCGTACTATTCTTAAAATAACATCGGTAATTGCCGAATTTGATAAACGCAACCATTACCTGCATATCGCCGTTGCGCCAACCAAAAACATCGAACGCCTGGAGTGGTTTCTGGAGAAAGCTACAGAGATAGGTATTGATGAAGTGTCATTAATCATTACTCAGCGCTCAGAGCGTAAGGAAGCCAAGGTTGAGCGTTTAAACAAAATTATTACGGCTGCTATCAAGCAATCCCTTAAAGCTTACCATCCTGTGTTGAATGAGCCGTTAACACTAAATCAACTGCTCGATAAGCCCTTTGAAGGACAAAAATTTATTGCCCACTGTGAGCCCGGAGAGAAATTTAACCTGAAAGACGAAATAACCCCACAGGGCCGTTATTTAATATTGATAGGCCCCGAAGGGGATTTTACCCCTGCTGAGATAGATAAGGCTTTGCATAACGGGTTTAAACCAATATCTTTAGGTACAAGCCGCCTGCGTACGGAAACCGCCGCGCTGGAGGCTTGTTTTGAGGTGAACTTTTTAAACAGGGTATGAAAAAGATCAGGTTAGCATTAATTGTTGTGTTTGCTGCTATAACAATGAGCAGCTTTAATGCCCCTGCGTATAAAATTGCCCGCCTCAAATACAGCGGTGGCGGCGACTGGTATGGTGACCGCACAGCGCTGCCCAACCTCATCAAATTTTGTAATGAAAATCTCAAAACCAATTTTGATGACGATGATGAGGTAGTTGAAGCAGGCAGTGCTTCGTTATTTAATTACCCCTTTACTTTTATGACAGGGCACGGCAATGTGATCTTCTCCGATCAGGAAGCCCGTAACCTGCGCAAATACCTTACCGGCGGAGGTTTTTTGCACATTGATGATAACTATGGTCTTGATCAATACATCCGCCCGCAAATGAAAAAGGTATTTCCCGAGCTTGATTTTGTTGAGTTGCCGGTTAATCACCCCATTTACCACCAAAAATATGACTTCCCCAATGGCTTGCCTAAAATTCATGAGCATGACGGCAAACGTGCCCAGGGCTTTGGTTTGATATATAAAGGCAGGCTGGTTTGTTTTTACACCTATGAGTGCGATTTAGGCAATGGTTGGGAGGATTATGGTACTTATGCCGGCGATACCCAGGAAGCCCGCCAAAAGGCCCTTAAAATGGGGGCAAATTTAATTCAGTACATTTTTACTCAGTAAGCGCCCGTTATTACCTGCGGTTATTCATGTAGCAGTTTTCTCCATACTGCCGGTTAAGGGTTGAGTTTGCCAATTATACCTTTGTGGTTAAAATTTATATGCTTAATTTTATAACAAAGCCGAAACTATTAAGGCATTAATCACGTATCACAAATTCTAAATCCTGTATACAAATCAAGTGTTAATCATCGCATAGGGTTGATGCGTAAAAAAACAATAATAACAGGTATGTTCGTTAACCGGATTAAAGGACTGTTGTTATGCTCTTAAATACAACCGTTTATTTAATTTCTTGATAGTTAATTTTAACCAAGGGGAAAAGTTATTTTAAATAAAGGTTAGTAATTATATCTGCATTGTGCTGCTAAAGATTTATTTGATATACTGGCCTATAAACCTGGACCTGGTAATTTGAATAGCGCCAAAATCAACGGAAAAGAAGAACCTAATCCATGTTTAGTGCAGAAAGTGTTTGTAAGTGAGGGGGATATTATAAAAAAAGATGATAACCACTTTATGCTTGAAGCCATGGAAATGGAAAACATTATTAAAGATCTGGAAGGGAAGCGGTAAAAAAGATATCGATAGGGCCGGAAGATAATTTGCTGAAGGGAAGATATTAATCTGTGTTTTAACTGATTGTTACAGTTTTAAATGTGCGATAATAACATTTTTGCAACGAACGCAACGTGATTTTGAGGTTTTTGTTGTTTCTACACATTTTTTTTACGAACTTACTTTTTTAATTAACAATATTAACTTTTATGAAGAAACATTTACTAACAATCCTGTTGTTATGTACTTGTATTGCCGTTGGTTTTGCTCAAAACCGGGTTATTACAGGTAAAGTAACAGATCAGAAAGATGGCTCGCCCTTACCTGGGGTAAGCGTAACCGTAAAGGGAGTTACCGGACTGGGCACCCAAACTGATATTAGTGGTGGGTACAAACTTAGTGTGCCTGCGACTGCAAAGGTTTTAACTTTTAGCTTTTTAGGGTATCTTCCTAAGGAGGTTGCTATAAGTGGAGCCACAGTTAATGCGCAGTTAGGTACCGATTCAAAAATACTTAACGAAGTTGTGGTTGTAGGGTATGGTACGCAAAGCAAACGTTCATTAACCGGTTCTGTTTCAAAAATTAAGGGTGCTGACATTGAAAATATCCCGGTACCAAGTTTGGAGTCGGCTATCCAGGGCCGTAGTCCTGGTGTTTATATTCAGGCGCAAAATGGTAAATTGGGCCAGGGTATCCAGGTGCGGATCCGCGGAGCGTCGTCAATATCAGCGGGTAGCCAGCCTTTATATGTAGTAGATGGTTTACCTATTACTGTTGATGACTTTTCAAGCAACGGGGCTTCAACCAATCCGCTTGTTGATTTGAACCAAAATGATATCGAATCAATCGAAATACTTAAAGATGCATCAGCTGCAGCTATCTACGGTTCAAGAGCCTCAAATGGTGTAGTTTTGGTAACTACCAAAAAAGGTAAAGCCGGTGCTACCAAGGTAACTTATAATCAATACTATGGTTTTAGCAAGCCAACAGGCGAACGCAAATTTCTTGACGCGCAGGAGTATGTTACTGCGCTAAGAGCAGCCGGCATAGCCGGCGGTTATTCAAGCGCCTCAATTGAAGCAAGGTTGCAAAGGTATGCTGCAGGCAGCGATGATTATAAAACTTATAAAGTAAATACCGATTGGCAGCAGCAGATCATACAGCATGCACCGGTGCAAAACTATAACCTGGTAATAGCGGGAGGTAATGAAAAAACTAAATTCTACATATCAGGCACTTATAATAATCAAAAAGGCTGGATATTAAAGAACTCTCTCAATCAATATAGCTTACGTACCAATATCGAAAACCAGGCAAACAATTGGTTAACGGTAGGAGCAAACTTAAGCGTATCGCGCACAGTGAACCAGCGTTTGGATAATGATGATGCATTTTCAACTCCTGAACAAATTGTTGCCTTATCTCCGATAACCCCGCTTATCGATCCGCGTACAGGGTTAACCAGCGGTGCACTTGATCCGAGTACAGGTTTACCTAATGGTAGTTTCCCGATTTATTTTAACCCCTTGTTAAATTCAATCAGCAGTCATTTTACAAGTACCGATTACAGAAACCTTGGGAATGTTTTTGGCCAGGTTAAAATATTGCCTTCATTAAGCTTCAGAACTGAGGTGGGAGTGGATATATTGAATAATACTGAAGATAACTATTCCGGAAGCCTTACACTGCGTAATACAGGTCCTTTAAATAACGTAGGCTTAAATACTTCAGTGACCTCACTGAACTTTAATACCAATAACTTTTTACATTTTCTAAAAGACATAGGCAAGCATAACATTGATGCAGTTGGTGGTATGACTTATCAGAGGCAACAAAATGATCTTAACTCAATTCAGGGCGATCAGTTTCCAAGTGATGCCTACAAAAAGCTGATTAGCTCGGCTGATATTACCAGTGGTTCGTCATCAAGTACTGCATACTCATTGTTATCATATTTTGCGAGGGCAAACTATAAATACGACGAAAAATATCTGCTATCGTTAAGCGGTCGTATTGATGGCTCATCGCGGTTTGGTGCAAACCATCGCTACGGTTTCTTCCCGGCAGGTTCAGTAGGCTGGGTAATTTCTGAAGAAGGCTTTATGAAAAAGCAGAAATTGATCTCTGAATTAAAAATCAGAGGAAGTTACGGTTTAACAGGTAACTCCGAAATAGGCAACTTCCCTTCAAGAGGCTTATTCCAGGAATTTGGTTACTCCGGTGTTGCAGGCGCAAGGCCAATACAATTGGCTAACCCCGATTTAAAATGGGAAACAACCGCAACCACAGATATAGGATTGAATATCGGCTTCTTTAACGGTCGTTTATCGGGCGAGTTTGATTATTATTTAAAGAAAACCAAAGACCTTTTATTAAATGTACAGGTTCCGGCTACTTCGGGCTTTACTACAATAGTACAAAACCTGGGTAAACTACAGAATAAAGGTTTTGAGTTACAGATAGACTCGAAAAATATAGTAGGTGTAGTAAACTGGTCAACAAGTGTCAATTTTTCAATTAACCGTAACAAGGTTACCGATTTGAAAGGACAAGTGATTTTGGGAGCCGGCGACCAGGTTAACCGTGCTATTGAAGGCCAGCCCTTAGGTGTATTTTATACCGCTGAATTTGCCGGAGCTGATCCTGCTAACGGTGATGCGCTGTATTACAAAAATACGGATCTGGGTAATGGAAAACGCGACAGGAGTACTACTAATGATTATAACCAGGCAGTACCGGTGGTTGTGGGCGATCCTAATCCTAAATACCTGGCAGGCTTAAATAACTCGGTAACCTATAAAGGTATTGAGTTTAGTTTCCTGTTACAACAGGTACACGGCAATAAGATCTATAACGGTGCCGGCCAATATATGTCGGTAGGTTTTAATAATGGTGCCGATAACCAAACTATTGATCAGTTAAACTCATGGAAAAAGCCCGGTCAGATCACTAACGTACCTGAAGCCCGTTTGTTTGGGGGTAATGGTGTTAATCCAAGTTCAAGATATTTAGACGACGGCTCATATGTGCGCTTAAAAAATATAGTGTTAGGCTACAATTTTCCGAAACAATGGCTTTCCAAAATCAAGTTATCAAGCCTGAGGGTTTACGCGCAAGCAACAAACCTGATCACCTGGACTAAGTATAAAGGCTGGGACCCTGAATTAAACTCAGATGCATTCTCGGGCAATATTACCCAGGGCTATGATTTTTATGCGGCCCCGCAGGCAAAAACAATAACTTTTGGATTAAACGTGGGATTTTAATTTAAGCTGAAGAAAATGAAGATAAATAAATATTCAATTATAGCACTAAGCATATTGGTTATGCTATACAGTTCGGGCTGTCAAAAACAGCTGGACATTAAGCCTCAGAACCAGGTAGAACAAGAGGATGCCATTAAAACATCAAAGGATGTGCAGGGGGTATTAATCGGGGCGTATACAGCAGCTACTTTAAGAGGATTGTATGGTGGCAGGTTTCAATCCACTTCTGATTTTTTGGCAGATGACGGCGATTTTTCATATTTCGGTACGTTTAACGAATACACCGAACTTAGTGACAAGGGGGTAACCATCGTAAATCAGTTTACCGAGGGCGTATGGGATACAGGTTACAACACAATTGGAGTATGTAATAATGTTTTGGCTCATATTGACCTTGTGGATGCCATTAATAAAAGTAGAGTTGAAGGAGAAGCCCGGTTTTTGCGGGGAATGGTATATTTTGATTTAGTACGTGTATTTGCCAAAGATTGGGGCGATGGCACACCATCATCTAACCCCGGGGTGCCTATCGTATTAACGCCTACCACATCTATTCCGGGTATTCAAAAAGTTACCCGTAATACTGTTGCTGAGGTTTATGCCCAGGCTATTGCTGACCTTAAAATTGCTGAAGCAAATTTAACTACCGGTAAATCCATATATGCAACGTCAGGCGCCGCATCATCAGTGTTAGCAAGAATTTACCTTCAGCAAAAAAATTACGCAGCAGCTGAAACAGAAGCAACGAAAGTGATAGCAAGTGGTACATACAGCCTTGTAGAACATTTTAAAGATGAGTTCCAGGCACCTGATCAGGCAACTCACGTTTTTAATACTTCGGAAGATATATTAGCTATGCAAATATCAAATCAGTCGGGCTTTAATGCACTTAATGAAGTTTATGCTGCTGTAGCTTACGGAGGGCGTGAAGAAACATATATAAATGATCAGCATTTTAACCGTTATGAAGAGGGGGATACGCGTGCTGATTTGTTTTTTGAAGATGATGGAGAATTTACCTCTAAATTCAATAACCTGTTTGGTAACGTAGTAGTGATCCGTCTGGCAGAGTTATATCTGATCAGGGCAGAGGCCAGGTCACAAAAAACCGGCCCCGATTACGCAGGCGCGGCTGCTGATTTAAATGTAGTACGTCATAGGGCTGGTTTGGGTAATATTACCGCTCCCACAAATGCAGCAGGCTGGATTACTGCGATCGAAAAAGAACGCCGTGTTGAACTTCCGTTTGAGGGTTTCAGGTTATTTGATCTTAAACGGTATCAAAAATCTACCAACTCTGTTGATGGTGATGGAAATGTAGTTGATACTTTTCCATGGAACTCACCTAAGCTGATCTTCCCGATCCCTAAACGTGAGCGTGATGCTAATCCTAACTTAACACAAAACGAAGGATATCAATAACAATAGCATTATTTAAAATGTTTATATCCCGGTGGTAGCTTATCACCGGGATTTTTTTATTAAAGTCTGCATTTTTCTCTGCCCAGGTTTGTATTCACTAATCAAATCGGGTTTATTCGTCATTTAATTAGTCTAACCAACCAATATTAAAAATTGAAACGCCATGGAAGATGAACAAATACTTGAAGCCCTGAACGCACACTGGCAGGCCTCGGCAGCCGGTGATATAAACACGGAACATGATATTTATGATGATGATGTTATCTGTGATTATCCCCAGTCGGGCGAACGGATTTTTGGGCGAAGCAATTTACAGGCTTTGCGGGGGCATCATCCGGGTAAGCCATCGGGTTTCCGTGTCAGGAGGATTCTTGGAAAAGCTGATATCTGGATCACGGAATACACTATCAATTACCAGGGACAGACTGCCTTTACAGTGAGTATTATGGAGTTTCGTGACAGGAAGGTAATCCACGAAACACAGTATTTCGCAGATCCCTTCGAGGCCCCTGCATGGCGAAGTCAATGGGTTGAGCCGATTGAATGAGGCTGCAATTAATAAAGCTGCTATGCTGTTTAGGTAGCCACCATAGGTGTTCGGAAGCTTTTTTAATTCCCTCCCTCGGGAGTTACTGTGTGTACACATCTTTTTAAGTAAAAGAAAATGTCATTTCGACTGAGCAGGGTGGGGCTGAGAGGTGGGGCGAAAGAGAAATCTTATATGACTTGTAGAGTCGTAAGCAAGGTTTAGAGCAGGATGTACAAGATTTTTCGCTATCGCTCAAGAGATAGTTTCTCCTCACCGCGGCCGCACATTCCCAAATTGGTTCGTCGAAATGACATTCGGTTTTATTGATTGATATTCATTGATAAGATGTGTACACACAGTAGCTCCCAGGGGAGGGAATCGCACAATCCCCCGCTCTTCTATTTCTTCCGAACACCTGTTTAGGTAGCCACCTAAAACAAACAAGGCCTCTCATTGCTGAAAGGCCTTGCCCGATATATCTGTTGTGAAAATTACCTTGCTTTAAATGGTTTTGCTTTTTTAACCGGGTAGTGAGGTTTACCATTAGGGTTAATTTCAGGAGCACCTACCAGGGTCATGGCGCAACGGAAACCAACTTCGGCACTTGCCTCATCCTGATCCATAAAACGACGGGTAGCAGGATTTAACCAAAAAGCCATATCATTCCATGACCCGCCTTTATATATTTTAGAGTGGTCATTAACGAGTGTTGTTGTGCCGTAAAGGGCTTTATTAACTTCGTCTTTTTCGCCCCTTGCATCAGGATTGTATGCCTTACCTGAGTTTTTAGGTAATAATGAATCAACCGGAAGCGAGCCTGTTTGTGTAGTTGAAAGTGGTGCATTTGGATTAGCACTTTGTGCAGCTGAACTTTGTTGCTGTAATGCCAGAAGCTCGCTGTATTTCAATTTTTTATTAGCATGTGCAGGATCCTTGATTGGTTTGCCATATTTATCTTTGGCATAAAGGCCTTTGCTTGGATCGGCAAGGCGTTTGTTTGTAAACTCGTTACCACGGAAAGGGTTAAAGTCTTCAAACTCCTCAAACGATGTTTGACGGTAGGTATCAGCAACCCATTCGTTAACGTTACCCGACATGTTGTATAAGCCAAAATCATTAGGGGCATATGAACGTACAGGTGCTGTAATATCGGCCTTATCGTTCAGGTAACCGCCAACACCGGCATTGTCGCCACTGCCGCGTTTAAAGTTAGCCATGATCAAACCACGTGTTTTGCTTTTTGCCGAACGTACTCCCAGGCCATTCCAGGTATACAGCTTACCATCATCAATATTTTCGAACTGAGTGTTGCCGGCAAGCGCTAATGCAGCATATTCCCATTCTGCTTCTGATGGCAGGCGGTAAGCTTGTTTTAAGATCCCGTCTTCCATACGTACCGGCCTAACGGCTTTGCCGCCTTTTCCGGTACCAGCCTGGGCATTGGGACTCAGGTTAGGCATCATTTTTTTACCGTCGATACCTGCACCGGTCATTTGACCATTCAGATAAATATCAGTGTTGAAGGGCTGCCCGTTTGCCGCTACACCGGCATCACCGCCACCGCCTTTTTTACCCTGATCTTTCCAGGCTACTAACTTACCTGTTTCACGTAAAATGTTTTCGTTGGTACGGTCGGTACGCCATGCGCAATAAGCCTGTGCCTGGTCCCAGGTTACACCTACAACCGGGTAATCCTGAAAAGCAGGGTGGCGCAGGTAGTTATCTACATAAGGCTCATTGTATGACAATGGTCTGCGCCAAACCAGTGTGTCAGGTACTGCGTTATAATATAATTCGCGGTCCTGCGGGAAAGTAATATTGATCCAGTGCAGGTAATCCAGCCAGTCCTGGTTTGATACTTCGGTTTCGTCCATATAAAAAGATGGTACGGTAACCCTGCGACGAACGTTGTTATAATCGTAAGTGATGTCCTGGTCGGCACTGCCGCCCATAACAAAGGTACCGCCCTCAATCGGTACTAATCCCGGTCCCGGAGATGGGTGGCTTTGCCTGAAACGCTCGTAACCGCCGTTGTTTTTATCGTTATAAGTTATACCGGTTTTTTGCGATTGCTCACGTTTACTGCAGCTACTCATCACGGCACCTAAAGCCAACAATCCCAGAGCAGTTTTAGTAAAAAGTATTTTCATATTTTTACAGTTATATTAAGTCGTAAATTTATAAAAAAATGGATACAGTGCTTATGTCTGTGAACCATTATTTAGAAATAAATAGTACAGTTATCAGGGGTTTTAACGAAAAATTGATGAAATTAGTTGCGTCGAATTAATTATTTGATTTAAATTTCAGCCAAAGGGATGTAACTTAAAATCTGTAAAGCACGTTACTATTCCATACTATCAATAAAATGTCACAACCTAACTCCTACAAATGAAGCTTTTTACATTTCGTGGCCTTGCTTTTATCACCCCCTTTTTATTACCGTTTGCTGCTGCTGCGCAAACAAACCCTAACGGGAGTAATATTAACGCAATTCCCACCGAAGTCCCTTTTTTAAATATTTCACCAGATTCACGTTCGGGGGCAATGGGGGATGCGGGCGTGGCTTTATCACCGGATGTAAATGCAAATTTCTGGAACCCGTCAAAGCTTGCATTTCTTGAAAGTAATGATGCCTTATCAGTATCATACAGCCCATGGTTAAGACACCTTGTGCCCGATATCAGCTTGTCATACCTGAGTTATGCCCATAAAATTGACGAGCGTAATAGCATAGGCGCTTCGCTCCGTTATTTTAATTATGGTTCCATACAGCTTACCGACGATAATACCAACGATCAGGGCACTTATACGCCTAATGAGTATTCGCTGGATGTTTCGTTTGCCCGTAAGTTTGGCGATAATTTTTCATTGGGCCTGACTGCGAGATATATTCATTCTAATATCTCAAGCATCTCATTTGCTACCGGCTCAAGTCAGGCGGCAAAAGCGGGCAATGCCTTTGCTGCCGATGTTTCGCTGTATTATACGGCACCTTACGGCGATGGTAACCTTTTTGCCTTCGGTACGCACATCTCAAACATTGGTACAAAAATCAGCTACAGTGATGTGGGTAATAAATACTTTTTACCGGCCAATCTTAAAATAGGGGTAGCTAACACCTGGCAACTGGACGATATCAATGAGTTTACTGCAACCTTTGATATTAACAAGCTGTTGGTGCCAACCCCGCCCCTGCGCGATCAGGATGGTAAGATCATAAAAGGCAAGGACGATAATGTATCAGTACCTGCGGGTATTTTTCAATCGTTTGGTGATGCACCAGGCGGCTTTAGTGAAGAGTTGAAAGAGATCAGCTTTTCGCCAGGCGTTGAATATTGGTACAATAAACAGTTTGCAGTAAGGGCAGGCTATTTTTACGAAAACCCGAACAAGGGCGACAGGCATTATGTTACCATGGGCATAGGTTTTAAATACAGCGTTTTTGATTTTGATTTTTCATACCTGGCAGCCAGCCAGCAAAATAGTGCCCTGGCCAATACTTTGCGTTTCACTTTGTCGGCAAATTTTGGCGGTACAACAAATGCTTCAAGAAGATAATGGGTAAAATTAAGGTAGGTTTTGGGTTTGATGTACACCAGTTAAAAGAAAATCATCCCTTTGTTTTAGGCGGAGTTAAACTTGAGCATCATTCAGGTGCCTATGGTCACTCGGATGCCGATGTGTTATTGCACGCAATTTGCGATGCCTTATTGGGTGCTGCAAACCTGCGAGATATAGGCTTTCATTTTTCCAATAAAGATGATCGCTGGAAAGGTATCAGCAGTTTGATCCTTTTACAGCACGTAGTAGCCCTGATCAAAGAAAAAGGCTTTGTTATTGGTAATATCGATGCCATGGTATGCCTTGAAGCACCAAAGATCAATCCGCATATCCCCGCAATGCAAACCTATATAGCCGAAGCCGCTGCTATCAGCGAGGAAGATATCTCTATCAAAGCTACAACCAATGAGCAGATGGGCTTTATTGGCCGCGAAGAAGGCGTTGTGGCTTATGCTGTTTGTTTGATTGAAAGGGAGTAGGGGCAGCCTGTAGTTACAAACTACAGGCATAGTCGTCCGAAGTCGGAGACAGCGGTGCGTTCCCGTATAGGTACCGTGCCATATTATTGGGCTGGAAAATGATTTCGCCATTCCCTGAAAATCTGTGAATATCCGGTAGTTTTAACAATAATATAATAAACTGACTATCAGATGTGTATTGTAAAGTCAACAAATCAGTTTTTGTATAAAATTATTTATATAATGAGCAACTAAAGCACTTGAAGAGTTTTTATATGTGTATTTCTTTACCAGTATCGGGCAAAAAAATACACGTTTTAAATTGAAGTTTTAGCTTACCCAATTTTCATAGCTACAGGCTTGATTCCTTGATCATATTAGCTTCTCGTTTATTATACATTTTCATCGACACTTAGACATTCGCATGAACACACGATATTTGAAATGTATCTGTAAAAACAACATTTAATAAGCTGCACGATAAATTAAGGACCGGGTACATCGAATTAAATCATTACGAAATTTTCCTTTCACGCTTTTTCCTTTCGCGCAATTTTCCACCACAGACATAATAAATAACAACCTGGCCATTAGCACCATCTTTGCAAATCTTAGGGAAAACCCTAAGCTTGAAACAATCCCTATTTAAATACTTATTCGTTTCTGTAATATTAATTAGCGCTTTTGTTAAAACACAAGCGGCCATAATAGCGACAGCAAACACCAATGGCTTAACTTCTCCGACTGATATATACGGTGGACAACGTATTGCGGTATTGGGTGTCACGCTGACCGACCCGACGGGTTCTGCATTAACATCATTGACATTCAATTGTAATCAGAATATTTTAAACTATTTCACTAAAACCAGCAGCAGTATGTCCCTGGTCAGAATAAATGGCCTAAATGCCACTTATGCTGCAGGTTCAGGTACTGTGGTGACCGGCACCCCGATCAGCTTCGTTGTTAGTGGCTCAGGTTCAAATATATTAACGATAAGTAATTTTAGCCAGGCTATAAATTCCACCCCGGCAAGTTTTTTCCTGGTGGTCACTTTTGATGTTGGAGGGAATGCGCCCACACCATCACCAATTAGCTTCAATTTTAATTTATCACAAATTAATAGCACGGTAATAACAACCATCACCGGGCCCACCTATACATGGACGAACCCCGCTATTGTAACCGTTACCGGAAATAACGTTCCCAAGGACAACGGTATTGAGGTAAATGATATTTACTATACGCAGCAGGGCATTTGTGTTTTTGGTTTTTCTATAACGGTTGCCAATAACAAGGCTTTGGTAACCCAGGTGGCGTTGTCAGCGGCGCTATCCGGAACTGCTGCGCCATTTTTTAGTACTTCAGATGTTTATGTGGTTGAGAACAACGGGACAGATTTTAATTCAGGCACAAATACTCCTGTGCCTACCACTAATGCTGTCGGCAGTAATTCCTCAACTATAAACCTCAATTTTAATACGCCGCTTGACTTTACACCGCCATCGGCAACAGGCAGCATTACGAGGAATTTTTTTGTATACATTAACTTTAACAGCAATTTTAAAAGCTATCCTAATGCAGTAACATTCTCCCTTAATCCACATGCGGTAGCTTATACCGAGATCTCAGGAGGGTCGGCAATTACTGCTCAAACGGTAAATCCGCCCCAGTCGGTTATCAATGGTTATCCTATCGCGTTTGCCACGCCTACAATTATGTTCACGGGCCAAAATATTGTAGGCTCAAGTGGTAATGGTATTTCACGTACCACTTTAACCTTAAACCAAACAAACATAGTTTTGTATGGCTTTTCATTGACCAATACGGGTAGTCAGACCGCGATCAGTAATATCCAACTGAATATGACAGCTATCAGCCCGGCTGCTTTCAGTAATTTCAGGGTTTACAGATCAACGTCCAGTACTTTTACAAGCGCCACAGCTGTCCCGGCAAACCTGGTTGGCGGCACGATGACTTTAACCACTAATGTGTTTAAGTTAGATCTGACCACACCATCTACCACTCCGCCCGAAACACTTCCATTTAACCAAACCACCTATTATTTCATCATGGCCGACTGGCTGACACCTGTTAGCAGTGCCACAACTTTTCAATTTACATATAAATCTATTGCCCTTAACTCCGGTGCTACAATAGGTACATCAAATACCGATGGCCAGCAATTCTCGCTTGGTGTGCCGATATATGATTGGACAGGAGCAACCAACAGCAACTGGACCGTTGTTACAAATTGGTTAAAAAATGGCGTGTCAACCTCGACCGCACCCGGCATTACCAGTAGCAGAGATAACGTACGGATAGGTTATATAAGTTACACCAATAATAACAATCCTATAAATAACAATACAGGTCCCAATATTACAATTGGTAACCTCGAGATAGGTAGTTTAGGTTCAACCAGTTCAGCCGCAAGTGCCGTGTTATTGGATCTTAACGGCAAAACTATTACGGTAAACAATGGTTTAAACGTCGATTCTGCAGCAGTGTTTACCTTAAACAGCAGTGTTGCTACCCCCGCAGTTGGTACCCTTAAGGTAAACGGTGGTTTATCAACCCTGGCCAGTACCGCGTCAATCCAATTTGGGTCGTCGAACCCGGTTACTTTTAATAATGCCGCCGGAACATTTACCCTGCTTTCTGATGCCAACGGAACAGGCTCAATTGGAAGTACCCCCGGCAATACTAAGTTAACCGGCACTTTTGTAGTGCAACGCTATTTTACGGGCGGCAGCATTGCCAACCGGGGATGGCGACTGATGAGCTCGCCGGTCAATAATAGCAGTACTCTTCCGGTATCCACAGCCGCAACATATAACTTTTCGAGTTTAAAAACCAATTTATTTATTACCGGAGCAGGTGGCAATGCTAACGGCTTTGATCAGCCTGCAAGCTATGGGGCCAATGGGCCAACCATATTATTTTACACTACTGCCACAGCTTTGTTTGCTCCGTTGACAACATTGATACCTGCTCCGTCTGTGAATGTTGGCTCAGGCTTTTATTTTTATTTCAGGGGCGATAACATCCATAACATTACCCAAAAACTGATCAGGTCACCGGCCACCAACACTTTTGCTATCCCCGAAAAAAATGTGGTTGGTTTGCAATCAGGCACGCTTAACCAGCAGGCGTTTACTTATACATTAGCTAATGCCGGTACTGGTTATAATTTAGTTGGCAACCCATACCCGTCTAATATTACGATACCTGCCACAGCTTTAGTGGGTACTACTCCCTTTGTTTACACTTTTGCACCGGGCGGTAATAGTATAGCCGCACAAGACCTATCTGCCGGAGTAACCATACAAACCGGGCAGGGATTTTACCTTAAATCTAACAGCAGTTCCAGTTCTATTGCATTTACAGAGAGCTTAAAAACAACTGCCCGGGGAACTATCGCATTTAAAGCGGAAGTGCCGAGGCCTGAAATAACGCTAAAAATGATACAGGATTCTGCCAATTATGATATTGCGCAGCTCCGGTTCTCCGACACCTATAGCAAGAACTACAAAGAGACCGAGGACGCCGATGATCTGAATGGAAACGGGCAGACTGCGTTATTTGGCGCCATGACCGCTGATGGTCACGAAGTATCTATTGCTTCGCAACCGCTTAACAAACAAAGGACCGCTGTATTTTTGAGCGTCAACGACAGCGCAAGCGGTGATTATAAGATAAATAAAGTGGATCTATCAGCCATACCCGAGTATTATGATGTATGGCTTCTTGACCATTTTCAAAACGATTCGCTGAACTTGCGTAATAACGATAGCTACCAGTTCAAACTCGACAAAAAGGTACCAGCCACTTATGGCAACAGCCGTTTTGAAATTGTTATCAATAAAAAGCCGTTGCTGCCATATGCATTGACCGCCTTTACTGGCCAGCGCAATATCAATTCAAATATTATAAAATGGAACACCATAAATGAATTCACCTATATCACTTTTGAAATACAATATAGTGTAGATGATAAAGATTTCAGGACGATAAGTACCATGCAATCGGCTGGTGCCGGTTCTTACAGTTTTGCTGATGCTACCGCTAAAACCGGCTACTACCGCTTAAAGCAAACAGATCTGGACGGGATTGTAAAATATTCAAATGTTGTGATCATTTCTGTGGATAGTAATGGGTTGGATGTTTTTACGGTGTATCCTAATCCTACATCAAATTATTTGCACTTCACAACAAACGAACCGGTAAAAACAACCTTTGGCATTGATATTTACAGCAGTATGGGGGCGCTTTTAAAAAGGGCTGCCTTTAATTCCAACACAGGCCAACTGGACGTTTCATCATTGCAGACAGGTTTTTACAGCATTCTGCTTATCGATAACAGCACTAAAAAGACCATCGCTTCGGCCAAATTCATCAAGCAATAAAAAGTATGATATACAAAGCGTATAAGGTTATTACGGTAACAGTTATTTTTCTTTTTAGTATTGCTACCGCGTTTGCGCAACAAGTACCCTGTTCCGGAGATCCGGACGATGATGATTATGATCCGAACGGTTGCCCGCTTGATACCTGGGTAATATTATTAGTAGCAATTGCCCTAATATTAACCGTTGTACATTTACACCGCAAGCGAAAAGCTGTTTTAGTGCCATAGATATAACAAGGCTTATTTTGACGCTACTTTTTGAATCAACCCAAAGACTAAAGCGTGAAGCTATTCTCCATGGCTATGCCTTTACAATGGATTTTTTTTTGCTAATACATTGTTTCTTAGCAGTTCGAAAAATTTTTCCAACTCTTTGACTTTATTCAAATTAACAATGCCTGATTTTTGATTATTTGTTGTAGTCAACTTCAAATCATTAAAATCGGTATAACGTTTTAGCTTTCCCATAACACTCTTTCTCACAAAGATATAAACAAATAGTAACGAACTGGAGACTTTAGTTCGTTACTATTTGCAACGTACTTACACAGCAAAATTCGGATTGTAGTATTCCAAGGCTGAGAGTACAGCACGTCTTTATTTAACTATAGTGCTTATAAAGCAAATATCCAATCACCGCAATTACCGCAACAGCAATTACAATATAAATCGGCTGCGTTTTTTTATTGCCTGTGCCGCCAACATTCACATTACCGGTACGCTTAAGTACACCCCATCCGCTTAGCTCACCTTTAAGGGCTTTGCGTAACGATTTAAATAGCACATAATACATCAGCTGCCGCCACATAAACCGTTGCGGGATAATGTAGATGAGTTTCTTGTAGTCCTCTTTTTCCATGCGGAAGGCGATGATGCCTACTATAAAATCAATCACCACAAATGCCACATAATAAAGCAACATCTTCTCTGGCTTTTCGCCAAACAGGGCTAATAGCATCATCAAATCTGCCAGCGGGGAGAACAGCGGTAATATGATCTGGAAAATAAGGATGTTAGGCATCCCCACCATTCCAAAAAACTTGTACTTTTTGTTAAACAGCGCATCCCGGTTTTTCCAGAAGCTTTGCATTACGCCAAAGCTCCAGCGGAAACGCTGTTTAAGCAGCATATTAATGCTTTCAGGTGCTTCAGTATAAGCAATGGCCTCAGCACAGTTTCGGACTACATAGCCTTGTTTAAGGATGCGCATAGTCAGGTCGCAATCCTCGGCAAGGGTGTCATAAGTGAACCCGCCTGCACGGAAAATAGCCGATTTGCGGAATGCGCCTATAGCCCCTGGCACAACAGTAATACTGTTGATGAGGTCAAATGCACGGCGGTCCATGTTTTGAGCGGTGATATACTCTATCGACTGCCAGCGTGTAATGATATTGGTTTCGTTCCCAACTTTAACAGTACCGGCTACTGCACCTATTTCCTCATCGGTAAAGTAGGTCATGAGCTGGTAAACAGCATCGGTTTTGAGCTGCGTATCGGCATCAATACAAACCACAAAATCATTTTGTGCATGGGTAATACCAAAGTTTAACGCTGATGCTTTACCTCCGTTTGGTTTGGTTAATATTTTGATCAGCGGGCTACCTTTATAGGCAGCCTCCACAACTTCAAATGTTTTATCTTTTGATCCGTCATCAATAAAAATAATTTCGAATGATGGATAATCGGTTTTGAGCAGGCTTTGAATGGTTGCTACCGCGTTAACCTCCTCGTTGTAAGCAGGCACAATAATGCTCACAGCAGGCATCGCATCGGTATTTCGATCAAGCTTTTTGGATTTTTTATCCACGCTTCGCTGCCTTACTGCTAAAATGCCGATAAGCACAATACGGCCGATAGCCAGGAATATGGCCGACAGGAATATATAGATCAGCGCCCAGTTAACATAGTAATAGCCATGAACAAAAACATCATAAGCCGGACCGAAAATGCCTGTGCTTGGATCCGGTTTAATCGGCGGCATCAGGTCATCTTTAGTTTTGCCCAGCACATCGGCAATAGTAGTAAACTGGTAGCCGTGTGATTTAAAGTAATGAATGATCTCGGGCAGGGCTTTAACAGTTTCTTCGCGGGTATCGCCACCGGCATCGTGCAGCAATATCATCGATCCGTTATCTTTTTGCCTTATGGTGCGGGCAATAATGCTATCGGCAGTTACGCCGGGTTGCCAGTCCCATGGGTCGATAGATTCACCAATAGTGATATAGCTTTGACGGCGGCTTTCAGCAACGGGGATTACCTCGGCAAGGGTTTGTGGTTCGGCATCGGCATTAAATGGTGGACGGAACAGGATAGTGCTTCGGCCGGTTACCGATTCAATAAGTTTACGGGTGGAGTTAAGCTCCAGGATCACCCTTTTTAAACTGATGGTTGAAATATCGGGATGAAAAAACGTGTGGTTACCTATTTCATAGCCTTCCTCATATTCGCGGCGGAGCAGCTGCATGTTTTTTTCGGCCATGGAGCCAACAACAAAGAACGCTGCCGGTACTTTTTCGGCTTTAAGGATATCTAAAATGCGGGGGGTAAAATCCGGATCGGGCCCATCGTCGAAAGTTAAAACAACTTTTTTAGGGGCATAGCCATACCTGCGGATCACGTATTTGGTAGGAAGCTTGATGTAATGCTGATCAAGAATGGTAAACGTGGAGGTATCCATTTTTACATTTATCTCGCCTGTGGTAGGTGTTGTGATGAGGTCAAGTACCTCGCCATCGCCATCATAATCAACATTTACCCGGTTGTTCAAACCTACAGATGTAAGTTTGCGCATGTCGATACCGGTTTTTTTCAAAGAGTCTATCGACAGGTTTTTCTGGAAAAAGGTCCAAAGGCGAGGGTCTTCTGCACCTAAACGCCATAAAGCCACGCCACCGGTCGCCCAGTCGTCGGCCATGCGGATCACATTAAAGTTCGTTGCGGCATCGGTAAAATATACAGTATGGTCAAGACTGTCTTTGTCCATATAAGTATAATGCAGGTTGGCCGAATTTGGGTCGAAGGTGATTTTGCTTTTTTGTTCATCGGCGGTACTGATTGCCTGCTGGTACCCCATTGTTTTACCTACGCTGCTTTCACGCCAGTCATAGGCGCCGCCTGCAAAAGTTAAAATTATTTTCTCTGATGGTACTTTTGAGCACACATCATCCAGGATCTGCTCAACCCAGCGCTGGTTGGAAAGATCGCCGGCATTGGTAGCTTCATAATGTTCATCAATAGCCATAATGAACAGGAAATCGTTCACATGCTGAAGCTTGGTGATATCAAACGTTTCATCTTCGGGCACTACGTTTTGCGTAACCAGGAAACCTTTGGCATGCAGGGTTTCATAAAGCTCTTTTTGAAAGGTGATATAATTTTTGCCGTTGCGGTCCCTTAGTTCATCAAAATCAACATTGATGCCCTTTAGCTTATTTTTAGTAAGCGAGTTAACTATGCTGTTAATGAAATTACTGCGGAGTGTTTTACTGTTAACAATGCGGTCAACATCTTTAGTGTCATAACCACCGTGAGCATTGTCATAGTTTACGTAGTTTGACAGCGATACAATAATAGGCTTGTTGTACTTTTTGTTAAGGTTCATCAGCCCGGTATCGAGCTTTGTTATTACGGTATCAACTTTTGGCGCTATAAAAAAACCTTCACTTACCACCATATCCAGGTGGCCAATGTTTACTACCAGCGAATTGTAAGCCTGCGGTTCCCATGCACGGTAAAAAGCAGCATTGATCCGGTCTTTATTGTTGGGTTGTTTAAGCTGGTGAAGTTTTTTTGCACGTTCAAGTGCTTCTATTTCAGATTTTTGTATTTTGAACGATTTGAACTTTGTTGACTTTTTTAACTGCTCAAGCTCCTCTTTGGTCATTTTTTTGGGAGCAGGATTAAGGTTAGGAAGCTCAGGATAGTAGGTTGAACGGATAGTAACAATTACGGCTATAATACCAATAACCAACACAGCCAGTAGTACACGGCTTAACCATTTAAAACGGTTCCACCTACCGGGATTATCAGCCTGAAAAACTTGCTTGCTTGATGACATTAAGAGAATTACTTTATTAAAAGTATAGGTTACTTATGAAGATTGTATGAAATGGGAATTTAGCATTATTTGGCGGTTTTTCCAGGTTCGATACCCGAAAAATCAACACCGCATTTGCAATTACCGCCACAGCTCTTTTTAGTGGTGAGGGTCCTATACATCATGCGGCCGATGTAAAAAACAGCAGCGGCAAAAAGTATCGCGATAATGATGATTTGCATATTCATAAAGACAAAATTAAACATTATTTAATATATACGTACAGACAGGGTAATTAGTACAAGGTTTAATGAGGCATAAAGGCAATTGTGCCGCCAACCCAGTTATAATCTTTGTTATAACGTACGCCTATCATTTTTCCCCGGCTTAACCGCGCAAGGTTAATAGCAAGCGTGGGTTTTTCATCGCCATCGGGCCAAAGATAAAGCAGCCTGATCTCGGCTTTTACGCCCCCTTCCGGCGATTGTACAACGGGTTCGTAATTTACCTTTTGCTGTAAGATCCAGTTTTCGGGATCGGTAATGGCCTCTATGTCATCCTTACTAATATCAATAATTACACCCTGGCCTGCAAAAGAAAACAACGGTTTAAGTACATAGTTTTCCAAATCGGCAGGGATTTGTGCTAACTGGTGTAAAAACTGTGTTTGGGGGATATAATCGCCCGTTAAAAAAGGCATGGTAAATTTGCTGACGCGGTAAAACCAGTTGGGATGGGTGATCCACTCAACCTCAAGTGGCTGCCTGATATCAGCCACTTTGGTGAAGATCTCCGGGTCGCCGGCTATTTCATCAAATATGAGGCGATTGTAGATGCGCTTAATTTCTTTCTTTTGGTTGCCCGCCATGTAATAAAGCTTTTTGCCATCCTGGATCAGATCGCTTAATGATACCACCGGCGTACCAATATATTTTTGGGTGAGATAAAAATCGACTGCTGTTTTTTGTTCCGGGGCATTTACATCCATCAATACAACTTCATCAGGCAGGTAAGGGCCGAGGATGGTTTTTTTAAGCAGATGGAGGTAGCTTTCCTTGTTTAAGCCCCCGAAAAAGATGGTTTCATCACCGGGGATACCGTAAACCCCGCGGTAAGTATCGCCCAAATGTACCTGGAAGCCATAAAGCGATGGGAAGCCCTGTAATTCAATTAGTTTGGGTACGATATTTCCCTGCTCATCTTTACAGATGCCAAAATCCAAAGCGATAAAATGAGGATGATCGTTTTCATTAGATACCCGCCACAAATCAGGAATGGCGCGTTCGGTCAGTTCCTTAAAATCGGGCCTGAGGATGGTATCAATGATATCATTCCCTGCAGTTATGAGCTTGTCACGGAAACCGGCAGTCAAAAAAACAGGCGTTTCTGCAACGCGAAAAGAAACAGGCTCTTTTAAGTCATTATTGAGCTCATCAAGAAATTGACTGTATTTCTCGTCGCTGAATTTTTCGTTAAATGTTTTTCTAACTGATGGGTTCATTATAATACTGCATATTATCCATGTCATTGCGAGCGTAGCGCGGCAACCGCACGTAGGCATAACCGCCCTGTAAAGCATGTGATTGCCGCGCTACGCTCGCAATGACATAGTGTTATAATTATACTACGCCCAATGCACTTTCTACCGCCATATCCAAAAAATTAGGGATAAGCGTATGCTGGGTATGCGTTATTTTATCCGGATCGTCAAGGCGTTCCAGCATCTCACGGTATTTAACTTCGCCGTGTTCGTTTATTACTTCGTCCTTTTTTTCTTCGCGAAGCAACATGCCTTTCATCCCTGCGGCATCGGCTTCGGGATGGAACTGCGTGGCAAAGAAATAGTCGTTATACCTGATAGCCATCATAGCCCTTGGCATATCCACATGCGGGCGTTCTTTTTCAATAGCCACCAATTGCATGCCCAGTTCTTTAAAACGTTTTTCATCCGGGTTGATCACCTGCCAGCTGCGCGAATCAACGGCGTAAAAAGGTTCGGCCAAACCTTCAAATAATGGCTCATTTAACCCGACATCGGTTTTATTTACCGGCAGTACTCCAAACGAAGGGGAGCGGCGCATATTGATATCGCCCAGTTTGTAATGACGGCACATTAACTGAAACGAGTGGCACACAAAGAATACATGTTTTTTGTTGCTGTTGTTTGACAGGTTATGATCTTCCAGCTTATTAACCAGGTTAAAGTATTTCTTTTCCCATTCGGTACCCTCGGTTTCCAAAGGATTACCCGGCCCGCCGCTTGAAAGGTAGATATCAAAATTGGTACCCGGCATTTCGCACTTGCGGCGCACATCAAAAATCTGGTAACTTAAATTCAAATCGTGCTCAGCTTTGTATCGCTTCAAAATATCCTGGAAACCGCGCATACCTTCGTTCGCTATCCCATCATACAAATCAAGTATGGCCACTTTTATTTCCGGTTTCATAAGCCCCCTCTAAATCTCCCCCTAATGGGTGAGACTTTTATTTTGTTTGTTATAAATAATTAATATCTCATGGCTTTTTAAAGCCCTCTCCCTTTAGGGGAGGGTTTGGGAGGGGCTTACAACCCCTTCAATGTTTGCGATGTAATATAATCCACCACATCGGCAAAGTTATTGTTTTGCTGGTAAATGGCCAGCTGCCTGTCGGCCCCTGTGCCATGCTCCAGTATACTGTGTACATATTGCAGGTCATCGCGCGAGCCAAGCTCATCAACCACATCGTCAACAAAATCAAGTAATTCCAAAATCAGCGAACGGGTGTTTACCTCCATTTCCTTGCCGAAATCAATCATTTTACCATCGATACCGTAACGGGCAGCACGCCATTTATTTTCATTAATGAGCGCGCGCGAATAGTTAATGAACGTCATGTTTTGCGCCCTGAGCTTATACAGCTTAGCGCACAAAGCCTGGAATAACGCGGTAAAAGCTATAGTTTCATCAACCAGCATAGGGCAATCGCAAATGCGGAACTCGATGGTTTCAAAGAATGGGTGTACGCGGATATCCCACCAGATCTTCTTGGCGTTATCAATACAGTTGGTTTTTACCAGCAGTTTAATATAGCGGTCGTACTCCTCAATACTGCTGAAGTAATCGGGTATGCCTGTACGCGGAAACTTGTCAAAAACCTTGGTGCGGAATGATTTGAAACCCGTATTTCGCCCTTCCCAAAAGGGCGAATTTGTTGATAATGCATAAATGTGCGGCAAAAAGTACCGTACCTGGTTGGCTATATGAATAGCCATATCCCGCGACTGGATGCCCACGTGCACATGCAAGCCAAAAATGAGGTTTGAACGGGCAGCCTCCTGCATTTCATCCACAATTTCAAAATATCGCGGATGATCGGTAATCAACTGGTGCTGCCAGTGCGAAAACGGGTGCGTGCCCGCGGCGCCAATGCGCAAACCTATATCGCCGGCCAGTTGGGCCACCGTAGTGCGGAGCTTGCTTACCTCCTTACGGGCCTCCTGTGTATTGCGGCAAATATGGGTACCCACCTCAACCACTGCCTGGTGCATTTCGGCCTTTACCTGGTCTTCATGGATCTTTTGCGCGCTATCCACAATTTTTTGCTCATGCGATTTTAGCTCCCGCGATACAGGATCAATCACCATAAATTCTTCTTCAACACCTAAGGTAAATTCGTTCATAATTGGTTAGGGTTTTACTCTTCTTCTTAAAAACTCCCCTCTCGAGAGGGGGCGCATAGGGTGGTGTGATAGAAGGGGTGTGTTTCTACTCGCGATAACACACCCCTACACCCCTCTCAAGAGGGGAATCGCACATGCCCTTATTTCTTAGCTGCCTTTTTAGGCTTAGCCGCTGCTTTTTCTTTCACAGCGGTTGCTTTTGCAACCGGTTCTTTCACAACGGCCGCTTTTACAACAGGTTCTTTTGCAACAGAAGCTTTTGCAGCAGGTGCTTTAATTGCTTTAGCTTTCTTCACTTTCCCCTCTGCTTCAATAGCATGGTCAGCCGCAGCTACTGTAACATCGGCTTTAACTTTTTTAACAGCCGCAACAAGCGGTGTTTTTGCTGCTGATGTTTTTACATACTCGCCCCAGGTAAGGTTGTCGATGCCCTCTTTTTGACTTTTGGCGCGTTCAATGGCATAATCGGCGGCGGTTTCAACAACCCATTCAAAGTTTTCCTGGCCTACACTGGTAACTTCGGCATCGGGGGCAGGGTTGCAAAAGTCAATAGCATAAGGAACGCCGTCGCGTACAGCAAACTCAACAGTATTAAAATCGTAACCTAAATATTGATTTAGTTTTATTACATAATCTTTAACAGTATCCAGTAATTTTTTTGATGCAGGTGCTTTGCCGTGCTCGTAACGCAGGTGGTGAGGGTTGCGTGGCTCATATTGCATAATGCGTACATGCTTGCCGCCAATGCAGTAGCAACGGAAGTAATCGTCAAAAACAACCTCTTCCTGCAGCATCATTACATATTGTTTGGTTTTGTTGTATTTGTCGAAAAAATCCTTTTCGTTTTCAATTTTGTAAACTTCTTTCCAGCCGCCGCCATCAAATGGTTTCATATAGGCCGGAAAACCTACATAATTGAAAATGCCGTTCCAATCCAATGGATAAGCCAGGTTACGGAACGATTTATTGGTAGTGTCATCGGGCAGTTCCTTTGATGGCAGGATCACCGTTTTGGGCACAGGCACCCCGATTTTTACGGCGAGGGCATTGTTGAAAAATTTTTCGTCGGCACTCCACCAAAAGGGGTTGTTGATTACCGCGGTACCGCAAATAGCGGCATTTTTTAAGGCTGCACGATAGTAAGGCACATCCTGCGAAATACGGTCGATGATCACGGCGTAATCAAGCGGTTCGGCCTGCATTACCTTATCAAGCCGTACAAACTCGGCACTGATGCCTTTTTCTGCTTTTTGGTTTACCCGATCCACAAATGCTTGCGGAAACGAATCTTCCTGTCCGAATAAGATGCCAATTTTTTTCATGGTAGTAGGTGTTTATATGTTTGTTTTTCTTTGGGTTTCTGATTCAATAATTCGCTAACTCATTAATTCAATAATTGATTTATTTAATGGTTGATAAATAATGCGGGAACATTTCGCGCCAGATGGGCCAGTCGTGATTGGCAAACGGGCGGATATCCAGCCAATGTTTAATGTTTTTTTGCTTTAAAATATTGGAGAGCTGGATATTATAACCTTTGCATATGTCATGCTCAGATGTACCAAGGATGATATTCATTTGCCAAAGGTTGTGATGGTTACTGCCCGGTAAAAAATCAACCGGGTTATTGTAAAAGATATTATCATCATAGTAACCATCGGTAAACATTTTGATATCAAATGCGCCGCCCATGCTAAACAGGTGCCTTACTTTTTCGGGATGCTTAAACGCAAAATTGGCGGCGTGATACCCCCCGAAACTGCATCCGGCAACAGCTACTTTGCCAACCCCTGTTTCGTGCATAGCCCAGGGAATAAGCTCGTTTAGCAGCATGCGGTCATACCCGGCGTAGGTTTTGGCCCTGTCGGCCGGGTGGATGCCTTTATTGTACCAGCTGCGGTCGTCGATGGTATCGGGGCAGTAGATCTTCACCAGGCCGTTGTCAACAAACCATTTTACGCTCTCGATCAGGCCGAAATCTTTGTTTTGATAATAGCGGCCTTTGGTAGTAGGGAAAACGATCACGGGGTAACCACGATCGCCGAATACCAGCATTTCGAGGTCGGTGTTAGTGTTGGGTGAGTGCCAGCGGTGAAATTTTTCGGTCAAAGCAGTGTAGTTTTTATAATGATTGTAAGTTAGGAGGTTTGTTTGAAAAAGGCAACAGCCTGATAATATTAATCCTTAGCCCCAAAAAGTAAAAAGTATAGCTTACTTTTGTGCCCTTAATTTTAATTTAGAAAGAGATGTACCCGGGCTGGCTTGATACTGAAATGACGATAACTGAACAAGATATAAATATAACCTCGACACTGCTTAGTAGGGAGGTAACTTTAACCATCCTGAAACCCGAGGATAGTGATATTGCAGAACCCCTGAACCTGCTGCTGCTTAACGACGGACAAGAACTGCAAAACCTGGGACTGAAAACCACGCTCGAAACGTTATATAACTCCAATCGCCTTAAGCCCGTATTGATTGTGGCTATACATGCGGGTGAAGACCGCCTGGATGAATACGGGATTGCCGGTAAGCCCGATTTTAAAGGCCGGGGAGCAAAAGCCGATGTGTATACACAATTTATAAAAGAAGAGTTGCTGCCCCAATTAGAGCAACTGACCGGTTTTAGTGAATTTGATACAACCGCATTTGCAGGTTTTTCGCTTGGCGGTCTATCTGCTTTTGATATTGTTTGGAACAACCCTTTATCGTTTGATAAAGCAGGCGTTTTTTCCGGCTCGTTTTGGTGGAGGGGAAAAGACCTTGCCAAAGGTTACACCGATGCCGACAGGCTGATGCACCAGGTAATAAGAGAAACAAAAGCTAAACCAGGTATCAGCGCCTGGCTGCAAACCGGCACCAAAGATGAAAGCAGCGACCGTAATAAAAACGGTATTATAGATGCCATTGATGATACCATCGACCTGATCAGGGAAATGGAAACCAAAGGGTTTAAACGCCCGGAGGAAATTCAATATGTTGAGTTAGTAGGAGGTACCCATGATACCGCTACCTGGGGCCGGGCAATGGCTAAGTTTTTGGTTTGGGCTTTTGGGAGATAAGGTATAGTTTAATTACTTATTTCTACAGTAGATACAAACTCATCTTTCTTTTTGATATCTGCATTGGGAGCTAAAATTGATGACACACTATAAAGCTTATTGCCAATGATGAACATAAATAAGAAGTATTTTTTGCTTTTATTGTCAACTCCTATACTGGTATAGCTGGTAAATCCTTTCCATGTCCCTATTTTAAAATCTTCGAGTTCAACAGTGGGAAGGCTTTTTAGTATACCTGCTTTTAGTTGGGATGCAAATTCTGGTGTCGTTTTATAAGGAGCAATTGCCGTTGAATCAATACCGGCAGTCGCTGCAAAATCAACAACGGTAAAAACGTAAGCTATCGATGTATCTTTGGATGTTGCAATGAAGGTACCTTTTATTCTTTCCACCGGCTCGGTAGGGAATTTAAGCGAAACACGATTGTCGGCTTTATGGGTTATCCAGTTAGTTTGGGCGTGGGTTATACTAACGGCAAATATTATCGTGAACAGAAGCGTGATAAGTTTTTTCATTTCGTTCTAAATTCAGCAAAAATTATAGAATTGTCAATAAAAATTGAAGAAAGAAGTGACAATCAAAGTCGTCAATCTGTCTTTAAGGTTTATCCTGCAAGCGTACTTTAGGTAAGCTTAATGTATTAATTATCAACTATAACTTGTAAACGCTTTAAAATCTCATATATTAAGTGTACCTTTGCGCCAAATTTTAGGGAGCATTTTCATGCAAAAAATAAGAAATATCGCGATTATAGCGCACGTTGACCACGGTAAAACTACTTTGGTTGATAAAATCCTGCACAGCTGTGCCATTTTCAGGGACAATGAGCAAACCGGAGAGTTAATCCTCGACAATAATGACCTTGAACGTGAGCGTGGTATCACCATCGTTTCAAAAAACGTATCTGTAAGGTATAAAGATGTTAAGATCAACATTATTGATACCCCTGGTCACGCCGATTTTGGTGGCGAGGTTGAGCGTGTATTGAAAATGGCCGATGGTGTATTGCTGCTTTGCGACGCTTTTGAAGGCGCCATGCCTCAAACCCGTTTCGTAACGCAAAAAGCTTTGGGTTTAGGCCTTAAGCCAATTGTAGTTGTAAACAAAGTTGATAAAGAGAACTGCCGCCCCGAAGAAGTTTACGAACAAATTTTTGAATTATTCTTCAACCTTGAAGCTACTGAAGATCAACTGGATTTCCCGGTTATCTACGGTTCATCAAAACAAGGCTGGATGAGCACCGACTGGAAGAAACCTACAGAGGATATCTTCCCGCTAATGGATGCTATATTAGAAAACATTCCTCCGGCACCTATTGCTGAAGGTACACTGCAAATGCAGATCACCTCGTTAGATTATTCATCTTTCGTAGGCCGTATCGCTATCGGCAGGGTTGCACGCGGTACTATCAAAGAAAACCAGCCGGTATCTTTGGTAAAACGCGATGGCACTATTCAAAAATCAAGGATCAAAGAACTTTATACATTTGAAGGCTTGGGTAAAGTACGTGCTACTGAAGTTAGCTCGGGCGATATCTGTGCTGTAGTAGGTATTGAAGGTTTTGATATTGGCGATACCATTGCCGATTTTGAAAAACCAGAACAACTGGAAGTAATTAAAATTGATGAGCCAACAATGAACATGTTGTTCACCATCAATACTTCACCTTTCTTTGGTAAAGAAGGTAAATTTGTTACTTCACGCCACCTGCGCGACCGTTTGTACAAAGAGATGGAAAAAAACCTGGCGCTTAGGGTTGTTGAAACCGAATCACCTGATTCATACCTGGTTTATGGTCGTGGTATCCTTCACTTATCGGTACTGATTGAAACTATGCGTCGTGAAGGTTACGAATTGCAGGTTGGTCAGCCACAGGTTATCGTTAAAGAAATTGATGGCGTTAAATGTGAGCCGGTTGAAACCCTTATAGTTGACGTACCGGGTGATGTTGCAGGTAAAGTAATTGAGCTGGTAACACAACGTAAAGGTGATTTGTTGATCATGGAGCCTAAAGGCGATTTACAACACCTTGAGTTTGATATCCCTGCTCGTGGTATCATCGGTTTACGTAACAACGTATTAACCGCAACAGGCGGCGAGGCTATCATGGCACACCGTTTCAAAGCATACGAACCATGGAAAGGTCAGATCCCGGGCCGTTTAAATGGTGTATTGGTATCAATGGATACCGGTAAAACTACTGCTTTCGCAATTGATAAATTACAGGATCGTGGCAGGTTCCACGTTGATCCGGGAGTTGATATTTACGAAGGCCAGGTTTTAGGCGAGCACATCCGCGATAACGATTTGGTTATTAACTTAACTAAAGGCAAGCAGTTAACCAACATGCGTGCATCTGGTAGCGATACCAACGTACGTATTGCTCCGGCTATTAAATTCTCGTTAGAAGAATCAATGGAGTATATCCAGGCCGATGAGTACATTGAGGTTACGCCGCAAAGCATCCGTTTACGTAAAATTTATCTTAACGAAAACGAACGTAAGATCAACGCTAAGAAATTTATCAGCCAATAATATTTGATAAATAAGCATATGAAGCCCTCCGGTTAACCGGAGGGCTTTTTTTGTTTGGTATATTATCAATAGCAGGCAGGAAGCACCTACGGAGCCAAATACAGCCTTTTATATTCTGCTATAAACACGTCACTCCTATGGAGTGTAAAACAATTATGAAGAATTACCCCAGAGGGCGTTGTCTTTATTTAAGGGAAATCCCCCAGAGGGGGAACAGGTTTGTAGCGACATAGATTCCCAAAATAACCGTGCCAGAGGTACGGAACACCGGAGTTGTGTACCTCTGGCACACTAAAAAATCATTTATTTTATTTTTTTCTACAAACCTTTTGCACCTATGGTGTATCCTGTCAATTCCTTAAATAATGACATTGCCCTACCGTGTTTATAGAAGAAAGCAAACCAATTTCAAGGCTCGGTAGGTGCCTCCTGTTATAATAGCGATGCTCTCCCCAAGGTTGCCATACTTAGATCTCCGTTGAAATTACTAACTTTAATTATGGAACATTACGATAGCCGGGTTGATGCCTACATCGAAAAATCGCCCGAATTTGCAAAACCAATTTTAAACTACATTAGGGCAGTAGTGCATGAAGCCGCGCCTATGATAACCGAAACCATGAAATGGAGCATGCCATTTTTTGATTATAAGGGCGTGGTTTGTAATATGGCCGCTTTTAAACAGCATTGCTCGTTTGGGTTTTGGAAAGCATCGTTATTGTACGATCCGCAAAATATATTGAGCCTGGCCGAGCAGGCGGCCGGTAGCTTTGGCCGGTTAACAAGTATTGATGACCTGCCGCCAAAAGAAGTGCTTATTGAATTTATACAGCAGGCCATAACCTTAAATGAGGATAATAAGGTAAGACCAGCCTCAGTGAAAAAGTCGCCTGCTCAACGGGATGAATTGGTGGTGCCGGATTATTTTGTGAAATTTTTAGAAGCCCATCCGCAAGCCTGGCTTAATCTGAACCAGTTTAGCTATTCACAGAAAAAGGAATATATAGAGTGGATAACTGAAGCCAAGACCGAAACCACCCGCCTCAAGCGCATGGAAACAGCTGCTGAATGGCTTACTGAAGGTAAATCAAGGCACTGGAAGTATAAATAAATTCAGTAATTTTAAATAGCGATTTATCCGGGTTAAAGCTTTGCCGAAATATTAAAACTTTGCGCTTATGTTTTTCATCGATCTTAATTATTTAGCCCCTTTTGAAGAGGTTAGTGTTTATATGGAAGTCCATTTAAACCACCTAAAAAAATATTATGATGAAAAGGTATTTGTTATGTGGGGGCCGAAAGTGCCGCGTACAGGTGGTGTTATTATGGCCTTTGCAAGCTCCCGTGAACAAATTGAGCAAATCATAACCGAGGATCCGTTTTATCAGCACAAGCTTGCTGAATTTACTATCACAGAGTTTTTAACGCCGGTTTATCATCCCGATTTAATGGCAATGCTATCTGCCGGATAAAGTTTAGTTTACTTTATCCAGCCGGGTTGGTTTTTCATGAAGCGGACTGTATAGTATATACATTTTGCCCGCTTCCGTGTGAAAAAAGACTTCATCCCTTTCATTTTCGTGCATAAAGAACGAATCTTTAGCAAACGGTACAAGCGTTATAGGAGGGTTATCATTGTTTGAAAAATGAAGCTTGTTATCGGCTACGTACAGTTTGAACTTATCTTTAGTATCGCCTGCTATGATATAAGTACCAGTATATTGCTGCAGATCTTTAGCAGGTATGGCTATCTCTTTATGCTTTTTACAATAGGCAAAAGCTATGGCATTTTGCATTACCTGGGCCAGGGCTGCTCCATGCCCGGCATTGGGAGTGATGGCTGTAGCTATATCCAAACCTTTGCAGTGCTGGTTTTCCATGTATTCCTTAAAATCTTCAATGTTTTTGGCAGTAGTGTGTTCAAAAGAACCAACGCCCAAAAATACCCGGCAGTTCAGGTCATGATTATTGGCGAAATATTTTTTTGCCGAAGGGATCAGCTCACTGCCGCCGTTGCCCGGCGCGCCTATAAAGATCATGTTAAACAGGTTGGGATGATCAAACAGTACCATAGTAGTGAACATGCCGCCGTATGAATAGCCGTATAGCGCTTTATTGTCGTTTACACGGTATTTACTTTGTATAAATGGGATTACCTCCTGCTCAATGAACGAAATGAATTTTGGTCCGCCGGTTGCGGGGTTAAGGTCGCGGCTTCTTTGGTTAGGGCGGCTGCCGTATCCGATACCTACAATGAGCGCTTCAGTGGTTTCATAATCCTGCCTGAGCATGTTGAAGCAGTTCATGGCTACGGTCATGTTCCAGTCGCCATCGGTCATGTATAGTACCGGGTATTTGGTTTTGGTAGTATCATAACCCGGCGGGAAATGTACATAGATGGTATAATCCTCGCCGATAACTTTTGAGCTGTAATCCCACTGCACCATGTCTTTATCGGTAAACGGAGTGGGGGAAGTGCTTTTAACCTGGGCGGTTACAATATTTGCAAAAAAGACAAAAGCGAAGAGAATTATGCCGGGCTTCAGGGTTTGTTTTAACATGACGGTATGATTATATAATTAAGATAGCGTTAATTTACAAAAGGTTACAGCGCTGTGGAAATAAATACTATCGCTAAACCTCGACCAAAGAGAAGATTATATTGATAGTGTTAACAGCATTAGGTGTTCATAAGATGAAGGCCGGTTGGAAATATTGGTTAAAAAACCTTGTCATACGAGAAGGAACAGCCTGTCCCGAACCTTTTTCGGGAACGAAGCAATCTCGTAGCTATACAGATCGGACATGCATTGGCTACGAGATTGCCACGCTACGCTTGCAATGACATACTTTTTAAAGATAATTTCATCTTTCGAATACCCATGGTTTTAACGGGAGCGAAGATATCATCCATCTATCTTTTGTCATTTACCCATTTGTGACCTACCTTTATGTTATAAATATAAGCCTTATGAATATAGAAAAAGCCATTTTGGCCGGCGGTTGCTTTTGGGGGGTAGAAGAATTGTTCAGACATTATCCTGGCGTTATTTCCACGGTAGTGGGATACACAGGCGGGGATGTGCGTAATGCAACTTATCGAAATCACGGAACACACGCCGAAGGGATTGAGATTGAATTTGATCCTGCTCAATTATCTTACCGTAAGCTCCTTGAATATTTTTTTCAGATACACGACCCTACTACCCGGAACAGGCAGGGGAATGATGTCGGCACTTCTTACCGTTCAGCTATTTTTTATTTGAATGAAAGCCAGCGTGAAGTAGCTAACGCGTTGATAGCGGAAATGGATGCCTCCGGAATATGGCCTGGAAAGATAGTTACTGAAGTAGTACCTGCAACTGATTTTTGGAACGCGGAGGCCGAACACCAGGATTATCTTCAGAAAAATCCATATGGTTATACTTGCCACTTTGAAAGGCCCGATTGGAAATTGAGCTGATAAGTAAAGAACACATTAAGTAAATCACGTATTCTTAAATAAAAGAAAATGTCATTTCGATTGAGCAGGGGGGCTGAGAGGTAGGGCGAAAGAGAAATCTTATACGCCCTGTAGAGCAGGATGCATAAGATTTCTCCTCACTGCGCCGCACATTGCCAAATTGGTTCGTCGAAATGACATTCGTTTTTATTGGTCGGTATTCCTTGACAAGATGCATACACCTTAGTAGCTTCAGGGGGCTAAAAATCCAGCGGCCCTAATCGTTTCATGTTTTTCATGATCAGATACTGCCGGTGCCTTAAATACTTTGTTGGGTTAGTGGCCGACCATTTTAAAGGGCTCGGGAAAATCACCGCTATGGCTGCAGCCTCCTGCCGGGTTAAATCAGATGCTGATTTGTGGAAATAAGCCTGTGAAGCGGCTTCAACACCATAAATGCCATCGCCCATTTCAATTTCGTTGAGGTAAACCTCCATGATGCGTTTTTTGCTCCAGAAGGTTTCTATCAATATAGTAAAATAGGCCTCGATACCCTTGCGAATTAACGAACGCCCTTCCCAAAGGAAAACGTTTTTGGCTACCTGCTGAGATATGGTACTGCCGCCGATAAGTTTTTTGCTGTGCGAGTTTTTTTCAATGGCTTTTTCAATGGCGTTAAAATCGAAGCCGTGGTGTTCTAAAAATGTTTGGTCTTCGGCGGCAACTGCGGCACGCTTCATATTGTCAGAGATGTCGTCAAAATCCTTCCACTTTTTGTCAATCTTCCAGTCTTTGCCTGCCGATTTGCGCTGAAATCCCCGCTCAATCATTAACCAGGTAAAAGGAGGGTTGATAAAACGGTAACCAATCACACCCAATAAGCTTAAACCAAAAAACAGAATGAATGCCAGTTTGAAAATTCTGAATATAAGTTTAGGGATACCGTAAAACTTTGAATCCGATTTGGAGTTCCGCTTATCCGACTTTGACTTCTGGTTGTTTTTGCTGAAAAACTTTAACACTGTTATAATATTGCCTTATAAAAGAAGAGGGTGCTTCGTCATTGACAAAACACCCTCTAAAATTCTAAATTTTTTCCAAAAATCCGAAATCGAAACTCCGAATTCCTGAATAAATATAATTACTCCGCTACTACTGCAAACGGAACCTGTACTTTAACTTCTTTGTGCAGGTTGATGTTGGCAACATACTCACCAACAAATTTTGGCTCCTGGTCAAAAGTGATCCTGCGACGGTCAACTTCAAAACCTTCTTTTTTCAATGCATCAGCAATTTGGATAGTGTTGATAGCACCGAAGATTTTGCCAGTTTCGCCGGCTTTAGCGCCGATGTTAAGTTTAATACCTTCTAAACGGGCTGCAATAGCATCAGCATCCTTACGGATTTTTTCTTGCTTAAATTGAGCTTGTTTAAGGTTTTCAGCTAAAACTTTACGTGCACTTTCAGTAGCTAATATGGCGTAGCCTTTTGGTAAAAGATAGTTACGGCCATAACCTGGTTTCACATTTACGATATCGTCTTTATCACCCAGGTTTTTTACATCTTGTTTTAAAATAACTTCCATTTCTTAAATCTCCTATTATTTTAATGAATCTGTAACGTAAGGTAATAAACCGATGTGACGAGCGCGTTTAACAGCTTGCGCCACTTTGCGCTGAAACTTTAATGAAGTACCGGTTAAACGACGTGGTAATACTTTACCCTGATCGTTAATGAACTTTAATAAAAAGTTTGCGTCTTTGTAATCGATATACTTAATACCGTTCTTTTTGAAACGGCAGTATTTTTTACGGTTATCCTCCACTTTTGGAGCGGTAACGTATTTAATTTGTTCGTTAGCCATTAGTTTGATGCCTCCTCTGCTTTAGCTGCTGGTTTTTTGTTAAAAGCACCGCTACGTTTTTTGTCATTGTAAGCAATGGCATGTTTATCCAAAGCAATGGTCAGGAAACGCAAAACACGCTCATCGCGCCTTAACTCTATCTCCAATTTGTTAATTAATTCACCCGGAGCCTTAAATTCAGTTAAGTGATAGTACCCTGTAGTTTTCTTTTGAATAGGGTACGCTAATTTTCTCAAACCCCAATTATCCTCCTGGACAATTTCGGCTCCGCCATCAGTCAGGACTTTGCTGTATTTGGCATTTGCCTCTTTAGCAGTCTCTTCTGAAAGCAACGGGGTTAGAACGATCACGATTTCGTACTGTTGCATTATACTTGATTTTTAATTATTTGCCCGCTATAACGGGGCTGCAAATGTACAAATAGTTTTGGAATTTTCAAATCAATGTTGATAGTGGTTAATAACTATTTACAGGCTTTTTTAAAACTTATAATATAATGTGCCGTTCTATCTAAAAAACTTAAAGCTATGCAGTTAGTAGCAAACCTTACCGGGGCTGAAAGCTCAAAAATACCTTCATTTGATGAAATCCTGATGTACAGTGGCGGGGACGATCCCCTTGAGGGCGACTGGAATGACCAGGAGGACGAAGATTTTGATGATATACTTGATGATAAGGAAGACCTGCATGAAATACAGGTTGATGATGATAGGGGTGAGCCCGACCCTGAAGATGATGATCATTTGCCCGATGATGACCTTCAATAAACACCGTTAGGTGTGAAGTTTTTGGCCCTTGATTACAGTATAGAGGCTTTATAATTTACGTATCCTATACACCCGCATATTGCCGTTTCAGGGCAATCAGGATAGTTATTTCCTAAACTGTCCTTAATTCATAAAAAATTATAAATAAAACGTAACGCCGGTTTCTTTCGCGTTAGATTTTGATTTCTTCAGGATTTAAATTTTTTCGACTTGATTTTCATATGGTTAAACGGATAGTTAAATTTAATCAATGGTTAAATTTAGAATTGTTTAATGGAATGCTTATATTGTGGTTGTTATGTGTATTTATTGATATTATAAATGAAATTTTAATAATAAAATAACATTATTATTAATAAAAATTCATTTTCAGTTATTTGAAATAAGTCGTTTGCCGAAACTGTCTATCTATGAAAAAACTATTTGTTCTATTGCCGGTACTTTTATCTTTTTTTTTAGCAAAAGCACAATATCAGGATGTGCATATTAGTTTGGAAGCCCAGGGTATAGCAACCACAAATAACGTGGTGCCGTTTTGGTTAAGGGCAAATCAGTTTGGCAGTGTTCCGCTGTCGGGAGGTTCGGGAAGTTTGATCGGGAAAATCCGAAAAGATTATGACACAACAAAAAACTATGGCTGGGGCTTTTCATTTGAAGGGCGTGGCAATGCGGGTAACGACAGCAGGTTTTTACTTATTGAAGGACTGATCAAAGCCCATGCAGGTATTTTTGAACTAAAAGCAGGCCGCTCAAAAGATATTATAGGGCTTGTTGATTCAAGCCTGTCGTCAGGCTCATTCGCCATATCGGGCAATGCTTTGGGGGTCCCTAAAGTAAGCATCAGTATACCTAACTATTATAGTTTGCCATTTTGGGATAAACTGTTTGCTATTAAAGGTGCCCTTGCAAATGGGTATGCCGGTACAATTTCATCAACGTACCGGAACCGGGATATGAATTTTAAGAGCTATTATTTTGAAAATTATCTTTATGTCAAAATAGGAAAGCCTTCCTGGAGGCTTAATTTTGAAGCCGGATATAATCACCAGGTATTATGGGGCGATGAAAGAAAAGTTTTAGGGCCAAGGTTTAACCTGTCTGGTCCGGAAACTTACTGGTATATATTTACCGGCAAGGTGTTTAATCAATCAAAAGTAGGTAACCATCTCGGCTCAGTAGATGTGGGGGCTGAGTATAAATTTGATGCATTTACACTGAAGCTTTATCGTCAAAATTTTTATGATAAAGGTGGTTTGTGGTCGCTTGCTAACATAAAGGATGGTTTAAACGGTATCAGTTTTACCAATAACCAGGCTGGGTCAGGTAATTTTGTTTGGAAAAAGCTATTGGTTGAGTTTTTGTATACGGCTAACCAGGCTGGTACTGCAGATTCTAAAATTACACATTCGGGCGCAGAGGATTACTATAATAATTACGAGTACGTAGAAGGCTGGTCATATAAAAATATTGCTTTAGGTTCTCCGTTTATTACAACTGCAGCAGATGCAAGGGCTGATGTGGGACGCGATCCGAAACAGTTTTTTATCAATAACAGGTTGTATGCCCTGCATGCTGCTGCACAGTTTTACGCATTTAAATGGAATTATACTGCTAAAGTTTCCTGGTCGCATAACCTGGGTACTTTTCAAACCGGTACCGAACCTTTCAGGTGGGTAAGCGGTAAATTAACCGAACCAAGTAATCCCGGTGCATTTGGCAAAATAAATCAGCTGTCACTTTATTTTGGAAGTTCGCGGTCATTACAAAATGGCTATAGTATTGGGTACGATCTGGCTTATGACCGTGGAGGCTTATTGTATAATTCCTTTGGTGTTATATTAAAAGTTTCAAAGGCGTTTATGTAGCAAAATGCCAGGTTTGCGGCTTTTATGAATAGGGTTAAATGGTGGATGTTCAAAATTTTAGCAAAAGCGCTCTTTCACTAAACCTAATTTCTCACTACCTTAGCACTTGTGGATAATTTCATTGTTTCGGCCCGTAAGTATCGCCCGGCTACTTTTGAAACCGTTGTTGGTCAGCAACATATAACCAATACGCTCAAAAATGCTATAAAAAATAACCAGCTGGCACAGGCATTTTTGTTCTGTGGCCCGCGTGGCGTGGGCAAAACTACCTGTGCACGGATCCTGGCAAAAACCATTAATTGCACCGATTTGCAGCCCAATGGCGAGGCCTGCGGCCAATGCCCATCATGCAAGGCTTTTGAAAACGGAAACTCCTTTAACGTACATGAGCTTGATGCTGCATCAAACAATTCTGTTGATGATATCCGCAGCCTGATAGAGCAGGTACGGATCCCTCCGCAGGCTGCCCGTTACAAGGTTTATATTATTGATGAGGTGCACATGCTATCGCAGGCCGCATTTAACGCGTTCCTGAAAACGCTGGAAGAGCCGCCTCATTATGCCATATTTATATTGGCCACTACCGAAAAGCATAAGATCCTGCCAACCATTCTTTCCCGTTGCCAGATCTTTGATTTTAACCGCATCAGGGTTGAGGATATGGCTGGTCACCTGGCATCAATTGCCGGTAAGGAAAACATCAGCTACGAACCCGATGGCCTGCATATTATAGCCCAGAAAGCCGATGGAGGTTTGCGCGATGCGTTATCGATGTTTGATCAGATCGTGAGCTTTTCGGGCGGCAAGGTAACCTATCGTTCGGTTATTGATAACCTGAACATACTTGATTACGATTACTACTTTAATATAACCGAAAGCCTGCTTAAGGAAGATACCGCAAAAGTATTGCTGTTTTTTGACGAGATCCTTTCGCGCGGGTTTGATGGCGCCCATTTTATTGCCGGTCTTTCTGAACACTTCAGAAACCTGCTGGTTGGGAAGGATCAATCAACGTTAAAGTTGCTTGAGGTGAGCGAAGGCATCAAAACAAAATACCTGCAGCAATCGCAGCAGGCATCGGTATCGTTTTTACTTTCGGCCATGAATATTGCCAACCAGTGCGATATCAGTTACAAGCTCAGTAAAAACCAGCGGTTGCAGGTTGAGCTGGCCTTACTCAAGATGTGCCATCTGCCATCGGTATTTAACCTGGCAACCACACCGCTTACAGTAACGCCCGCTACCGACGGGGGATTAAAAAAAAAACCTGATACCTCAGCAGTAACACCTGTTAATGGTTCATCGGCAAGTCCTGCTGTATCCGTGGTGAGCGAAGCCGCGCCTGTATACAGCGCTCCCCAAAAAGAGGTTGTAACGCCATCTGTACCGGTAAAAGAAACGCCCCCTCCGGCCGAAAAGCCTAAGGTGGTGATGCCTTTACGAAGCTCACAAACGCCTTCGTTAACCGGCGAGGTTAAAACGCAGGAAGCTTTACTTGAAGAAGAAGACCCTTATTTAAAAGGCGAGGATAAAGAAGATTTTACCATGGATGCCTTTTTGCAGTGCTGGAGCGATTTTGCTGCATATGTAAAAAAGGAAGGTAAAAAAACGCTGGTAACCATTTTTACAGCTAATGCCCCACGGATGTTAAGGCCTTATGTTTTTGAGGTAGTAGTAGGTAACATGGTGCAGGAAAATATGTTCAGGGATGAAAAGCCTGTTATGCTTAATTACCTGCGCAGCACCCTTAAAAATTTTACTATTGATGTAAATGCCCGGGTCGACGAACAAAAGGTAGTGCGCAAACCTTATACCACCCCCGAAAAGTTTCAGCATATGGCAGCCCGCAACCCGCAGTTGCTGGAGTTAAAGAGCAGGTTTAACCTTGATTTTGATTAAGCCGGGTTTAAATGCTGAACTGTGTGCTTAATTAAAACCCACAATTCAGCATTTGATAAATTATTTTAAGGGAGGCCTGTCGTTTTTGGGATATCCTTCTTCATCCAGGTCTTCGCGGTCATCTTCGGGGGTATGGGCAAGGGCCGCGTCAACGGGATCAACTTCCACGCTTTGGCCGTGGTCAATGTGCATTGCTAATTCATCCACATCGGTTTCAAGCGAACGGTCTTCGTCAAATTCGCCGTCAACATCATAGGGGTTTGCCTCATCATAGGTGGAGTTGATGTCCTCGCCGTTTTTTGCTGTAGTATGATACGGGTCGGGATGGTCATAATCCGGGTCATCGCTTTTAACATCGTATTCGTAGCTGTTAGCCTCCGGGTTATAGCTCAGGTTTTCCTTATCAATGGTTTCGCCCAACTCGTCTTTCAGTGTTTCGTCGCGATCAGGCAGATCGTCATTAAAACCTGCGTCGTCAATTTGATCGTTGTTCATAGGTCTGTGTTTTTATAGTATAAATATACACAGTAAAAACCCTGCCAAAAAAGCAAATCGACCAAAAAAAGGATTTTTACCTGAACTTAATAATGGATTTGTTTCCGGTACGAAGTAACACCGCCAATGGCAAATTTAAAGCCGATATTAAATTGCGAATATGCATCATTATGCTTACCCGCTATATAGCCGTCAAGCTCATCGCCCATAATAAAGTTGTATTGGTAGCCCAGATCAATTTTAACAGCCGGCTGGTTATAGCTGTTAAAAAGCTTAAATTCATAACCTAATCTTACCGGTATAAATATTTCATTTTTTTTAGGCTCGCCGGGCAATACCAGGCCCTTATCTAACAAAAGCACATCATCTGTTCTTACTACAACGTTGTTGTTAATGAGCCCTAAACCCGATGACAGGTAAAGGTTTTTAAAAGCATTGGCAATGGAGCTTTGCGAATAGTCAATTATTTCGCCCGCCTGTACCTGCACCCTGAACGAGTATGCGCTAAAGTGGTTTTCAAACTGCCTTTGTGTGGTTGTATTCGGCCCGCCTCCTTTTAAACGGCCTACTTCCACATCAAAAATATAATTTACATACGGGCTTTGATTGTAAGTAAAATTGAGGTGAATAGATGGTGTTGTTGTCAGCGTTTGAACATCGGCCGAGCTTGCCTGGTTGATCCCTGCGGCAAAACCAACTTCATATTGAGCATAATCAAACCCTATCTGGGCTTTTGCTAAAAATGATACAGAACACAACAGGATTATAATGGAAGTTTTTAGTATGGATTTTATCATAATAAACGGCGGCACCTGTTTAATAAGGAGCTTGTTTTATGGTAAGCGTTTTGTTTTAGTAAAAATAGCACCAAAGTTTATAAAAACAACAATACCGGGGTTAATAATTGTCATTATAACGAAATCTATAATTTTTCATTGCATTATTTGATAAAATTCATAAGGTCAATTTTATATATTTGGGGCCGTTGTATAACAAAAACCACATCAGGCATGTCAAAAATAAAAGTAGAGAATCCGGTAGTTGAACTGGATGGCGATGAAATGACCCGCATAATCTGGAAATTCATCAAAGACAAATTGATTACCCCGTACCTTGATCTTGATATCAAATACTACGATCTGGGTATCGAGTACCGCGACCAAACCGACGACCAGGTAACTATTGACGCAGCTAACGCTATCAAACAATATGGCGTTGGTATTAAATGCGCTACTATTACGCCCGACGAAGCAAGGGTTGCTGAGTTTGGGTTAAAACAAATGTGGAAATCACCAAACGGAACTATCCGTAACATACTGGATGGTACTGTTTTTCGTGAGCCTATTGTTATGAGCAATGTACCGCGCCTGGTACCAAACTGGACAGCGCCAATCTGTATCGGTCGTCATGCTTTTGGCGATCAGTACCGTGCTACCGATTTCTTAACCAAAGGTAAAGGCAAGCTTACTGTTAAGTTTACTCCTGAAGATGGCAGCCCTGAGCAGTCATTTGAAGTGTTTAACTTTAAAGGCGATGGTGTTGCATTAACCATGTACAATACCGACGAATCTATCAAAGGTTTTGCGCATGCCTGCTTTAACCAAGCTTTAATGAAAGGCTGGCCTTTATACCTTTCAACCAAAAATACCATTCTTAAAAAATACGATGGCCGCTTCAAAGATATTTTTGAAGAGATCTATCAAAACGATTACAAACAAAAGTTTGAAGCAGCAGGTATCACTTACGAGCACCGCTTAATTGATGACATGGTTGCATCGGCCCTGAAATGGAACGGTAACTTTGTTTGGGCTTGTAAAAACTATGATGGCGACGTACAGTCAGATACCGTAGCACAAGGCTTTGGTTCATTAGGCTTAATGACCTCAACCCTGGTTACTCCTGATGGTACTGTAATGGAAGCAGAAGCTGCCCACGGTACAGTAACCCGTCACTATCGTGACCACCAGGCTGGTAAACCAACCTCAACTAACCCAATTGCATCAATTTTTGCATGGACAAGAGGTTTGGAGTTCCGCGGTATCTTAGATAATAACCAGGAGCTGATTGATTTTTGCAAAGCTTTGGAAGAAGTTTGTATAGAAACAGTTGAAAGCGGCAAAATGACCAAAGATTTGGCCATCACTATTAAACCTAAAGTGGAGCACGGTACCGATTACCTGTACACCGAAGAGTTTTTAGCTGCAATTGACGAAAATTTGAAAGCGAAATTGGGCTTATAAGCTTTTTTGATAACTTTTTGAAAGTCCGCCTTTATATAAGGCGGACTTTTTTATGTGTTTAATTTTGAATATATTTGAGTATGAAATTTACGGCGATAATTGAACAGGGAGAAAATGGGTGGCTTGTCGGGCAAATAGAAGAGATACCTGCTGCTATGTCGCAAGGTGAAAGTATCGATGAATTAAAAGCTAATTTGCTTGACGCTTTAAAGCTTATATTGGATACCAACAAGGAAATTACCGAAAAGGAATACTTAGGTAGGGAAGTAATTAAAGAAGAGTTAGAGCTTTTTTAATGAAACGTTCGGCCCTGGTTAAGCATCTTGAAAAGCAAGGCTGCTACTTGTTACGTGAAGGTAGCAATCATGCCATTTATATAAATCCACTTAATCAAAAACAAACGGCCGTAGGCAGACATCAGGAACTTGATAATTTGCTTTGTAAAAAAATCTGTAAGCAGTTGGAGATCCCCCCGCTTTCATAAGCCCCTCTCAAATTTTAATGATCAGTCTGGCTTTTGCAGAGTCAGCCAATCTTTGAACAAACCTGCATCGGGTAGCGGCCTGTGTTGTTTTATAAGAATAAGTAAATCAATTTAGCATTTTCAATTATCTATTTAACTCCTAACTTAGCGGTCAAAATACACAACACTATGTCGGCATTATATCCATTAAAATTCAAAACCATATATAAAGACAAAATATGGGGCGGTCAAAAGATCAAAACCTATCTGCATAAAGATTTTGGAAGCTTACCTAATTGCGGCGAAACCTGGGAGATATCAGGTGTAAAATCTGATGTTTCGGTTGTAGCTTCAGGCGCCCTTGAAGGCGAATCATTGGCCGATTTGCTGGAGCAATACAAAGACGAGCTGGTTGGTAAAAAGGTTTATGACCACTTCGGTAACATCTTCCCTTTATTAGTGAAATTTATTGATGCCAATGATGATCTTTCGGTACAGGTGCACCCTGATGACAAACTGGCCAAAGAACGCCATAACTCATTTGGTAAAACCGAAATGTGGTATATTATCGAGGCCGACCCAGGCTCGACATTGATTACCGGCTTTAACCAGGAAATGACTGAAGAAAAATATGTTGACGCTTTAAACAGCGGCCATATTATGGATATCCTGAACAAGGAGACTGCTGTAGCCAATGATGTTTTCTTTTTACCGGCAGGCAGGGTACATACTATTGGTAAAGGATTATTACTTGCTGAAATTCAGCAAACATCAGATATTACTTACCGTATTTACGATTTTGACCGTGTTGACGATAAAGGCCAGAAACGTGAGCTGCATACCGAAGAGGCCCTTGCCGCTATTAATTACAAACATTATCCTGAATATAAAACAATATATCAGCCTAAAGAGAACGAAACTGTAAAGCTGGTAAGCTGTCCGTACTTTACCACCAACGTGCTTGATTTTGATGAAAGTACTTCAAAAGACTATTCGGCACTTGATTCATTTGTGATCCACGTTTGCGTTGAAGGCGGCTATACGGTTAAATACAACAACGAGGCATACGCCGTTAAAATGGGTGAATGCATCCTGTTACCAAAAAGCATCGATAAAATTGAGCTGGAAACAACAGGCGGCTTTAAAATCCTGGAAAGCTATATCGAATAATTAAGTGCCATACACCTGCAAGTATGAATAAACGAATAACCTTTTTAAGCCTTATCTTAACTGTATTTTTTGCCGGTAATAGCTGCAAAAAAGAAAACAACAATCCTAAAAGTGCATATGCCGGTAAGTATGTACTTGTATCCGAAACTAATGTGAACATGGACACAGGTGTTTCGGAAACATATACAAGTACAGCTTCTCCATGCATGAGCGATAACCAAACTACCCTTAAAGACGACGGAACATGGGCCGCGGCTTACGTAGGAGCAGAGGACTGTTACGTTTCAAGAACTCCTAATAGTATCACAATTATAGGATCGAAAGGTGAATCTACTGCAGGCAACTGGGCAATAAGTACTGGTAACAGAATAAAGTTTACCCTATCAGATCAAAGTACCTCGTATGGTCAACTGAATAATGTGGGCGGAAAGGTTCAGCTTACATTTAAGGATACCTCTCAAAATTATATATCTACATCAGTTTTGGTAAAGCAATAAAGAGAAATACGGAATATTTATTATGTTCCGTATTTCTTTATCCCTTCGTTTGCAGACCATTTTGTTTGAGCAAAAATTTCTGTAAGATGGCTGGCTTTTATCGGTTTAAAAATATAATCAGAAACTTCAGAAATATTTTTAGCCCGGTGCATATCATTAAGGTCAATTGATGAGCTTATGATATAAACAGTAATGTTTTTCCCTGTTTGTGGTTTTAATTTCGCAAATTCATTCAAAAAATCCCATCCGTCCATCACCGGCATATTGATATCCAGTAATATTACGTCGGGTAATTGGTGATCTTCTTTTGTTTTTTTTAGTGCATTAATGGCCTCCTGGCCGTTTAAAAAGTGGCTTAGCCGGGTATTTAGTTCCTTTTTACCTATTAATTTTTTTAGGCCGTAAACATAAATACTATCATCATCTACAATCCAGGTGTTAGCGGGATTTCGCTCTGCAATCATCTCTCCGAATTTTTAATTATGCCAATCTGATAGTAAATTTTGTGCCAACGTTTACAGCGCTGTCAACCTTGATACTGCCTCCCAATGCTTCAACCTGGTTGCGGGTTATAAACAAGCCAATTCCTTTAGCATCGCTGTTATTATGAAATGTTTTATACATGCCAAAAATCTTATCGCCATAACGTTCAAGATCGATCCCCAGGCCATTATCTTCAAAAATAAGGTAAATGTGGTTCCCTTCCTGTATTGTATAGCATTTGATAACAGGTGGCCTGTCGGGATGGCTGTATTTTAATGAGTTGGTAAGCAGGTTTTGTAAAATGCTTTCCATATAAGCCGGGATATAACTGATTTCGCCGCACTGCGTAAAATCCCATTCAACACGGGCATTTATGGATTCAATGTTGTTTTTTAGTGCCGAGCAAATGCTTTTGAACATCGGCTCTAACTCAACTATTTTTCGTTCTTTGGTAATTTCTGTTTGGATCTTTACTATTTCGTTAATATGTTCAATGGTAAGATCTAAACTATCGCTGATGGTTTTTATGTGCGAAAAGATCTCCTCCCGCTCTTCATTAGCATCGGTTTGTTCAAAAAGGTTTACCATAAATTGAAGGTTACCGGTATGTGAACGAAGATTATGAGATACTATGTATGCAAAGTTTTGCAGGCGGCGGTTTTGGTCGGTTAGCAAATTTATCGATTGCTCATGCTTTAGCAGCTTTCTTTTTTCACTGTCAATATCCTGAACAACGCCTTTAATTGCAGTGCATTTACCAAAATGGTTAATTACGGGCACTGCCTTTACTTTTAACCATAGCATATGGTTTTTGGCCGAGCGTAAAAGCAGATCTATATCAAAAGGCCGGCTATGATTAATGGTATTGTTAATAGCATTTTGTAAAACAGGCCGGTATGGAGGTTCAAAAAAACTGATAAATTCTTCAACACTCAGGTTTAAGTGGTTTTGAAGATCAAACAAATCATACACCTGTTTTGACAGCACAATGGTTTGTGCATTTTGAAGTTCAATTTCCCAAATACCTAAGCGCGCCGTTTTAAAGGCATCATCATTAATGATTTGATTGTGTGCCGATAATAAGTCGTTATATTTATAACGGTTGATGTTTATAAGCGAACCATAAGCGATGCTGCCATGCTCGTCGTCCAGTTTCCTGATGGTAGTTTCAAACCATTGGTAACCATTTTTTTTAGTTAAAAAACGTAATTGCAGCGGTGGTGTATTTTCAGTTATCCTGTTGTTGATGGCATTGGTAAAAGCCGGTTTATCGCCATGGTAAAGCAGGTGCTCAAAAAAGGTATTGGCAGTACATTCAATTTCATTGAGCTGATAGCCTAATACTGCATAAAAGCCTGTTGACCATTTTACCTCCCTTGTATTGAAATTATACTTCCAGATACCCGTATCCAGATCATTGATCAAAGGGGTAAGATGTATGTCATCGCCAGAAAGTTTACCCTTTTCCGAAAAACTCATATCAACAATCCGTTCACTAATTCAATTTGTTTTTTGACACGTGCTTATTATTAAAATATTGTGCCATGATTTTTAAATTTACAACCATTAGTTGTTTGGCTGTAAATTTCTTCTCAATCATTATTCCACATTTGCTCAGCCTCAAATATAATATTTTTGATACTTTATAATGTATTCTTTTACTGGTATTTACGGTTTTTAGAATATCCTGCTATATGTACTCCTAATTGAAGTGATATTTTGTAAAATATCCATCAAATAACCTATACTTTGTTTAAATACATTAAAAAGATGAAGATATCTTCAATAAAATACTTTGACGTAATTTGATTGTAAAAAATAGTGGGCACTAAGTTAGTGAATATGGGTGAACTATTATTGGGTATTATAATGTCCTATTTTACAGCCAGTTTAGCTATGTTTAATTTTATGGAAAAATATTATATTGTTATTTTCTTATTAGTTCATTAAGTGCATTATTAGCTATCCATTTGGCTGATTTGGAGGGCTGGTTATAAATATTTCGCGCAGTGTTAATGGCTTTAACTTTTAATATATTATTTCGTTTGCCTATTTGCCTTAAAGCCCAGTTAATGGCCTTTTTTACAAAATTCCGGTTATCCCAGGCTTCCCGCTCCATAATGGGGAACAGGCTGATAAAAACTTCATCAGGTGCGGTTTTGTTGTGCACGGCATATTCGGCCATTAAAACAAAACCGGCACGTTTTACAAATTCCTGTTCATGAGCGCTGTATTCAACAGCTTTATCAATGGCAAATGGGCTGCGGTCGAAAAGATTGCCGCAAACCTGGTCGCAAATGTCCCATGAATTAAAATCACCAGCCCAAATGTCCATTAATTCGGGGGTAATCTGTTTAGGGTCGGCTATCATGGAGGCCAGCATGCGGGCTTCATGTATTTGGGTATCCCAAAGCGTTAAGGCCAGCCCATGATCTTTTTTAATGGTTTTGGCCAGTTTACGGATCTCGGGTAATTTTACACCTAAAGCCCGGGAGGTGTCGATGCCAAAACGTACCATGCCCTGCAAATAAGTGGCATCGGCTTTTTCTTTGAGATGTTCAAGTACAAATTGTATATCATCCATTTAATTAGTCATACTTTTCTTTTGGAGCGTGTTGTGGATAGGTACAACCTGCATGAGTGCCGCGCTGCAATAAAAAGGGTGAAGCTCCATAACTAAAGCCCCTGCTTTGATAGCTGGATCGGTTTCGGTAAGTTTTTGTGCCTCTTCAACGGTTTCTACATTAAAAATAAAAATACCGCGCAATGGCTGGTTATCCAAAAACGGACCGGCAACAACCAGTTTCCCTTCGGCTGCAAGCCTGCCAATGTTTTTAAGGTGCGCCATCTGCAGCTGCATATTAGCCGCCGAATCTTTAAGCTGTGTTGGCCCTTCTTTTAAAAAAGCCATTACATATTTTTTCATGCCATAATCATCGGCCCCCAGTTTTTTGGCCAGGGCGGCATCATAAACAGGTTTACTTTGGGCAAAACAAGTAATGCTAAATGCAAAAGATGCAATAATGAGTAAAGCTTTTTTCATGGATTTAGAATTTATGTAATCGAAGGTGCAAACTGATTAGCTTTTGGGTTTTTTTATTGGATGTTGCCTATTGTCAAAAAAGGTTATCAGGACTATTTTATCTTCTTCAACTCTGTAGAATAAGGTGTTGTGTTTGGTTATAACAAAACCCCGTATTTGCTTTTCTTTGTTTTCTAAAGTCCCCATCTCGGGGTAATTTGCTATGAGCTCAATTATTTTGTAGGTGTTAATAACAAAATTCTTTGTAACGTTTTCGCCCCATTCCTGTTCTAAATATGCGATGATGGAGTTGAACTTATCACTGGCTTTGCGATTCCAAACTATTGTTTTAGCCATTTTTTATGCATCTGCTTTACCTGGTCATGTGATAAAAGATTTGCATCGTCAAAGCTTTCGTCGTAAGCTATTAGTAACTCCTGCTTTTCGGCTTCGTTAAGGTTATTCCAAAGATGGCCGGTTCGGTTAGCGTTTAATTGCTGAACCAGCTGATAGTAGCTTTTTAACAATTGCTCATCATCAATAGTATCTATCAAATGATGAAAATCTTCCTTAATGTTCATTGCCTGCCTTTTATTATAATGTCAAATTACTAATTTAATCATTAACAACAAAGCCGGGCATTCGCCCGGCTTCAAAACAAAATTTCTGCACATTTCAAATTCCGAAATCGAAATTCCGAAATCCGAAATCAAAGGTTTCCTCTTGCTTCCTGCTCCCGTTCAATGGCTTCAAACAGGGCTTTAAAATTGCCCGCGCCGAATGATTTAGCGCCTTTGCGCTGGATGATCTCGAAGAACAGCGTTGGCCTGTCCTCAACCGGTTTGGTGAAGATCTGTAACAGGTAGCCTTCGTCATCACGGTCAACCAAAATGCCTAAACGTTTTAAGGGTTCAAGGTCTTCATCAATATGGCCAACGCGACTGGTAAGGTCATCATAGTAGGTTGATGGTATCGTTAAAAACTCAACACCGCGGCTTTGCAGTTCGGTTACTGTAGCTACAATATCATGGGTTGCTAAAGCTAAATGTTGTACGCCTTCGTCCTCATAAAATTCCAGGTATTCTTCAATCTGCGATTTCTTTTTGCCCTCGGCCGGTTCATTGATCGGGAATTTAACATAGCCGTTCCCATTACTCATCACCTTACTCATCAAAGCCGAATACTCGGTCGAGATCATTTTATCATCAAAGGTGAGGATGTTACGGAAACCTAAAACCTCTTCATAAAAATTAACCCACTCGTTCATTTTGTGCCAGCCTACGTTGCCCACGCAATGGTCGACATATAGCAAACCGGCATCGGTTGGGTTGTAGGTGTTTTCCAGTTTCTTGTACCCGGGTAAAAACAAACCTTTATAGTTTTTACGTTCAATGAACATATGCACGGTTTCGCCATACAGCTTAATGCCGCTGGTGCGTACCTCGCCATATTCATCAGTCAGCGTTTGCGGTTGCTGGTATGCTTCGGCGCCGCGTTTGGTGGTTTGCTCAAAAGCATCATAGGCATCATCAACCCAAAGTGCCAATACCTTTACACCATCGCCATGTTTTTTAATATGCTCGGCTATAGGGTGATCAGAATGCAGAGGGGTAGTAAGCACTATCCTGATCTTACCCTGCTGCAAAACGTACGATGCCCTGTCGCGCACACCGGTTTCTGGCCCGGCATAGGCCATGTTTTGAAAACCGAAGGCGGTTTTATAGTAATGGGCCGCCTGCTTGGCATTGCCTACATAAAATTCAACATAATCTGTACCGTTAAGGGGCAGGAAATCGGTAGTGGTTGGTTGTTTATCTAAAGTTTGTGTGTTCATGATTAATTTGAAATAAATATGTTGTCATTGCAGGGAGGAACCACCTGTCCCGAATTTATTTCGGGAAGGAAGCAATCGCATGCAATACAGGGCGAATGTGCTTCCGTGCGGTTGCCACGCTACGCTCGCAATGACATAGTGTTAATATTGCCAGCTTTTATAGTAATTTTCATCCTCTATTTTAATAGCATCCTCCGTAAGCATCAGCGGGCGGAAAGGGTCGATCATCACAGCCAGTTCATCGGTTGATTCTTTGCCTATTGATTTTTCTACCGAGCCGGGGTGCGGGCCATGCGGGATCCCGCCCGGGTGCAGGGTGATCTGCCCTTTTACCACGCTTTTACGGCTCATGAAATCGCCATCTACATAATATAAAACCTCGTCGCTATCCACATTGCTATGGTTATAGGGAGCGGGGATCGAAAGCGGATGATAATCAAACTTGCGGGGCACAAACGAGCAGATCACAAAGTTGTTGCCCTCGAAAGTCTGGTGCACAGGCGGCGGTTGGTGCAGCCTGCCGGTTATCGGTTCAAAATCATGAATTGATAGTGCCCATGGATAATGAAAACCATCCCAGCCTATAAAATCAAAAGGATGGGTGCCATAGATATAAGGATAGATGAGGCCCTGTTTTTTAATCAGGATCTTAAAATCGCCATGCTCATCATAAGTTTTCAGATCGGCCGGGCGTTTGATATCCCGTTCGCAATAGGGCGAATGTTCCATCAACTGCCCGTATTGGTTGCGGTAACGCTTTGGTGGACGGATAGGGCTGAAGCTTTCTATAATAAAAAGCCGGTTAGCTGTGCCGTCAAACTCCATCTGGTAAATAGTGCCGCGGGGGATCACCAAATAATCGCCGTATTGAAATTTGATATTACCGAAACCTGTTTTTAAAGTACCGGTGCCTTCATGAATGAAAACTACCTCATCGGCCTGGCTGTTTTTATAAAAATAATCGGTCATGCTTTGGCGCGGCGCGGCCAGCGAAATATGCAGATCGCTGTTTACCAGCACAGGCTTGCGGCTTTGCAGGTAATCATCCTCCGGCTGCACGTTAAAACCTATCAGGCTGGTATGCTTCAGGTGTTTTTCGCGCGCTATTTTGGGCTCCACGCTGTAAGGCTCGCCAAGGGTTTTTACAATGGTGGGTGGGTAGGCATGGTATACCAGCGAATAAAGGCTCGAAAAGCCTTCGGTGGAAACCAGCTCTTCGGCATATAAACTACCATCGGGCTTACGGAATTGCGTATGCCGCTTAGGCGGAATTGATCCTAAACTATGATATAGAGGCATGGATTGGTTTAATTGGTTAACAATAAAACGTATAAAATGCTGATTTGTGTTCGGGCTTAAAAAGTCCGGACCGCATAGACTTAACCATTTTATAAACAATGGTTAAAAAGAATGAAGAAAATGGGAGAGGGAATTAGTATTGCGCCAGCACGATCTTGGCAAGCACAGCATCTCTGAACGATGAAGCATCGCTCATGGAGGTTAACCCCAATGAAAACAGGAAATGCATTTGTATCCGCAACATGATACTAAGTTAGGAGGATTATATTTAGGATGCAAATTTAGGTGAGTGGTTGATTAAGTTGATTGAGTGAGTGGTGAGTGGTTGATTAAGTTGATTAGGTGAGTGGTTGTATGGTTGATATTTTCGCCGCCGCTCGGCTCCAGCCGAGTGGCAATTATCCCCAGGCCTCTGGCCTGTATACGTCATGTCGGCGGCCAGAGGCCGTGAAATAGCTACCACTCGGCTGGAGCCGAGCGGCGGCGGGGAGGAGAATAAATCCCCATCACCTAATCAACTTAATCAACCAATCACGTAACAAAAAATCATTAGCTTTGATCATACCAATTATACTATCTCTATGAAATTAGTATCCTATAAAACCGAAGACCGCGAGCATTTGGGCATTTTTGTTAATGGCCATATCTACAATTTAAACTCCTGCGACAAGCTGATACCTGATAATATGAATGAGTTTTTATGGGGAGGGCCCGAACTGATGGATCATGCTGCAAGGGTTAATGAAGATATCAGGTCGGGAAAGATAGAAGCTAAAGAGGAATTGTTTTTCGAGTTGATGGCCCCGGTGCCTCACCCAACGTCATGCCGCGATGGTTACGCATTTCGTCAGCATGTGGCTGCAGCGAGGCGAAACCGTAAGCTGGATATGATACCGGAGTTTGACCAGTACCCTATATTTTATTTTACCAATCATAACGCAATACAAGGCCCCGGCGAAATTGAGTGCATGCCCGATCATTTCCAAAAGCTTGATTTTGAGCTGGAAGTGGCCGCTGTACTCAATAAAAAAGGACGTAATATTACAGCTGCCGAGGCTGATAGCTTTATTGCCGGTTATATGATCATGAATGATATGAGCGCCCGCACCCTGCAAATGGAAGAAATGCTGCTGAACCTTGGCCCGGCAAAGGGCAAGGATTTTTCGACAGTGATTGGTCCCTGGCTGGTAACGCCCGATGAGCTGGAACAATATAAAGTGCCTGCAAAACCCGGTCATACAGGTAAGGCCTATAACCTGGAGATGAAGTGCGTGGTGAACGGCAAACAGGTATCGGCAGGTAATATGGCCGATATGGACTGGACTTTTGCCGAGATCATTGAACGCTGTGCTTATGGCTGTGACGTGCTACCCGGTGATGTAATAGGCTCGGGTACCGTTGGCACCGGCTGTTTTCTTGAACTGAATGGTACAGGCGTACTTAACAATGCCGATTATGAGCCACAATGGTTAAATGACGGCGACCTGGTTGAAATGGAGATCACCGGACTGGGTATGCTGGGTAATATTATTAAAAAAGCTGATAGTGATTTTTCAATTTTGAAATTGAAGAAGTAAGAAAACTATGTCATTGCGAGCGAAGCGTGGCAATCTTGTAGCCAATGCATGTCCGATTTGGATAGCTACGTGATTGCTTCGTCGTACCTCCTCGCAATGACATTTTATAATGATACATAGTAATGCCCACCATTAACATATCCGATCTTTCGCCTGTTCAGCTTCAAAGCTACCTGCATTATGCAATAGCGCCCCGGCCAATATGCCTCGCATCTACTATCGATAAAGCGGGTAACGTGAACCTGAGCCCTTTCAGCTTTTTTAATTTTTTCAGCACAAACCCGCCGGTTTGTATTTTTTCGCCATCGCGCAGGGTGAGGGACAATACCACCAAACATACGCTCGAAAATGTAAGGGAGGTGCCCGAATGTGTGATCAATATTGTTAATTACAATATGGTGCAGCAAACCTCGCTGTCGAGCGTAGAGTATCCGCAGGGTGTTAACGAGTTTATAAAATCGGGGTTGACGCAATTACCATCACAATTGGTAAAGCCTCCACGTGTGGCCGAATCATATGTGCAACTGGAATGTGTGGTTAACGGGATAATTGAATTGGGGCAAAGCCATGGCGCAGGTAATCTGGTACTTGCCGAAATTAAGCTGATCCATATCAGCGATGCCGTTTTAGGCGCGGACGGTAAAATAGACCAGGAAAAAATGGACCTTGTAGCCCGCCTTGGCGGCGACTGGTATTGCCGCGTTACTAAAGATAACCTGTTTGAAGTAGCCAAGCCAAACATCAAAATAGGCATAGGTGTTGATGCACTGCCTTATGCCATCCGCAATTCAAGGATACTTACCGGTAATAACCTGGGGCAGCTGGGCAACCTGCAGGCCATACCCACCGATGAAGCTATCGAAGCCTTTGCGCTTAGTCCCGAGATAAAAGAAGTGCTTGACGCCACCATCGGCGATAGCCAAACCCGTGAATTGCAACTACATTTAAAAGCCAAACAATTGCTTGACGAGGAGAGGGTAGTGGAGGCTTTGATGGTGCTGTTGATGGATTGATAATTATGTGATACTAAAGCCTGTCGGGGTGACTTTTTATTCCCTCCCTTGGGAGGGGTGTGTTAGGATTGCGTGTTGGCAGGGAGGGGTTTATACGCCTTTTTAACGACAGACATCTCGCTGAAACCCCTCCCTACACCCTCCCAAGGGAGGGAATCGCACAATCCCTCGCTTTTTTCTTTCTTCCGAACACTTATTGTGGGGACACGGGCAAGAGGAGTAATAAAAGGCTTTATCAACGTAATCAAAAAAAATCAACGGTCAAAAAGCATAATCCTTTCCCTTAATATGATATTCAACCGGTACCTGCCGTTTTTCAAACAGATCATAACCCGGTTTAAGCGTTCGCCAAAAGGCATCCTGTTTGTAAGCGGCGTAAAATTTAAAACGGGCTTCCTCCATTCTGAAAGGAAAAATATCCACTCTGATTTTTTGCTGACCGGCGGCAAAGGCCTGGTAAACCAATGTGTAAATCTCTTCAATCCGCGCATCGGTCATGGCATAACAGCCGATGGATGCACAATGGCCGTGAACCATAATAGCATTGCCGGTATAGCCTTTTAGCTGCTCAACCTTGTTAGGGTAACCAACATTAATGGCCAGGTAATAATTACTTACAGGATTAAGCTGTTTAGGCTCAATGGTATAAAATCCCTCCGGGCTTTTGCCATCTCCATCGCGGGTTTTAGTGCCTAAGCCACCGGAGTACGTGCATACATCATAGCTCTTAAACAGCTCATACTTTTTACCCGATTGTACCCAAACCTCCAGCATGCTGATATCTTTAATAATACGGATATAAACAGAATTATAAGTCTTAAATCCTTTGTCCTTAAGTTCTTTCTGAAGCTTGGGCCATACTTTGGCGCGTACATCGCCGGCCAGTTTACTATCGGGGATTTCGGTTTTGTGAGGTGCTATCAACAGGAGTGACAGCAGCAGGGCAATCAGTTTAGGCATTGGTTGTTTAGGGTTTAACTATGATTATAGTTAACGTGGAGGCGGCAGATAAATTGTGCGCGGTTGTTTTTATTGATTGGAAAATATTCACCATCATCATTGTGAGGAATGAAATAATTGGGAACATAGTCACAAGTCATCCACCCTCCAGGCCAACCACACAAGACTTGCGCCATTGGAGGGGGAACGAAGCAATTGCGAATAAAGTCACAAGTCATCAACCCTCCTGGCCACTCACACAAGACTTGCGCCATTGGGGGAGGGTAACGTGCTATTCTCAACACGTCATTGCTTCGTACCTCGCAATGACGAAGGGAAAATACTATCAGATCCCCAGCACCTGTTTCAATTTCACATATCCTGTTTTGCTTACCGGGATCTTGGCGCCTGATTTCAGGATAGCGAGGTGTGCGTCTTTTTCGTACGGATCGATACGGGTGATCTGTGGTATGGCTACAATATATGAACGATGAACACGAACAAAATGATTTGGATCAAGTGTTTGTTCAAAAAAGCTCATTGTTTTGTTTTTGAGGTATGAGCCTTCTTTGGTGATCACACTTACATAATCATCGTCGGCCTGTAAGTAATCAACATCGGCCACGGGGATGATCTTTACTTTGGTGCCTGTTTTTACCACAATGCGCTCATGCTGAGCAGGCGATTGGGTAGCAGCGGTTTCCAACAATTCTTCGGTTTGTTTAGCCGCAGGTTTTGGGGCCGCCGAAGCAAGGAACTTTTCAACCGCTTTATTAAAGCGTTCTTTACTGAAGGGTTTTAATAAATAGTCAACCGCGTGGGCTTCAAAAGCTTTTATGGCATACTCATCAAATGCAGTGGCAAATATTACGGCAGGGGGCTGCTCAACCAGTTCAAGCATTTCAAAACCGGTAATTTTAGGCATCTGGATATCTAAAAAAACAAGGTCGGGCTGGTATTGCTGAATGGCTTTAAGGCCTTCAAAGCCATCGTTACATTCCTGTATCAGTTCAATGTCTTTAAAATCAAGCAGGTATTCCCTTACAACCATGCGGGCTAAAGGTTCATCGTCAATAATTAAAGCTCGCTTCATAGTTGCGGTATTTTTATAATGGTTGTGTACAGATCATCGCTCGCATGGGTTTCCATCAAATCGTTGCGGGCATACAGCAAATATAATCGCCGTTGCACTCCCCGCAAACCAAAACCTGTACCTTTTTTTGGTTTTGATGTTTGCGGGTCATAGGGGTTCTGTACCATTAAGTTCAGATAGCCATCTTCAATTTCACCGCGAATGCTCACGGTAACTTCGCCTATGGTATCGTACAAGCCAAATTTAATGGCATTTTCAACCAAAGGCTGTAACAGCATAGATGGCAGTATTGCGGATCCGCATTTAGGGTCGCAGCTTATTTCGGTTTGTAAACGGTGACCAAAGCGTACCTTTTCTATATCGAGGTATAAATTAAGGTGTGCCAGTTCTTCAGTAAGGCTAACCTGCAATTGATCGTCCTTTTTAAGTGTTCCGCGTAAAAAGTCGGATAGCTGATGAATCATCCTGCGGGCCTCATCGGGCTTAAAGCCAATAAGGGCATTAATGGAGTTAAGACTGTTAAACAGGAAGTGGGGCTGTAGTTGCTGCCGCAGGTTATACAGCTCGGCCTCACGGGCCAGTTGCTCGGCCTCGGTTTTGCGTTTCAGGGTTTCTTTTTGGTCGAGCTGTGAAAACCACAGTAAGCTGATCATGGCCATCCAGCCAATAGCCAAAAAGTCGGTAAAAAAGCGGATGGTTAATGATTGCGCAAGGAAACCGGTGTAAATCTGGTCGGTATTAATAAGCGGTAACAGGTAACGGCAGCCTGCAGTACAAATGCCGCCCAGCGCTACGCACCATATAAACAGGTTAATGTAGCTGCCCTTACCCGGCTGGTAATAGCGCAAGTTGTTGTTGATAAGCCAGCATGCACATGAAAGCAGTATGGAACTCAGCAAACCATCGGTTGCCGCGGTGAACCATAAAAAACCAAAACTATGGATGATATAAGTTTGTAATGCAGCCCATACCAGGCCGCATATTACAAATGCCGCGTATAGTTTTGATGTTTGTATTGATGGAACTTCCAAAACGGGTTGCTTTCTGTTTTTAAGGTTTAGTTTCTGATGCCCAATAAGGCCGATTTATGATGTGCCCAGGCAATATACAGGTCGGCATCGGGTGTTTCGTGTATGTTGTAATATAACTCGGTGCCGTCGGTAAGTTCGCCAAGCTGGTTAAGTTCGGCTACATCAATAAATTGCCATTTTACGGTTTGCTTTTCAATATTTTTAAAGCTATCCTGATTGGCGTGACCTATGCGGTTGGCTTTTTCATAAGCTACCAGCTCATTATCTGCACTGATCAATCTTAATTGCTCATCAAATTGCGCCTGATGGTCGCCATCTCCGCTTATCACCCTGAAAACTAATTTTGCTACGTACCAGTTCATGTTGTTTATGCTTATTGTTAATAGCTGCTTTAATTAATAACTGCGGATATCAACACCCGCAAATATGGATACACCTTTAAGTACCAGTACCTTTTCGCTGCCAACACTTGCGGTGCTCCTGATGCGTTTATCATCTACACTGGCAAAAACCGCTGCAAGGTCAGATACCACCTGCCAGTTTGATGGTACAATAATTTTGGTACCGCCAAAAATCTGGGTAATGTCAATGATAATGCGTCCGTTAATATCAGCCTGTGTAAAATCAAGCTCGGCGCCACCAAATATGTTAACGATATCGCCACCGCGGAATTGTTTGGAAAGAATGGTTTTGTTAACCCCACCAAAAATGGATACGGTATCGATATAATCATCACCCGAATATTTAGTGTTGTACTGCTGCTGTTTTTGAGCATAAGGATCAACCGACGGCACTTCGGTGCCTTCGTCTTTTACGGTGTAGTCAACAGTTTCGGTTTTTTCAAACTGAAATGGCTCTTTTTTATCCCAGCTGCCCCATTTGTCGCCTTTAAACTCGTTTTTCCATTGCTGCGGATCGAAGTGTTTGTTGCGCCTTAATATCAGCCACATACCAAAACCAATTACTGCTAAGGGCCCAACTATGCGGCCGGAGTCGTTAACATTTTGGGTTATCAGGAATATAATACCCAGGCCTACCAGCATAACCCACGATGCTTTTTTATAATTATGTTTAGCACCTACGTATACACCCCAGAAAATAAGCCATAAGGGCCACAGGGAGAGATGATCGGGTATGAAAAAAATTCGGAATTGCTGAAGCAGCAATATGCCGCCTACAGCAAGTAAAATGATCCCGGCAACAGATTTGCCTTTATTGGGATCTTTTGGATGTTCTATATCGTTGTTCATTGTATTATCTTCAAATTAAAATCATATCCAAAACTAAGGTAACATTATAGTTGAGCCAAACAAAAACTGGCGATGTATTTAAAGAAATCGGTAAAGGGGGATGTTTTGGCGGTGAAAAAGTTGTAGTTGATATTTTAACATGCGGCAAAAATAAAAATTTGTATGTTGCGACGGTTTTTTATCATCAAATAACTGTACTAAACTTATCATCTCAAAAAAATGGAACAGGAATTTGGCCTTGCCCGGGGCTGGAAAATATTTAGCTACGTAGCTTCGGTTTTATTTGTGATAGTAGCAATAGGCATGTCGTACGGAGTACTGGCTGATGGTAAACCGGTGTTACTTGCTTTTTCAATCCCCTTGTTTTTCGGTTCGGTTTATATGCTGATAAGTACCCGGAAGTATAAGCTCACCGTATCCGATAGCCAGATAGCCGAAACAGGCGTATTTACTACCATCGTGATCCAAAGGACCGATATTGAAGGTTTTAAAATAGATGGCAATATCCTCACGGTGCTGCCGCGGCAAAAGGGTCAAAAAAAAATCCGTATTAACGGTTACCAGTATCTTGAAAATAATCACCGCCTTATCAACTGGCTCAATTATCAGTTTGATGAACTTAATGAGCGGGCTTATGTAAAGGAAACGGAAGAGATTTTGAGCAATCCTGATTTTGGATTTACCGATCAGGAAAAGGCTGCCAGGTTTAAGCAGGCCAGGCTGGTGGCCCGCATATACAACATTATAAGCTTTGGTTTTTTAATAACGCCTTATATTGATGGCAGTATTGTGCTTAATACCATCATGCTGATTTATCCCTTTGCCGGCATACTGCTGTTGTTCCTGTACAATGGTATAATACGGATGGATACACGCGGCAAAACAAACTATCCGTATATCACCTTTGGGCTGATCATGCCTTCGTTATGCCTTACGATAATTGCTTTCAATACGTACGAAGTGCTTGGGTACGCTAACATATGGATCCCGGTATTGGTTATAGGTGCTGTTTTATTTGTACTGCTTAATGAAGCTAATAAAAAGGCCCTGGGCGAAAAGTACAAAAGCCAGTTTTTGCCCATTATTATGGTTATTGTATTTTACGTTTTCGGCGCTGCAGTAATTATCAATTGCGATTTTGACAGATCGGCCCCGGTAAGTACCACAGCCAAAGTGGTAAAGCAGTTTAAAACCACCGGGAAAATTGTTACCTATTCATTAACACTAAGCCCATGGGGCATCAGACAGCACAATGAAGATGTTAATATTCCTGGTTCGCTGTATCACAACATAGCGCCGGGCGATATTGTGCAGGTGAATGTTAAAAAAGGTTTTTTAAGAATCCCCTGGTTTTACATTAGTAAATAAATTGAAAGTTAAACCGATAAACAATTTTCAGAATGGAACAGGAATACACTATATCACTATACTGGCGGCTCTTTTATGGCGCAGTGGCAATAGCCGCAATTATTTTTTCATTTTTCCTGCTAACAAAAACTACTAATGGGCTTATTATACTCCCCATTGTATTTGGAACCGGTGGTGTAGCTATATTAATAAATCAGTTTAAAAGTAAGCTTACAATTACTGATTACAGCATAGTAAGGACTACTATATTTGGCACTAAAGAACTTTTACGTGCTGATATTAAGGGTTTCAGGATTATGGAAAAATCCATTGTTATTGAGCCTGTGCAAACGGGCTACAGTAAGATAAAAGTAAACGATTATTCAAGCATTGGTAACCTGGGTGAATTAACAAAATGGTTACGCGAAAACCTGAGGGATCTGAACAAAGAAGAATTGGAAAGCGAAAAAGATCAAATTTTGGCCGACCCTGATTTAGGTTATACCGGCGAAGAACGGACTGCGAGATTTAAAACCGCTGCACGTATATCAGGCATATACAATCTTTTGGCAATTGCACTTATGTTCGGCGCTTTATTCCTATTCATGGATAGTAATGCGGTTGACATAATCATATTGTTTTATCCTTTGGCCGGTATAGTTGTCATTTATCTGAGCAAGGGACTGACAACGTTAATTTCAAAGAAAAACAGTGCATATAACAACTTGCTGATGGGGTTATATATTGGGGTGCTGCTGCTTGTAATGAAGTCTTTCTTTTACTATCACATATTAAATTATAGCAATTTGTTAATCCCCAGTGTCGTTTTTGGCATAGTGTTCCTGGCGCCGCTGGTAGTTAAAGGCTTTAATAAAACATACAGCTCGCGGATTGGACAGCTATTGCTGATGATCATATTGGCAGGTGGTTATGGTTTAGGGGCGGCTGTTAGTATCAATTGCTATTTTGACCGGTCACAAGCCGGGGTATATCCTGCGATAGTAATGGACAGGCACATATCTCATAAAAAAACTACCAGCTATCATATTATGATAGATAGCTGGGGCGATCATCGCGAAATTGAAAACATTACGGTTTCTGAGTCTTTTTATTATGGTGCAGCGGTTGGCTCAACAATACATGTAGTGGAAAAACCAGGGCTTTTTAAAATCCCCTGGTTTTACATTAGTAAATAAATCTCTGAAAATAATCGTGAATAAGAAGTTTAACACCGAAACAGAACACACTATTAAAACAGGGTGGAAAATATTTCTGTGCCTTTTTGCCGGTGCAATAGCGGCCGGTGGGGTTTATTTGATTGGCCTTGGGGTAACCGGGAAAAATGAGTGGATATTATTGATCGTTGGCATTGCTTTAACCCTGTTTGGAGTTATTGTTTACCTTGATATCCGGGCAACAAAAATTATTATTTCCCAATATGGTATTGTAAGGAAAGGGATATTTAGCCGGAAAGAGTTGTTAATTACCGATATTGAAGGGTATGGAATGAAGCTTGGTAAGCTGTATTTAAAGCCCAAAAGTGAGTTGGGCAAAAAAGCCATTTATTTGAATGATGTCCCTTATTTTACTAATCCTGGCGGGATAAGCGACTGGCTGATGATGAATTGCAAAAATCTGGATGCCGGGCAACACCACGCAAGTGCGAATGAGGTATTTAATGATAGCTCTTTAGGTAATTCAAGTGATGAAGTATTAATTGCATTAAAGAAAGCAAAGCGGTTATGCTCCTGGCTTAATTATACCGGCGCAGCGATATGTATTTGGGTGTTTGTTTATCCCCGCCCTTATGATTATGCCATTTTAACCGGGATAATCTATCCTTTATTAATGGTAGTTGTATTTTTTTTAAAAAGAGATACAATAATTCTTGATAGTAAAAGGAGAAATGAGAGTTCTGTAAAACCATCTTTGTATCCATCTTTAAGTACAGCTCTTTTTATGCCCCTTGTTGGGCTTTCGGTAAGGGCTTTTGTAGATTACAAGTTAGTGCACCTTGGTGATGTGTTTTTACCCGCCCTAATAATGATCATAATTTTAGGTGTGGTTTTCTATTCGATATTGACGGGGGCAAAAGAAAAAATACGATCAAGCACAAGTACACGGGTTTATGCTACGATATTTGTGATAGCTTACTCGTTTATAGTTCCTGTAATAGTGAATTGTAATTTTGATTCCGGTGAACCAAAAGTATACCCTGCGAAGATTATCAGCCAGGCTATTTATGAAAACCCCAAGCCCATAATCTATAATTTAACGCTGACTAAATGGGGGCCATCAGAAGGCGGGGACATTGAAGTTTCCAAATCGCTTTATGAGCAGGTTAAGAAAGGAGATACCGTTCATGTTATTGTAAAGCCAGGTCTTTTTAAAATGCCCTGGTTTTATATAGCCCGGTAAGGTTTAGCTCAGTATCTACAAACCTTTTGCACCCCTGTGGCAGCTATTTGTTCAAATCTATTCCTGAGCACAAACCAGTGTTCCACTTTCAAAAAAACAGGGTGTTCAACTTTTGAAAAAGGGGTGTTCAGCTTTTTATTTTCATAAAAGTTAAGTTGCTGATTGTCAGTGTTAAGGTGTTCAAGTTTGATGAATTGAAAATAAACCAAAAAGTTAAGTTGCTGATTTTCAATATTGTTTATTTTTGAGAAAAACGAAAGTGTTTACACCTAAAAAAGTTGAACACCCGGAAATATCAACAAAAAGCCGGGGCTTTTTAAAAATGCCCCGGCTTTGATATATGATGGATGATTGAGTTTAAGCTTCTGTTTTAGGCTGCTCAAAATCGAAATGCTGTTTGGCTTTCTCGTTCTTTTCCCAAAACTCCCTGTCGGTTTGTTTGGCCGGCCTTATGGCTATCCATGCACCAAGTATGATAAGTGCAATTGGCCAGGTTATACGGTCGGCATCATAAACGTTATCATTGATCAGGAATATTATGCCTAACAGTATCATAAAGATCCATGATGGTTTCCTGAAGTCATGTTTGGCACCCATGTAAGCGCCCCAGGCTATGAACCACATTGGCCAGCTAAAAAGCCAATCGGGAATAAGTAAGGCGTCAAGCTGATCTATCAGAAATAAACCACCGGCTGCCAGTAAAATTATTCCTAACATGATCTTGCCATTTCTTTTGTTTTCGGTGTTTATTATATCGTTGTTCATCGCTTTAAGTTTTAATGTTACCCAAATCTACAGCGATGCGGCAGACAGGTCAATCAATACCTGGCGATGTAAGGGGAGATGTCGGTAAAGCAAGGGATAAAGGCGGTGAAAAAGAGACGGGAGGAGAGAGGCAAGAAGTCAAGATGCAAGAAACAAGACATAGAAGAGTCACGAAGTCAAGATGCGGGAAACAAGATAAGGGGATTCTTATAGCTAAAAATCAAATTGTCATTTCGACGAACGGGTAGGAGAAAGCGCGATGGAGTGAGGAGAAATCTTATACGCTCTGCTGTAAAGCATGTATGCGTGGCTATGCGTGTTGTATAAGATCGTATGCATGAAATAGTTAAAGAAGAGTTCTTGAAAGAAAGGTTGTAGATTAAAGTGAAAACTAAGAACAAACACTTTAAATCAAGAACTCATGAAACAAGTTACACAATTAGACTTT